>NZ_AP023086.1:311875-623750 GCF_021655555.1 Marinagarivorans cellulosilyticus | reverse complement strand
CGCGCTAACTTTATAGCCCCACAGCATCAGGATAAAAACCTCGCTTGCGAACCATGCGCCATAGGCATAAATGCCTTGCTCCAAATTACCGCCACGCAACTGCCAAAAAATCACAGCTACTAATAATGGGTAAAGTAATACCGGTATAAAATGCTTGCTGTCGCGCCGCCAGCTCAGGCTATCTCCCGCAATACGCGTGCGCACATAGGCATACAACAGCGGCCCCTGCACAAACGGCACCCACTTAAATAACCAAAACGGCCATACCCCCGCACTAGCCACTGCACTTTTAAGCGGCAAGCTCCAGTACATCAAGGTATCTAATGCCTGTAATGCAAAAGCCATTAATAAGCCCGCCAACAAGCCGTTACCTGTTCCGGCCTTTTCCCGCACCAGTAATAAAATCAACGTTAACAAGCCACTTTGCGCAATTAACAACAGTAACGCGAGATCGTTAACATTAAAAATCAGTGTATTCATAAAGATCTATTTTGTTTTAGGTCGATAAATAAAAGGCTTGCGCATAATACATGGGAAGCTCACCTGAAAACGCAAACCGTATAACAGCCCCCCCCTCCCCAAATTAAATTACGCTTTTATTGAGGAACTCTGAAACAGCGGTGTTACACAACTGTAGCCAATAAGGCTGACAGCCCGTGTTATTTGGCTTGCTTATACAACAAATAGAAAGCCCCGCGTGTAACAAACTACACGCACACACCAAAAGGACTCAAACATGAAGCACTTTGCAATAAAAGGCAAAGCTCCATTGGCGAAATTAGCCAGCGTGGCATTGCTCGCCTCCACTATCGTCGCTTGCGACGGCAAACCGATTACCGTTAGTGTGGGCGACTCTTCGTCCATGGCAATGTCATCCTCCAGCGCGTTGCACCAAAACTCATCGAGTATGATGCCAAGCTCTAGCAGCGAAGCGCATTCAATGATGTCCCACGGGCACTCCAGTAGCACGCCTGCCCCCCACGAATTTAAAGCCGTAATTAGCGACTTTATAGGTTACAGCGACTGGCATGAAACGGATTACAGCATTGGCGCAACGCACCCATACCTCGGCGGTGCACATTTAGGCGAGGCGAGTAACAGCGACGATTACATGCGCAAAACCTTTATGAACGCTACCGCTTACCAAAGCAAAGGCGATAGCGAATTTGCGATTGGCTCTATTATCGTTAAAGAGACATTCACTTTTGCCCATAGCGAACACGGTTTGATAAAAACACTCGCACCCACCGGCGGGCTATTAGCCATGGTGAAACGCGGTGGCAGCGCTTACGATTATGCGGAAGGTTGGGAATGGTTTATTTTAGACAACGATTTAAAATCGGTCTTGGCTCAAGGCCAAAGCCCAGCCGACAAAAACTGTGTATCTTGCCATGAGCTTGCCGGTAACGGAGGCAACGACTTTGTCTTTGCCCGCAGCGAATACGAGATAGATACTCATATTTTTAAAGACTATAAAAACTGGGAATTAATTGATTACAACACCACCCCACAGAATTTAGACGGCTGGGCTCATATCGATAACGCCGACTTACGCCGCACCTTCCAAAAACAACGATTGGCTTACCCCGACAAGCACGGCAACATGCACTACCCCACAGGTACAACACTGATTAAAGAAATCACAAAAGATGGCAAAGTCGAACAACTCGTTGCCATGGTGAAGCGCGGCGGAAAATTCAATCCCGAAGGCGCGCACTGGGAGTACTTTATCCTAGACCCACACGATGCCTCTAAAGTTGTGGTGAATGACGCGGGTGAATCGATGCGCGGTGCCCTTACCGATTGCAATGCTTGCCATAGTGCAGCTACAGGTGAAAAAGGCATAGATCATGTATTCAAACACAGCGATGCCGTTTTTAATTCACACGCCGAAAAAACAGAATATATTGCCAGTAACGCGACCTTTAGCAATTATAAGAATTGGCACCTTGCAGACTACGTGCTAGGCAACCATAACCCTTTTATTGGCGAAGCACACGGCAATGCACAACCCGATTACGTTCGCGCCGTGTTTCAAAATGAAAAAGCCCATAAAATGCTGCACGATGCCTATTACCCCATTGGCAGCGTAATTATTAAGGAAACCTTTAGCACAACCAAAGGCATTAAAAAACTCGCAGATGCCGGCGGCGTATTAGCCATGGTTAAGCGCGGCGGTAACTTCAACCCCGACCACAACGGCTGGGAATGGTTAGAACTGACGCACGAAGGAAAAATTAGCAAGCGCTCTGCCGAATTAAAAAATGGCGCCTGCAATGTATGCCATGCCAAAGCAACAGGCAGCGCCGGCATTGATTATAGTTTTACAAAACCCAGCGAAGTCACTACAACCATTCACGATTTAAAACACTTTAAAACCTGGCCATTAATTGGCGATGAAAAAGGCACAGGCTCCGTACACGGTGGCCACAATCGCAAAACCTACAAAAAGCAAGGCCACGCTAGCCCCTATATTTTTAAAGAGGGTCAATACCCCGTAGGCACTACTTTTGTAAAACAGGTTTTTGATTCGACAGGCAATACAACGCGAATTGTTGCCATGGTAAAACGCGGTGGTGATTACGACCCAGCCAATAACAATTGGGAGTGGTTTATTCTGAATAACGATGCCAGCAGCATTACATCACAAGGGCCATCACTTTCGCCAACATGTACCAGCTGCCACGCTAAGGCAGCAGCCAACCGCGGTATGGACTACGTATACCCGCACGCTAACGACCCTGTGCCCGCGCCCCACTAAGTTAGCCAATGTAAGTTATCACTCGCGCGAATAGCGCCCATAAAAAATCCGCCGTAAAGGCGGATTTTTACATTCCAACGGTGATTATTTAATTTTATAGTTGCCCTTTATTAATACCAATCAAACCTTTAATACCGCACCCTAAAGACAACAGCGCCATAAAAATTAAACTCAAAAGGCTCACGCTACCACCGGAAGCATTATCATCAGGAACTAAAGCGGCGCCTTCACTCGATGCGCTAACCTCGCTAGGCTGAACATTAACCATAATTGTTTGAGTATCACTAAAAGGAGGATTGCCATTGTCGGTTACGGTTAAAGTGACGGCATAATCGCCGGGCATTAATTGGCTTGGGTCAAATTCAAACATTGCTTCCTCGCTATTAACATCCATTAACCGGTAATCGGTTGCACTCCAATCCAAGGTATGAAAATCATCCACATCAAAGTCGTGAATTGCCGCTTGTACATAAACATTGCCAGCACCGGTAAGTGCTTGCGCGGTAATAACATTATTTTGCATAACTGTAAGCGTCGCTTCGGGCTGGCTATTACCTAAGTCTGTTGTCGTTGCCTGCAATGCTGTGCCTGCCGAATAATTCAAGCTTGTATCCGCTGTAAAAATTTTATAGTAGTAGTCGGTATTGCGCATAAGTTCTGGGATAACCACATCACTCGCTTTACCGGAATAAACCACAACAGCGCTGCCCCATTGGTCACCGGCATTGTAACTATTGCCATTAATTGGCGCGGACATTACCTCTGTATCAGATTGAAAAATAATAACTTTGTAAAAATCCTCGTCTGGATTTTCCCAGCTTAGCGCAATATTTTTATCGGCTACTTGAGCAGAAAAATTATGAACTTGTGCAGGTGGCTGCGTATCTGCCCCGCTACCATCGTGTAAACCACTGGCGCTAAGCTGAATATCCGCACAAGATTGATAGCCAGATTCCCAAACCCTTAAAGTGCAATCGCTACACTCGATATCCGGCAATGTAATTGTCACATCATTAAAGCCAGCCACCGCTGGTGTTTCCAATAAAACATGCTGATCAAAGCCTGCGCTGTTTTCTGGAGAGAACTCAACCTTAACGGTATCGCCATGCTTGACGGCCACGTTATAGGTTACTGTAATACGGGCGCCCGATTTAAAAACGGCTGGGGAGTCTCCTCGAGAACCACAACTGACTCCGGTTAAGTTGCGCGGGGGAACATTGCCATTGCTATCCCAATAAATATGAGCCTGCGCATATGTCGCGGGCATAAGCAGCGCGCCGGTGAATAAAGTCTTTTTAATTATTGCCATCGTGGTGGTCCTTTAGTAGTTTTTGCACGCCCTAGGCGCTTAAGTAAGGGCTAGCTAGGCTCATGGCCCAAACGCTAGCGCACACCTATGGAACACCGCACAGCAAAAACTCCTCATCAGAATGCAACTAAAGAGATACTTCCACAAACCCAGCGCGCGCACCGTTACGTATGATCAGGCTTGGGTGCCGGCTAAGGCCTAATTAAAATTGCCTAAAAGCATGGCACAATGGAACCTTTACAAAACTACCAGCTCTCATCGTGCTGACTTTTTATTCCTGGGGGATGTATGCGTACCATTGGATTTTTGATTTTAGTCATCACACTTGGGGCCGTTGGCTGGCGCTATTACAGCTCAACAAGCGAAAAACCGCGCCCCAATAGCGCGCCAGGGGTTGTGCTTCACACCGTCACAACCAAGACAATGACGCAAAGCCTGCAAGCCATCGGCACAACCGAATCACTCGAATCGATTGATGTTACCAGTACAATTACCGAACGAGTTACAGCCCTGCCTATGCAGGAAGGGCAATCGGTAACACAAGGTACCGTTTTGGTGGAGCTGCAAAAAGCCGAGGAGCAAGCACTGCTTCAAGGTGCTCAGATCGAGTTAAAAGAGCAACTGCGCGAATACGACCGCATTGAAGACCTTGTGCGCAAAAAATCGATTCCGTCTTCTGAGCTAGACAGCCGGCAATCGTTAATTGACCAAGCCCGTGCCCGCATTGCCGAAATAAACGCTCGCCTCGCCGAGCGGCAGCTTGTTGCTCCCTTTGACGGCGTACTCGGCCTGCGCAATTTAAGTGTGGGCGCGCTAGCACGCCCAGGCGATGTGATTACCACCCTCGATGCTATCGACAAACTGCATATCAACTTCGATGTCCCCGAAAAACATTTGAGCCTAATGACCACAGGGAAAACATTAACAGCTCATAGTGCTGCTTACCCTAAAGAAAATTTCACGGGTGTTATAGAAACACTGGATTCCCGAGTAGACCCCGTTAGCCGAAGTATTCGCGTTAGAGCTACGCTATCTAACGAAGGCCGAAAGTTACGCCCCGGCATGCTGCTAACACTCGATATTATTAATGCACAGCGACCAGCCCTATTGGTACCAGAGCAAGCGGTATTTATGCGCGGTGACCAACACTTCGTTTACACCATCGACCAAAATAATACGGCCAGCGAAACCGCCGTTAAAATTGGCGAGCGACAAAAAGGCCAAGTAGAAATTATTGACGGCCTAAAAACAGGCCAAAACATAGTTTTACAAGGTTTACTAAAGGTTCAACCCGGCATTAAGGTTTCCCCACAAATCGAAGAGTGGCGGAGTAATGCCGCATGATTATTACCGACATCTCTGTTAAGCGGCCCGTCTTTGCATCGGTAATTAGTTTATTAATTTTGGCTTTTGGTTTAGTCGCCTTTGACCGCCTACCCTTGCGCGAATATCCCGATATCGATGCCCCCGTAATTACTGTAGATACCAATTATCGCGGCGCAGCAGCGGCCGTAGTAGAACGCAGAATCACCAAAATTATTGAAGATCGCATATCCGGTATTGAAGGCATTAAAAATATTGTTTCGAGTAGTGAAGACGGACGCTCGAGAGTGAGTATTGAATTTAATATTAACCGCGATATCGACGGCGCGGCTAATGATGTGCGCGACCGCGTTGCACGCGTACTTGAAAACTTACCCGCCGATGTCGACCCGCCGGAAGTCTCTAAAGCCGGCGCCGATGACGACACCATTATGTGGTTTAACCTTGTTAGCGACCGAATGAATTTATTGGAGCTAACAGACTACGCCAACCGCTACCTTATCGACCGGTTTAGTGTGCTAGATGGCGTAGCCCGTGTACGGGTAGGCGGCGGCTTAGATTACGCCCTGCGCATATGGTTAGATCGCAATGCACTGGCCGCACGCAGCTTAACCGTCACCGATATAGAACAAGCACTGCGCCGCGAAAATATCGAGCTACCAGCCGGTAGTGTAGAGTCAGAGCAACGCCAATTTACCGTTAGGCTAGAACGCGCCTATCGCACACCAGAACAAATATCAGAAATCGTTATTACCAAAAACAATAATTATATTGTGCGCTTAGGCGATGTCGCCCGTATTGAATTAGGCGCAGAGGAACACCGCAAATCGTTTCGCGGCAATGGCGTCCCCATGGTCGGCGTTGGCATTACCAAACAATCCACCGCAAATACCTTAGAAGTAGCACGCGCCGCACGCGCATTGTTAGAGGATGTGAATCAAGATCTACCGCAAGGCACCGAGCTTTTACCCAGCTACGATAGCTCTGTATTTATTGAGCAATCGATTAAAGAGGTTTACCAAACCTTATTTATTGCAATGGGTTTGGTAATTGTAGTGATTTTTTTATTCTTAGGCGATGTGCGCGCAACACTTATTCCCGCAGTGACCGTACCGGTTTCATTAATGGGCACATTTATTGTTTTATTTATGCTCGGCTTTACCATCAACCTGCTTACGCTACTGGCCATGATATTGGCCATTGGTATGGTCGTTGATGACGCTATTGTTATGCTCGAAAATATTCACCGGCGAATTGCCGAAGGCGAAACCCCATTAGTCGCCGCTTTTTTAGGGGCAAGACAAGTCTCGTTTGCGGTAATTGCCACCACGGCCGTATTAATTTCTGTCTTTTTACCCATTACCTTTTTAGAAGGCGACTTGGGTAAACTTTTTACTGAGTTCGCCATCGCCATGTCGGCAGCGGTTGCTTTTTCCTCCATTATTGCGCTGTCACTTTCACCCATGATGTGCTCAAAATTACTCAGCCCAAACCATAAACCCAGCCGCATAACCTCTGTGGTTGATAATGTTCTGGGTAAATTGCGCGATCAATACCAAGCGTTTTTAAACCACAGCATAAAAAGGCCTGCAATTACCTTTGTTGGCTTAGCATTATCACTTGGTGCCTGCATTTGGCTATTCAAACACGTGCCCAGTGAATTTACGCCCAAAGAAGATCGCGGTGCTTTTTTTGTTATGGTGTCAGCGCCAGAAGGCTCTAGTTTTAAATATTCGCAAGAATACATGGACGAAATCGAAAAACGATTAATGCCAATGGTCGACAGCGGCGAAGTTAAACGCTTACTTATTCGCACACCGCGCAGCTTTGGCAGTACTGCAGATTATTCTGGCGGGTTTGTGATTATTGTTTTGGAAGACTGGGCAGATAGACGATCGGCCTTCACCATTATGGGCGATGTACGAAAACGCCTTGGCGATTTAGCCGGCGTGCGCGCCTTCCCTGTCATGCGCCAAGCGTTAGGCCGCGGCTTTGGTAAACCGCTGCAACTGGTTATTGGCGGCAGTAATTATGATGAGCTCGCAAACTGGCGAGACATCATGATTCAACATGCCAGCGAAAACCCTCGCCTTCTTGGCCTTGACCACGACTTTAAAGAAACAAAACCCCAGGTATTGGTTAATATTGAAACGCAGCGCGCTGCCGACCTGGGTATTAGCGCCGAGGAAATCGGTAATACCCTCGCGGCACTGCAAGGCTCGCGCCGCGTAACCACTTACTTAGATCGCGGCGAAGAATACGACGTTATTATTGAAGGCGAGCGTTCTCAACAGAACACCCCAATGGATATGGCCAATATTTTTGTTCGCAGCCGCAATACCAATAAACTTATTCCCCTCGATAGTGTTGTAAGTATTAACGAAGGTGCTGATGCAAATACGCTTAACCGCTACAATCGCATGCGTGCGATTACGCTGGAAGCCAACCTAGCAGATGGTTATACATTGGGCGAAGCCATTACCTACCTAGAAGACTTAGCCAAACAGCATCTACCGGCAGAAGCCGTTATCAGCTTTAAAGGGCAATCCCAGGATCTACGCGACAGTGGGCAATCTATTTACTTTATTTTTGCGCTAGCTTTAGTGGTTGTATTTTTAGTATTGGCTGCACAATTTGAAAGCTATGTGCACCCTTTTATTATTATGCTAACCGTGCCATTAGCCATTATGGGCGCACTTATTGGCTTGTATGTTTTTGGTCAATCACTGAATATCTATTCCCAAATAGGGATTATTATGCTGGTAGGGCTAGCCGCCAAAAATGGCATTTTGATTGTTGAATTCACCAATCAATTACGCGATCAAGGTGTTAATTTTGACGAGGCAATAATTACCTCTGCAGGCCAACGCTTACGCCCTATTATTATGACGGCAATTACAACGGCCTTTGGTGCACTGCCACTGGTATTATCTTCTGGTGCTGGCGCAGAAACACGTACCGTAATTGGTATTGTGGTGTTAACGGGCATTATTGCAGCGACCTTTTTCACCTTAACGATTGTGCCAATCATGTATCACCTGCTAGCCAAAAATACCGGCTCACCAAAGCAGCTGGAAATGCGCTTGGAAAAAGAAATGGCTAATACAGAGGTAACAAAGTAGCGAAGAAGGCGTTTTAGTATAGTTCTAAAACGCTGCGTACTTTTTTCTTATCCAGTGGCTTAGGCAGGTGCCCTGTTGCACCTGCCGCCAAACACAACGATTTATGCTCGACATCGACATTCCCCGTCACCATATAAATAGGCCTTACAAAACCACCTTGCCGTAACTTTTGGGTAGCTTCTATGCCGCCCATTACCGGCATTTCCATATCCATAAAAATAAGATCAACCGCCGAGCTTTCGACTTTAGCTAAAGCCTCTTCCCCATTGCTCGCCTGTAGGACGGTTAGCGTTTCACTATAATTTTTAACTTGCCGAGTTAATATCATCGCGTTAATTTCGTCATCATCGACGATAAGAACATTTTTTAGCTGTGAAGAAGCCGGTTTAAGTAGGTGTGTTAGTAATGAATAAAGTTTGTCTTTATCAATCGGCTTTTCCACAACATCAATAAAACCCGACTGAAAATAGCTGTGAATTTGATGCGTCATTACATTTGCAGTAAAGGCCACTAGCGGTGTCGATAAACCCGACTCCTTAATTATGCGCGCAGCGGCCTCGCCTCCCATAACCGGCATTTGCATATCTAAAAAAATCAAATCATAAACGCCCACTTTTGCCTTTTCGACGGCTTGCTTGCCATCACTCACCAATTCCACACTAAGGCCCACTTGCTCTAGCAGCCTTTTAATAATTTGCTGATTAACGGGGTTATCCTCGGCTACCAATACACGCCCAGAAAGCGCAGGAACTTGGTGCTTGCCTGCTTGCGAAAATTGTCGGCGCTGCAATAACTGCCAAGAATTAGGTGATTCGATTAACGGCCCTAACTTATCGCCAGTATCAACCGTTAGCGTAAACGTGCTCCCTACGCCTTTTTCACTAACGACCTCTAAGCTCCCCCCCATCAGCATCGCTAAACTTTTGGAAATGGTTAAACCCAAACCGGTACCGCCATATATTCGCGTTGTGGAACTATCGGCTTGGGTAAACGCTTCGAAAACGGCCTCGCTCTCTTGTGGCGTCATACCAATGCCGGTATCCCTGACACTCACACTGAGTAAGTTTTTCTGCGGCCAACTAAGCGACAAGCTTACACAGCCTTGCTCAGTAAATTTAATGGCATTATTGCAAAGGTTTAACAACACTTGCCTTAATCGCGTAGGGTCATTCACTATGCGTTCTGGCACGGGGTAGCTGATCGTTACACGGTATTCTAAGCCTTTCTCTTGGGCTTTTAGTTTTAAGTAACTTTCAATATCGCCCATCAAATGCACTACATCAATGCCAATATTTTCAATATGAACCTTGCTCGCTTCTATCTTTGAGATATCGAGAATATTGTTAATCATAGAAAGCAAGTGGCGGCCGCTATTCATAATAATATCAACAAACTTTAAGCGCTCTTCTACCGATACTACCGGCTCTTGCAAGGCCTCGGAGTAACCGAGTATTGCAGTCATTGGCGTTCTAATTTCGTGGCTCATGTTTGCAAGGAATCGACTTTTTGCCTCTTCAGAAGCCTCGGCTTTTTTCTGCGCAATTAATGCTTCTTCCTTTGCCTGCTGTAGCTGCCGGATGAGATTCGCATTTTTAATCGCTGTGCCCACTTGCACAAGGTAATCCGATACTCGGCGAATATCTTTTTTCTCGAGTAAGCAGTGATATTTATGATTGATAAAAGCCAGCCCCCCAACTACGGTATCTTCGATATATACAGGGAAATATATTAACGACAAACTGGGCTTAATATCGTACAGGCGTTTATCTATTGCCGCCCCAGCGCTGACAAGATCAGGGTGTAAATGGCCAATATTGATGACTCTGCGTTGCTGTAAACCCATTACAAAAATACTGTCGGCATCGGCATCTAAATCAAATTCCAGCGCTTCAAATTGTGAACGCTCCCGATAGGAGATTGCCTCGCCATAAATACCGGCAATAACTAATTTATTGGCGCTAGGCTCGAAAGATAAAAAGTACACCGCCTCCATCGGGTATAGCTGCTCGAGGGCATCTAGCAGGCGCTGGATAATGCTATCAATGGTTAACTGGCTATTAACCGCTAGGGCCAGCTGATTAATGTGCGATAGCTCTTCGTGCTGCTCTTTTAAATGGCTGCGGGTATGATGTAAACGCCGGTGAATACGGTTCATCAACCAACCCACGCCGACCATAAAACTGAAGAAACCAACCGTTGCAATTAGCATTGGTACTAGGGCTAAATTTTGCCGGAAATAATATTGCGTAATCCAGCCACCAATTAATGCCCCAACAATCTGAACATTAACAGCCCAAAACAGCAGCTGCATTCCCCCTAACGACACTAAAGTTAAGTTGCTTGTCGCCACAAATACCGCAGCTAAAAACGGGTTAAAGCCCCACACCCCGACATACATGCCATACATCGTGATATCAAATAGCAGGTTATAACATTCGTGGGCGCGCCGCGAGGAAAGCGAATAAGCAAGATGCGGCCACACCAGTGTGTGTATAAAAATCACTCCCCAAAACCAGGCGGGAATAAGATCTGTAGGCCACATAAGGCTCATATGGATAGCTAGCACTACCCACATAACTGCAACCCGTAGCGGATAATTATCGCGAACGTCTTGAGCTTTATGTTCTCGCGACCAGCTCAGCATAGACCGCACCGGACAAAGGAGCAGAGGGAGGCTACATAACGCAATGCGCCAAAACCGCCTTTAACGCCACCGCGATATACCCACGCACCAGCACGCCCACTGTCTAGGAGGGGGAGCGAGCACATCGGCAAACAAGGCAGGCAATCCATGGTCATTCTACGCATTTATGTCATTTATTCAGTGTAGACAACAGGCTTTGGCTTGGAGATGAAATGCGGCTTACGGTGACGAAACTCCTATTTTTTGTATGGTTATAGTGGCGGTAAAATACACACTTTAGTGAGATAATCTTTATGCATAAAAAAAGGAAGCCAAGGCTTCCTTTTTTTATGCTGATTCGCTTTAAGTACGATTTAAGTACTGCTTGAGCACTTTTTAAATATTACGCTATGCGTGCCTCGCCGATTGGGTGGTGCCCTTGCGATGGGATAGCGCAGAATCGAACTTTTTCGCCGCTGCCGCTATTGCCGCGTACATATCTTTATCCGATGACTGAACAACAACCGGAGCCCCCATGTATTGACCTTTCGCTTCTACACTCTGCTCGTTTTTGTCGACGGTGACGGTAATTGCCACCTCACCAAGCTGCGGGTGATGCCCACTGACTTTAGTAAACTTGGTATCAACTGCTTCACGGATGCCGTCTGTAATATCAACATGATGACCGGAAAGATTAATTTGCATACTTGTCTGTCCTTTTGCTGAGGTTCATTAACAATGTGTTGCCTTTTGCTTAAAAATGCAAGGGTCTTGCATTACTTTTTTTCACTTTAATGACAATAATGGCGGAAATTAAATTTACAACCCGCCGCGCTGCTCACTTTGCCAACAAGTTGGTTATTATTAGAAATATTCCAACTGACAATATCCAGACCTTACTCGCTATGCGCGCACTTAAACTTATACCGAATACAGGCGCACTAGTGCGTATTTATTCGTTCATACACACTAAGTGTAGATCCAATTTCCAATAAAAATATAGTCCCTTTAGGTCAATTAATTATTAGCTTACTTGCGCTTAAACAAATCTTTAACAGTATCTTTCAACTTTTCTACGTCGCCTTCTTCGACATGCTTTTCTAAAAAACGATCCGTTTCTTTTTCCGCTTTATCACTTATTTTGTCTTTTGCTTTATCAAGCTCTTCTTTTATCTCTTCTTTGGCTTGGTTTTTTAGCTTCTCGGTAATGCGCGGGCCGTCCGGCAAACACGTTTTAGCGCCAATATCCGCCAAGTTACCCTTGCACCTTAGCGGCACACTGCGTTGGCGCCACTTCTCATCAACGATAACGCAGCCCTCAAGGCTAGTTGCAAACTCGGCCAAACGCACATCAAGCGGGAAGCGAAAATCACCCGATTTGATGTCAAGCTCGCCCGTACTTTGCGCTTGCAGCTTTTGGATTTCTGCGCTGAGGGATTCCAAAATAACCTTGCCATCGATATAGCGGGCCTTGAGCTTAAGCGGAGCGAGTTCGCTATAAACCGGCCAGTCATTTTCGCTGGCCGCCTTGCCCTTCAAGAGCGCTACCGCCTCGCAAAAACGTTTTTCAATATTGATCGTTGTCAGCTTGATATGCGTTGAGCCCACATCGATATCTGCCTGCAAATTATTCGCCAAAGCAGCATCCGTTGTACCGGCAGAAGTAAACTTAACCTCGCTGTTTAGGGCGCCAGCCAATATAGGCTCCTGCGCGAGCTGCTCTAATAAGTTGTCGACCATCACGCCTTTTGTTGTGACAAGCCCCTCTAAATGTGCGCTCGGTTTACGGGCATCAAAGGTCATTTCTGCCCCAACTTGACCACCGGCCAACATTAAACCAAAGGGTTTCAGCTTAACTATGCCATTACTCGCAACCACAGAAGCATGGACTGCATTCGCCTTAACGCCACTAACCTCAAGCTCTCCAACATCTACCGCAGCAGTAACATTCAAACTGCGTATTAGCTCTAGCGGTAAAGGCGCTGGGGGCGTTGGTACGGTTGGTTTAGCAGCCTCTTGCGTCGTCGTAGGCGGGGGCAAGTAAGCGTCAACCACTATTTTATCTAACGACAAATTGGCATTAATTTCGGGTTGTTCAAAGTGCTTAAGCATTAACTCGCCACTTAGCGTCGCTTGGTCAAGCTTCACAATCGTGTCTCTGAGCGCCACACTGTTAGCGCTCATCACAACCTGAGTCTCCAGAGCAAATGCTTTAAAAACCTCGGCACTGCGTGTTGGCGGTAGCGCATGCCCTAACTGCTCCAGCAGTGAACGAATATCGCGCGTATCACCTTTGACCATAGCCTTTATATCCACCCCCGCTGCCCAGCTGATATCGGCATCTAACTGAGTATTTAGCTTGGCGTTGGCTTGCGATATTGCGGTATCTTTACCATCCACAATTAATGAGGCCATAAGGGCCTCTACAACTAAGCGCTCATCACCTAAATCAAGCGACAGGCCACCTTTGGCATCTAAAGCTATTAGCGGGTAATTCGCATACTTCAGGTTGCCGCTAACCTGCGTTTTAAAACTGTAACCCTGTAGGTTAAAACCCTGCGCATAAATATTGAGACCCGATAGTTCGGTAGCAATGCCATTAGCGTCTCGGTAATTGACGGCAAGCTCAGTCAACTTAAGCGATGAAATATTCAAGCTAGGGGCTTGCTGATCCACCTCTGGCGCATCGGTATCGACAGCAGAAGGGTCTGTAAACACTGGCCAATTGCTCGCGCCATCGCCACCCAACCAGTAATTAAGTGCCACGCCATCAACATCAATGCCGTTTACTTCTATCTTGCGCTGTAAAAGCGGTTTAACTGCAACTGACATGGCCGCCGAACCCAACCGCGCTAAAGACTGCTGAGTCTCGGCATTGCGTACCTCAACATCGGCAATTTCCAGCCCTACATTAGGGTAAAAACGCCACTGCAAATCGCCGGCTAAATTAAGCGCCAGACCTTGCTTTGCTGCAGCATCTTTAATGATGGGTTTAAGCCGATTTGGGTCCAGTGTTAATACAAATACAACGGCTGCAACCGCGATAACTGCAGGTACAGCAATGACAATGGATAACCCAATAATAATTTTTCGCATAGCGATCATCTTAATCAGTATTGAATGAATGGGGCGGGCCTAAGCCTGCGTTAACGTTTGCGCACCTAAAACGGGGCACCAGCAACAACCGACCAAACCGGTTAATTTGGCCCCTAAGTGAACTTAAAGTTCAGCCTGTACCAAGCGGCTAAATTGGCTCGCGAAAGGCGTCCATTTCAACCCGCTGTAGCGTTTGTCCAACCATAAAAATGCGCCCAACATAGCGTTGCTCGCCGGTGCTGGTAAATTCAAAGCGGTATTCACGTAGCAAGCCCAAGCCGCCGCCAGTCAGTTTCGAAAGCCGCAGTTTAGATAAGCCTATGCTTTGGTCTAACAACTGCACATCGGCCTTACTACAAGCCGCATTAGCGTGCCTAAGGGCTAGCTCGCGAATAGCCAGCTGGCGCCAAAATATCCAAACACCAAAACCCACCAAAACGATCAGTATCATTTGTTCCAACGTCATACTTCATTTTGCCTTTAAACAATTAGGCCAACATCATACCGCGAGTTGTTCAGCTTCGATTAAGCCCTACTAAAATAATCTGATCAACGCATTAC
Source organism: Marinagarivorans cellulosilyticus (assembly GCF_021655555.1). NCBI lineage: Bacteria > Pseudomonadati > Pseudomonadota > Gammaproteobacteria > Cellvibrionales > Cellvibrionaceae > Marinagarivorans > Marinagarivorans cellulosilyticus. The sequence goes on along the minus strand of NZ_AP023086.1, from coordinate 608,955 downwards.
TCTTTTAAAGGATTAACATGAAAAGCTTTATCTCTAGCCTTGTCTTGGCCGCCACACTAACTCCCTTGGCTCTCACTACCTATGCCTTTGAAGCCGACTTTGGCTTTGGTATTGATCTTACTCGCAGCAACCTGAAGCTGGACAATAACAGCGGGCTAACCGCTAACGACTATATCAGCGATGATGGCGACGCCTTAGGCGGCTCTGCCTACGTCAAAATGCGCGAAGCAAACGGTTTTGTTGCCGAAACTGGTTTTGTCCATGGCTCCGATACCTTATTCGGCGGCACCTTTGACCACTACAGTTACGATGGAGTATTCGTTCGCGCAGGTTACGAATGGCGCGTGGGCAAAAACTTTTCCATTACGCCATTACTAGGCATACAGCACACGCGGCTTTATTTTACTGAAGGTATGTTTTTGAATTCGGGAGCAGAAGAGGAGATCAAAATAACCAGCACGCGCCCTGTTGCAGGCTTAAAGCTTGGCATTCCCATGGGACAAACCTTTGAAATGTACTACCGCCTACAATACAGCGAACTATCTGTGGGCAACCTTATGCAGCAAAGTATCGGCATCGCATTTACGTTTTAGAGCAGCAACTTTTAACCTAATAGCTTTTTATTTAACTTGGCATTTATAGAATGACGCACGCAAGCTCAAGAATAGCTACGAATGCCCTACCCCCTCTAGGCAAGCAATTAGCTCTACCTCATCAATTGGCTTGGTCAGCAAACCTGTGACGCCACTGGCCAAAATGCTAGCCTGCTCCGACTCTAGCCCATGCGCTGTCAGCGCAAATACCGGTAGGGTCGAAAACTGGGGGTTAGTACGAATAATACGCGTGGCCTCTCGGCCATCTATCCCCGGTAAGCTAATATCCATTAACACTGCGTCATAGCGGCCAGACTCCAACAAACACAGCCCTTCTTCCGCTGTACCCGCGCAAGTTACCTCGTAAGCTTCATCTTCAAGAATCCACCTAACCAGCTGCTGATTATCAGGATGGTCCTCAACAACTAATATATGCCCCTTGCTCATTTCAAGCTCCCGATGCCATGTACCCTTTGAGTATAGGCACAAGCTGCCCACTGCACAAAAAACAATCAAAGCCGTTAAGCTACACTGAGTACAGCGCTAACGTTTAACCGTTAGCAACGTTCCAATTAAGTATAAGAGCAACCCATGTCGCGTTGGTTTTGGGCTGGATTATTACTACTTGCGGTATACCTTAAGTGGCCGCAAGACCGCATTATTCTGGGGCCTGGCACATTGGCGCCGGCGCCACCTAAGCAAACAGCTATTCAAACGCCAAAACCTTTTAACAAAGGCAATTACATCATCTCACCGCTGGCCGAATTTGAGATTACCGCCAAAGTACTTTCGCGCGAGCGCTACTGGCTCGACAAAGAGGCCGATTTATCCCCTATCGATTTTGCCCTCGGCTGGCAACGCATGTCTGACGAGGATGTACTGCAGCACTTATCCATCAGCCAAGGCCAGCGTTGGTTTCGCTGGCAAGCAGATCAGCTCTCTATACCCCACGCAGAAATTTCGACAAGCGCCGCTAACATGCATTTGATCCCTGCCGATGACCGCATTCGCGCTGCGCTGTTAGCCGTTAAGCAAGGCAGCATTATCACGCTAGAGGGGTTGCTGGTAGCCGTAAACGACGCCAACACACAATGGCAATGGCGCAGCTCGTTGACACGCAGCGATACCGGAGCGGGAGCTTGCGAAATTATATGGGTCACAGACATTACCCAACATGCGCCCTAACCTACCGGTATAAAGTTGCCTGTTAAGCCAGCATCGCTTTGAGCATCCATACATTTTCTTCGTGCTGGCCAATGCGCTCGGTGAGCAAGTCAGCCGTTTTCACGTCTTCGACTTTATCGGCAGCTAAAGCAGCAATGCGTAATTTCTTAGCACAAATCTCATTGCCTTCGGCCAACTGCGCAATCATATCGTGCGCATTTGGCGTGCCGACTTCCTCTTGTATAGAAGCCATTTGGGTAAACTGCGCAAAACTACCCGGCGCCATAAAACCAATAGCACGAATACGCTCGGCCATAGTGTCGATGGCATCGGCTAAATCTTGATATTGCTTTTCGGTAAGATTGTGCAAACCATAAAACATAGGCCCAACCACATTCCAATGGAAAGACTGCGTTTTAAGGTACAACAAATAACTATTGGCAAGGCACTCAGAAAGTAAATAGGCCAGCTGCTTTCTATCGTCACGGTTAACGCCAATGTCTATGGCGCTTTCTGTTGGCTGACTATCCAATACGGCAGAATGACTCATAATAAACCCCTTTTATTAGTTCATAGCCGACCACTAGAAATTTAAAAAGGCCGGTAGTAAAAAGGGAATTGCAAATACACGGCCAGTTTTAAAATCGGCTATAGCTTATTGGGTTAATTAGCGCGCTAAAATGGCTGCAAGGCCACAAACAACAGGGTTTTAAGATTATTTTCAAGAGTAAGAAATAACAATTCCTAAAATACTCAGCGCAGTTAATGAAACCAACGCAAGCACTGCCATTGTTTTATTTACAAAGGCATTATCGATAAATTGTAAATAGTGCAATTTATACAAGAAATCTGTTAAACGGCTATCGGCACCTTGGCGAATGCTTAATTGTTGCTAGTTAAGTGTTGGCTCGCCGCCTTTTGGCGATAACACCAATTTAGCCTGTATACGATTTAGCTCGGAATAACTTTCATCCCAGTTATTGCGTAAAATTTAGAATGCGAACCCTCTGTTTTGATTACTTGCCTTCACCACACGATTCACTTTCCACGCCTTCTTTTTCCAGCTTCGAAATTTCCCGCTTGACCTTTTCTTTTTGCAAAACCCAACTATCGTAGCTCCGGTCAACAAGTGGCATAACGAGCCCTGCGTTTACACCTTAGGATTCAGGTATTCATGTCGAATACTAAGGAGGCTTTTATTCGCTGACTATTATTGGAAAGCCTCGCTGTCTCTACAGTTCACACCTACAACACCCTCGCTCAAGCTTCTGCAAAAACCGCCTGTCAGCCACCTTACTATTTGGGTAGAAAAACACCCCTTCACGTGGTGTATGACCAATATAATATCAATTCGATAATTGGCCTGACCATTATGAGAGGTTGATCACCCCAATTGTGCAAAGATTTAGTAATACTAGCAGTGACATGGTGCCAAACCAGAGTGCCCGAATTCCTTTATCAGATAGGTTAGAAAATAATGAATAAATATTATTCAGCTGCAGTAGGCTTGGTTGTATCGAGCCTTATGGGTTGCGTTGCAAGCGAGCCACCAACCGCAAGCTCATCAACTCAAACCACAGCATCGAGCCAATCGTCAGTAGGTTCAGGGCCAGACCCTCAAAGCTCTTCATCGATGCCTATTTCCAGCTCATCAGCAGCCGGAACACCAAATACCATTACCATCGAAGAAAATACCTCGGGCTTCTGCGGCTTGGTTGGCGTCATCGATACTGAGCATGCGGGCTTCGGCGGCACTGGCTTCGCGGATACTGAGAATGTCACAGGCTCCACGATTCAATGGAAAATCAACAGCTCAACCGCACAAACCATCACAGCGACGATTCGCTACGCTAACGGTGGTGGCTCAGCTCGTCCCGGCGCTTTATCTATCGACGGTCAGGCCAGCGCTAACTATATGCTGGGTGACACGGGTGCATGGGATAACTGGCAAGAAGAATCTTACCCAGTTTCTGTGAGCGCTGGTGACAACACGCTATTGCTGACTGCAGCAGGCTCTTCGGGCCTTGCGAATGTCGATTCCATTAAGCTCTCTGGTAATGCCATCCAAACTGTCGACTGTGCTGGCCAACCGCCAGTACAAAGTAGCTCTAGCGCCACAACCTCAAGCGAAGGTAGCCAGAGCTCTTCAGGCCTCGTGGTCGACGCGCCCTACCCACCTGAGGATTTGGGCAACAATAACAACCTTTCTGCTGCTTGTATCGATTTGGTAACTAACAACAATACCAATTGGGATGAGTCCAGCCTAGGATCTAACCAAGAAATCGTGAAGTGCCTTGCTGAATCACTGGGCCAGCCAGTAGGTTATGGCCAGAACGCTCGCGGCGGCTACAACTCGAATGGCGGCAGCAACCTTGTTGTCATCAAAAAAGGCACAGGCGTGCTGCCAGAAAAACAAATCCTTGATGCCATTAGCACTGAAGCACCGAACTGGATCGTGCTCGACAAAGACGATTTCAAAGCAGGTAGCACAATTGCCATGTATCGCCTTCACTGTTCAGACTCGAGTGTGCTTTCTGCACTGGATAACGCCTCTGAAGCAGAGTGTTTAGATCACACGTTATGGTGCCGCAATAAAGGCGTTTCAGAAGCCAACTGCGCCGACACCTTCTTTAATGATCGCCTAGACGACAAAAACCTGCCTATCCGTAACCCGATGATTGCAGGCCATACCACCATCGATGGCCGCGGTAGTGAAGCGACTTTCTTATTTAGTGGTTTCAAAATCGGTGCGGACAGTAGCGGTGCATCAACCTACAAATCAGACAGTGTCATTGTTACTCACCTTGAATTCTTGGGTGCGGGCCACACAGAAGATCATGGCCTAGATCCAGATATGCTTCGCTCAACCGGCGAGTCAAAAGATATTTGGATTCATAAGAATACCTTCCGCGTTACGGGCGACTCTGCATTTGATGTAAAAGTGGGCGCCTACAACATCACCATTTCATTCAACCGCATTGTTGATGTTAAACGTTCTACCCTGCATGGCTCGAGTGACAGCCGCACAATCAACGAACAAATCACAACCACCATGCACAACAACTTATTCGTAACGTCTGAAAGCTTTTACGACGCCGGGCGCAGCACTGCACGACGCGTTCCCTTGTTACGTCGCGGTAAGTCTCACATGTTCAACAATGTGTTTGTAAACTATTGGAAAGATTTTGCCAGCATCCGTAAAGGCGGCCAACTTCTCTTTCAAGATAATATTTTCTTAGGGTTGTCGCCTGTTCAAAACGAAAAGAATGATCCCGCGGATTCTTTAAACGAATGGGTTAATGACAACCTCTCTGATGGTGTTGTTAGCGAAGGTGGATTTACAACCGATGGCTCAAAAGCTATTTTTGCCTCTGACAACTGTGTTCTCGACCTCGCCTACCAAGGTGATCTTGTCGGCGGCAACGGCGGCACCGTCGACATGTCTAACGATTACAACAGCATTTCAAAACAACTCATGAGTGAAGGCTTTTTAGCCGTAGGCCAAGATCTTGTAGACTACACCAGTGCCACCGCAGGTAAAGACGGGCAAGTTCCATTTAACTCCCCTTTACAAGCCAACCGCACGAGCGCAATTTCAGCGGGGCGTGGTACCTGTACCCAGTAACACGTAGCCCCAACTAATTAAGTAACAAACCAAGGCCGGCATAAAATTTTTATGCCGGCCTTGGTTTTTATTTACCGCTACCTAAGAAGCTTAAATCAGGAAAAAAAGCTCATCGCAACCCGCTCGTGCCCATCACTTGCAGCCTGAATTATCGCTCAGGATGAAGCCAGCTCCGTGTGTTGTTAGGCTTTGGCTTTTTTCACCCGCGTTGTTCTCACGTTTAGCTTTTTTGTTTTTTAATGATTTGTGCTTTTCCTTTAGCTGCTTGGGTCCACACTTATTGTGAGCGGGTATAGGGCGTAATGGTGTTGCTGTCTTGTGTAAAAAGGTTAACCAGCTTGGGGTGGAGAAATATCTTTTCTTTGCCCGCGGACTTTTCTTGTAGCACGCCTATCTCACACAATTGCTTGAGGTAGCTAGAAGCGGTTTGGCGCTTGGCGATGCCATGTTCGACCAAGTACTGAATGCGGCAGTAAGGCTGCTCAAAAATAAGTTGCACCAGCTCATGGCTATACACCTTGGGTAAATGGTTGCGCACCTGCTCGGTAGTGAGCTCGATCAACTCGCGCACTGCGCTAATTTTTTGCGTAGTCCAGGCGGCAGTATCAGCCACGGCATTGAGCATATAAACAATCCAACCTTGCCAGTCCTGCTCGCGGGTTACGGCCGTGAGTAAGCGGTAATAGTCGGCGCGGTGACGCAAAATGTAGCGGCTGAGGTACAAAATGGGCAGACTCAGTAGCTTTTGATCAATCAAATACAAGATATTTAAAATTCTGCCGGTACGGCCATTACCATCTACAAACGGGTGGATGGCTTCAAACTGGTAATGAGCAACGGCCATTTTGACCAACGGGTCGAGGTCATCCTGCGCGTGTAAGAAGCGCTCCCAATCACTAAGTAGATCCCGTATGAGGCTTTCACCTACTGGCGGGGTGTAAATCACCTCACCGGTAGTCTGATTGGCAATGGTTGTGCCGGGCACCTTACGAATCCCCATATCCACTGACTTAATCTGTGAGCAAATATCGATGGCCGTATTTGCACTAAGGGGTGTACTGAGCGGCCTTTGTGCCAATGCTTGATAACCCTCATAAAGGGCAGTGCGATAACGCAGGGCCTCTTTGGTGCTAGGGTCTGCAGGGGCGTCGCTATCTGCGCTTTGGAAGAGCCTATCGCTGGTGGTGACGATGTTTTCTATCTCGGAGCTGTCTTTGGCTTCGAGCATGGGCAGCATATTGATTAACAGCGCTTGATTTGGCAGCAACTCGCCGGCCTGTTTAAGCTCAGCCAGGGCCGAACGGGCCGCAATACAGGCCTTGAGTACAAACCGGGTCTCTAGCTCAGTGCCTGGCGGTAACAGCGGCATATGATTATAGGGCTGATCGGCCCGCCAGCTGGCTCTTGGTTGGCCTTGCTCTGGTTGGCCTTGCTCTGGTTTGCCTGGCTCTTGCTTGCCGGCTTCTTGCTCGCTCGAGTCTTCGCTGTTGTATTTCATGTTTAAAAAACTCTACTTTTTCGACACAAGTCGAGTTTATGTTGATCGCATCGACATATCAATCAGTCGTGTCGATTATTTGTGGTTTTTTAAACATAAGGCCGCTAGAGCTCTGGTTTCAACCGTCTAGGTATTGCTCCATTGATGGCTTTTGATTTCAGTAATGACGGAATCTAGCTCACCATCAAAGTCTTGCAGGTTCTCACGCCCCCCCCTATTCTCGTCATTGCCGGGATAAATTGATTGCTGTTCTGGTCAATAGATCCGGACACATTTCTTTGCCACTTTATGGATAAAATGAACCTGGCATAAATGCCAGAACCCTTTTACCCATAAAGCGCCTCCTGTTGTAAATGTCTTCGCTCATATGCAGCGGGCGACAAGTCGTCATTCGCCGAGTGAAGGCGATCACTGTTGTAATATTTCATATACAAACCCACATCTTTTTTCATAGATTTTCGAGAGTGCATTGGTACTTTAAAAAGCCAGTCGTGCTTTAAACTGCCAAAAAAACGCTCAACAACGGCATTATCCCAGCAGGCGCCAACATCCCCCATTGAAGCGCGAATGCCATGGCTCTTCAGGAGTTTGCCAAAGCGCTTGCTTGTATATTGAGAGCCGCGGTCGCTGTGAAAAACCAGCCCTTTTGGTGGCTGCCTTATTGCCACCGCACGATTAATTGCCTCGCAAATTAGCGACGTGGTCATGCGCTTATCTATTGCCCAGCCAACAATTCGCCGGGAATATAAATCCATAACGACCGCCAAGTACATCCAGCCTTGAGTCGTTTTCAAATAGGTAATATCACCAGCCCATACTTGGTTAATTCCCACCGGATTGAAGTTTTGATTCAGTAAATTATCGGCAACACCCGCGCGCTCATCGCGTTTGGTCGTAACCTTGTAAGCCGTGCGCTGCTGCACTATAAGCCCCAAAGACTTCATGCGACGCCGCGTTTTTCCACGGCCAATTGTAATGCCTTCTTCGTTAAGCTTTTTGGCTAGCTCGCGACTGCCTAAGCTGCCCCGGCTTTGATCAAATAACGCCTTCATTCGCGAATTTACATGCAGATCTTCGGCACTGATCACAGGCTTGGGGCGTTGTCGCCAGCTGTAAAATGCTGATTTACCAACTTTCATTACACGGCACAGTAGTCGTACCGGGAAATCCGCCGACCTCTCATCAATAAAGCCAAATTTCACTTCATTTCTTTCGCGAAGAAGGCACTCGCCTTTTTTAAAATTTCTTTCTCCATCCGCAATTCTTTAACTTCTTTTCGCAGCCGAACAAGCTCTGCGCGCTCCTCGCAACTGGGAGCGACTCCGGTCTTTTGGGCCTCCTCATTGTCTTTCCAGCGATAGAGCAAGTTAGCCCTTATGCCCAGCGATTCTGCCGCTTTCGCTACCGAATAACCCTCATTGGTCACTAGGGCAACGGCTTCTTTTTTGAATTCTTGGGTATAGACTCTATTTGTACGTTTTTTGGTCATATCAACACCTCAATCTGCTGAGATTATTATCTCTTATTGATGTGTCCGGTTCTATTAGACCAGTACATGCGTAATATGACGAAGGATTAAGAAACAATTCACTTGACGGGCATGTATCGACTAAGGTTTACTGCGAAAAAATTCAAAAAACGCGTTAAATATCGCCAATAAACCCACAGCCTCAAGAATTGACTGGGGATTAGTGAATTAATAAAAATGATTAAACAGTAGAACCACCGGGAATCATCCCAGGCGGGATAAGATAGCAGGCGTTAGAGAATTAACGAGACATTATGAATGTCTCGGCTGTCTTGAAATTTCGTATCAGTATCAGTATCAGTATCAGTATCAGTATCAGTATGCGGCAGAGGTGAACATAGCTTGTTACCGAAAGTTAATCATTTTTCGCATTTCATATTTATTGCCCTCCAGATAATGAAAGGTACTTCATGAACCCATATGCGACGGGATAATGAAAGCATGGATACGAAAACCTTCATCAATGACAGCCAGGTCATCGAGCATATCGAAGCCATTAAACGTTCCACAGAAGGGAAGTACTTTTCAGATATTGCCGATCGAGCCGGAAACCAATACATCGACCTCGTCATGGAAGGTGGAGGGGTAGTCGGTATCGCGCTAATAGGTTTTATCTATGGGCTAGAGAAAGCAGGTCTTAGATTCAGGCATGTGGCCGGTACCTCCGCCGGTGCAATCACTGCCTTATTTTTACAGTCGGTGGGGCGCTCATCCGAAGAAAAAGCGGAAAAGCTGATCCCCCTTGTGGCGGATATGCCGTTAGAGAAATTTCAGGATGGCTGGGCGATAACCCGATATTTAATGAAACTCGCATTAAGTAATCACCGCGTGTTTCAAATTTTATCGGCCTTTGGATTTTTCCTGTATCGTTTGCTGACATGGCGACATGGATTGCACCCTGGAAAGGCTTTCCATCGATGGGTCACCGAGACGCTAATGAAAGAGGGAGTTCGCAAGTGGCAAGACATCACTCGCATTGCGGATGAACCTATAGATTTTGTTGTCACAGCTCGGGAAGACGATCTGCCCGGGGCGGAGTTCGAATGGAAACCTGAGCTAAAAATGATTGCCATTGAACTCAACCTCTCAGCAAGGGTGGTCTTTCCGGATGATGTGGGGCTATTCCATGATAATACGCCTTCGAGAAACCCCGCCGACTTCCTAAGGGCATCGATGTCGGTCCCGCTGTTTTTTACCCCCTATAAAATCAAAATCCAACGCACACCCGCTGCGGTTGAAGCGTGGCAAAAGCATGGGGTGAACGCAAACAATATTCCTGATAGTGCGGTTTTTTGGGATGGGGGGTTGGTTGCGAATTTCCCAATTTCAATTTTTCACCGGACAAGTGGGCGGCCACTCATGCCGACTTTTGGGGTGAAACTCGGCGTGGATAAAGCTCTGAGTGATGTGTCGGGTTTGAGTGGGCTAGCCGTTTCAGGGCTCAAGGCGATGCGGGCCGACTCAGAGCAAGAGTTTATTCGAAAGCACCCTGATTACAAAAATATTGTCACGACTATTCCCACTCACGATACGCACTGGTTGAACTTTGCGATGCAGGATGAAGAGAAGCTCAAACTCTTCCGTAGTGGTGTGGAAGCGGCAAAGCAATTTCTAGCGGGGTTTTCTTGGGAGGAGTACAAGCACCTAAGAGAGTCACTTGCTCAATCAATAAAATAATTTTCCCCCTCGTGGAGGCCTTTATGCTAGATCAACATGAAGACAAGAGTAAAGTTGCTAGACTCTTGAATATCCAAGAGCCGGTTTCTGAAGTAAGGCTGCAAAACCAAGAGGTTTTTTCTGTCCCGAGTTCGAGCAATACATGGCTGGAGCAAGTTGCCATCAGTACTAGGGTAAACGACAGTATTACTACACTCGACTTTAGGGTGCGGGATTGGGTTAAGGGCTATGCTCGACTTGTGGAGAGTATTGCCTATGAGAGGAATGCCCGTAATAAATATCTGGGCATCGCCGACAGGGCCCTCGAGAGCGGCATCTTACGGCTGGAAGAAAGTGGTGAAAGTCTCGAAGAGGCTGAGCGCATTGTCGAGCGATACAGTGAAAAAGTTCAGGAGCTAGAAGCTTACATCGCCCAAGCGGAATCGCAGATGGAAATGATTCTGGATGAGGTATCGGCCGCTGGATATTTACACCAAGTTGACGGTGCTCAACTAACGGTTTTTGATCCAAGCAAGAAAGGCCTACCATTTATGCCGCCAACAGTGCATGAGGATGGTACATATCTTCATAGTACTGCGTGGGAAGCAGCTAAACACTCCTTGGACAGTCAGTTACGCCGAGGGCTGCTTGAAAGCGGTGATCAAGACTATATGACGAAATATATCGACGACTTAGAAGAACTTGCTAGGTTGGAGTATGTGTATAGCGATAGTGCCGGTGGCGCCCCCGATACTATTGATATTGAAAGTAGGGTTAGGGCTAGTAAGGCGGAACTGGTTCGAACTAAAGATTCGCTTAAATCACTAAGCGACACATCTCGAAAAATACGTATATATGCGTCTTCTAATCTAGGTGCATCGTCAGTCAAAGGAACTAAGAAATTTGGGAATAATTCCAAGTTAGTCTTTGACAAGCACAGCATATACACATCTGGCGATATGATTTATTCGAGCCCAGCTAAAAAGGTTCAGATTTTTATCAATAATAAAAAAATAGATCACACACTCTCGCAGCTCCCAAACCTTTCAGATCAAGCGAAGACGCAGGGTGCTCGGCCAGGCGGGATAAAGATTACAGATTTCCGAAAACTCCTGGTAACAGCGGTGAGCGAGCATATTAGCCCAGAATTAAAGAAGTTAAACGATAGCTGCGAGAGACTTAAGGGCGCCATCTTTGCTGACGAGGCATTACTGGCTGAGACACGTAAAAACCACTCGGCAGAGGCTGCCAAAGCTACCCAAGAATTACAGGATGCTAGGATACAATTCGTTAAAACCTGGAGCGAAATTGGCAGGCGAATTGCTGATACGCAGCTCGAAATGAAAAGCGTTGCGCACAACCCACTGACGGATTACGTGGTCGAGCATTTAGGTGGAGACAGAGAGAACTTAGTGATCGCTAATTTCGCGTCAAACGGCCTAGTGGTCGATACGGGGGAGCATCTACCGAAATACTTATTAGGACGGGGAAGCACTACAGCGGCTGTTGTCTTTCCAAAACCGAAGACTCCGTTTAATTCCGATAATGGCGATGTCCTATTAGCGGTAAAATCACCCAGTGTGGTATACCGGCTGAGCGAGCGCCCTAGTATCCAATTGGTTGAAGAAAATACGGTATCGGTTGCCTGGGATGGTTATTGCCTTGGGGAGCTTACCAAGTCCTTTAATTTAGGCCCCGGTGAACAGCGAGAAATCAGCTTGGTTAAAACCTCCAAGTTTATCGAAAAGACGGATCGCGCGACAAAAACGTCACAGTCCTCTCGCTCGACGACCTCAAATTCCTTTGAGGAAAAGCTGAAAAACGAGTTGTCAAATGAAAAGAAGATTAGCCAGCAGAAGAAAAATTCTAGCCTGACCAAAACCGGGCGAAGCGTAGTAGATGTTGACAGCTCTTCACGCGGCCGTAAGGTAACCCAAAAGGCGAGCTTGAAGGGTAGTTACTTCGGAAGCTCCGGAAAGGCCTCAGTCGAGGATAGGAAAACAACCCAAGATTCCTCGAAAAAAACTAATGCACTCAATCTCTCTAACGAGCTCAGTGAATCCTCAGCAAGCACTCAATCCTCAACCGACTTAGCCCGCAATATTTCCGAGGCAATCTCCAAAGTAGCCCAAGAGAGCTCAGAAGAGCAGCGGGTCGAAGTCTCAGAGAGTAATAACACCAGCACAGAAATTAATGAGACCTACTCAGAAACCATTACACTTCAGAACCCCAATATGGGGACACCGATTAACTATCACCTATATCAAGTCAAGAATATTTATCGCACATCGCTTGCCCTCAATGATGCGAAGATCGTTGTTAATACGGGAATTGAGATTCTGGATGGCGTTGGTTTGACTGAGAAGCGGGCGATCAGTGTGCCGGAAATTGGCCGGTTTTTGTCTGACCTATTTATTGAAGTTCATAATGGTGGCCTTGATAAGCCTTGTAGCTATATCGCCATGCTCGCCAAAGACCTATTGGACGGGATTTTGCGAAGATACCAAGATGACTACAGCGCTCTCCAGGTATCGCCAAACGGCATGCCGCTTGATGGCTACTTAAACGCGCTGGATACCCTAAGCGATAAAGATGGCGACATTAACCCAGACCGTTCGGAGAGTGATGCGAGTAAAGCGGTACTTGATCTGTTGGCCAAGATTCCTGAGTTTGTACTGAAGCCCGTTCCCATGGGGGAAGCACAGAAGCATTCAGTAAATGCGGGGGCTTACTATATGGATTCTGAGCTAGGCGATATGCCTGGCACCGATCCATATCTAAGCCGAATGCGCCAGCTGGAAATCGAGCGTAAAGAAAAAATGAACGAGCAAAGTGTTTTCTTTCCACCAGTAGCAGAGGAAAAAGCCCCTGATTAGGAAGGGCCTGCTGATGTTGATTGAGTGCGTGTAAGAGATGAGTGGCTAGGGGGGGGATTATGGCAATACAGAACAATTCGTGGTCAGTAATGACATTTAACCCAGAATCTGGTGCCCATTCGCCCCTAGGCCAAACTAGTGAAAAACAGGGGGCGAATGAGAAAAACGTAGAGCACGCTAAAGCGCCTTATCGTGATACCAGTGACCCCACGAGCTTTTTACACCGAGATGAATCAGCCTTTGTCACAGCGTTTAATGCCAACTCCGGGGTTCACGCAGAAATAACCGAAAAGCGCGGGCTTGATAGGTTACCCACTAAGTTGGTTCAGCCAGAAGATCGTGTGGTATTCAACCTGGAGCAATACTTTCTGGCGGAGGAAAATGCCACACGCCTTGCTAAGCTCTGGCACTACTGGCTCTATGGTAAGAAAAAGGCTGGCGATAATGCGAGATTAGTTAGCTCCTCATCCCCAAGAGAATATCCTATCTACATTGTAGAAACTGAGGAGTTTGCAACAGACGAAGTGTTTCAAACGCGCCTAGATGAAGCGATAAATGAAGCTGCAAAGAACACCGAGAGCTACCCGAACCTTGAAAAAAAAGAGGGGAAGGAAGGCCGGAAACTAACGGCAATTGAGAAAAATATGATGCTTCGGCTACGTGAGGCTGTATTTCATAAAGAGAAAAAATACTCAAAGCAGATATTTCGTACTCCAAGTGAAAAGGATCTTTACGATTATGACCCTAGGACCAAGCCGAAGCGGACAGCGCCATGCTATGGGCTCCCCTGTGATGTTGTGCGTATCGCATCACCCTCATGGGGGACCCCGGCCAACATCCTCCAGTCGTGGGGAGTTACCGAGCTTGTGTGTGCGCTCGGGGGGTTCGCCATTACCATCTTTGCCGACATTCATTTTGAGAAGGATGAGGACAAAAACACCGCCAAGTTAAGCTACTCAAACCTCGCCTTCGCCGTGATGGATCGATTTGATTTTGAAGATGACGATAAGTGTGACACTCAATCGCTGGGATACTGGGATGAGACAGGCCTTAACAGAATGAAGTTGTTGGATGACAGTCATCCGAATTACGTAACCAATAAAAAAGTTCGCGAATTTAAAGGCCGTATTAAGGATCCCTATAATAACGACCGAGGATCAGAATCAAAGCTGGAGTGCAGGGACTTTAATGTGCTCCTCCCGCCTAGGCCAATAAAAGATTACATTGAGAGTGATCAATTACCGGATAGAGAGTTCCCAAAATTGTCGGAGCTCAAGGCATGGCTAGAGCAGCATAGCGACGCTACTTAGTTGTTCGATGGCAAATCGTAGTGGGTCCTGCACTCCTGCCCAATATCAAATCAAAATACAGAAGTCACCCAGAATGCTATGAATCCAAAGTTGCGCCTCTACACAAAAGCGCAAACAATGCGTCAATCATTCGCCATCCCAGTCTTCTTCAGCAGCTCATTAATTTGTTCGCTTAGCTCATCATCACTAAGCTGCGATACCTCGTCTTTAATTTCCTCAATCAACCTTGCACGCTGCCTATCTACAAAATAGTCACCATCGATTTTATTTAACTCCGCTATTGCTCTTACCACGCCGGCTGAATCGAAGGCGTAGCAGACCTCCAAGTCATCACCCCCTTGTACTTTAGGTTTGAGGGAGTAATCGAGGACGCCCGTCAAAGCGCAGTTATAATGCACCGCCGCTTGCATCCACTCATCGAGCGGCATAGGTAGGCTTACCACGGCGGTACCCGCGCCAGTGCGAACGCTGGCTTCTAATTCGCTACCCACTTGGCGCAGGCGCAATGCACCTTGGCCCAAATCGACAATATCCGCCGTAACGGTGGCATTGCGTTTTACCTCAATACTAAAGCCTAATTCAGTGGCTTTATTGAGCTGGCTAATGCCATCGCCCCACAGTTTGCTATCGCTTGTGGCGTTATTGATGAAGCTAAAGCTTTTACCGGCGCCTAGGCGGGTATCGGCGGCGGTTGCCATATCTTCAAAGTAGAGCGTCGAAAGACCGGTTTCGTCGGCAAGGCTCACACCATAAGCCGTGTTCATGTAATAGCCGGCCACAATAGGCGCGTTCACATCGAAGGCATCACCTAGGCTGACGGTAACTTGCTCGCCTTCTTGCCCCTTGGCCAGCATTTCGAACGAGGTGGGGTAATCCACGTCAATAGCGGTATTGTCGTAGCGGGTATGGGTAATATTGCCCGCAGCGCTTTGGTCGCCAATAACAGCCGCATGCTTAGCGGTAAAATCTGATGGGCCGCTATAGCTAATAACAACACTCTGCGAAGCAACAGGCTGCAGGCCCACTTGCGCTGTAACTTTGCCTTAGGCCATTGGCATCAGTAGCTCTAAACCGCCTTCAATAAAAATAGCTAACGCCTGTGCCTTCGGCGCCAGTTTTTTAGCTGTTATAATTCGTGCGTATTCAAGCGCAAGGCATAAAGATGGCAACCAAACGCAAACTCCCCACGGGTATTCAATCATTCGTTAAACTACGCAACGAAGGTTGTTATTACGTCGATAAAACGCCCTATATGCACCAGCTTATAACGCAGGGGAATTACTTTTTCCTCTCCCGACCACGCCGTTTTGGTAAGAGTTTGTTTTTAGACACCCTGCAACAATTATTTGAAGCGCGGCGTGAATTATTTAGCGACCTATTTATTGAAAAAAAATGGGACTGGCAAACAGCTTACCCTGTGGTGCGTTTTAGTTTTGGTGATGGCGTTGTACAGGGGCGCGCCGCGTTAAATGACCGCATTAACCAGCAACTCAGCGACAATCGCGAACGCTTAGGCTTGCCAGCGAACACAGCATTAGATATACCCGGCAATTTTCGCAGTTTATTAATGGCCGCCCACAAAAAATATGGCCAAGGCGTTGTGTTACTGATCGACGAATACGACAAGCCCATTCTCGATAACATCGAAAACACCGAAATAGCCACCCAAAACCGCGAAGGTTTAAAAAACCTGTATAGCGTCATAAAAGACGCCGACCCGTTTTTAAAGTTTGTACTGCTAACAGGTGTGAGCAAATTTAGTAAAGTGAGTTTGTTTAGTGGTTTGAATAACCTTAACGACATTACATTAGATGCCAAATATTCTGCCATTTGCGGTTATACCGATAACGATATTGATGAGGTGTTTGAGGCAGAGCTGGCAGGCCTAGACCGCGATAAAATTCGCGAATGGTATAACGGTTACAACTGGCTGGGCACATCCGTTTATAATCCGTTTGATGTACTTTTATTATTAGAAAAGCGCGAATTTAAACCCTATTGGTTTGAAAGCGCGACACCCACTTTTTTAATCAAAAAACTAGGGGAACGGCAAATTAACACGCTAGATTTGGCTGCATTGCATTCCGATCAGGATTTGCTCGGCCATTTTGATGTTGACGCCATAGGCACCGAAGCACTGTTGTTTCAAACCGGCTATTTGACTATTGCAGCCGTAGACGAACCCATCCCCGGCATTTGGGAATACACTCTTAGTTACCCCAATGTAGAGGTAGAAGTTAGCCTAAACAAAGCCCTTTTACCGACCCAAGGCTTTAGCATTAGTGCCGTTACTAAAACGCGCTCCACTTTGCTGAAAGCCTTAAAAAGCCACGACTTTGAATTGCTAAGTGCGCATTTAAAAGCACTCTACGCCAGCATCCCCCACGATTGGTACCGCAACAATCCCATTAATAACTACGAAGGCCACTACGCCAGTATTTTTTACAGCCATTTTGCGGCTTTGGGTTTGCATGTGACGGTGGAAGATTCTAGCGTGAATGGCAAAGTGGATATGGCTATTCAATTTAATAACACGACGTTTATTTTTGAATTTAAAGTGGTAGAGGATAAACCCTTAGGCAATGCACTAGCGCAAATTAAAGCCAATAATTATGCGCAGAAATATGTGCGTGATGGGTGGGCTATTTATGGCATTGGAGTGGAGTTTAGTAAGGCGCAACGGCAGGTGGTCGCGCTGGAAGCGCAAGTGTTATGATTCGGGGGTATAGAGGCGGGATTTGGGAGGCGAGGTTCGCGGCTTCAGAAGCGCGCTTTTTCACTATCTCCCACACGCTGCGATAGCCTTACTTTCGCAAAAACGAAACTACAACACCAAACACACTCAAGACAATTAAAAACATCAAAGCAAGACTGGCCATTGTTTTATCAATAAAAGCATTGCCGGTAAATTGTAAGTAATGCAGCTTATACAGCAGGCTAATCAAGCGGCTATCGTCACCCTGCTGGCGAAGGGTTAACTGCTGCCAGTCTAACGTTAAATTCACACCGGTCGAAGTTACCGCCGTTAGCCCAGCCAAATCTGTTAATTGGCCGTAGCGCGCCGTATTACCTGCAATACTATCGCTGAATAACGATTTAACCACACTTGCCGAAGGGTTTCGCTGCACGCCTGAAAAATCCAAATGCTTTACACCATTCACGGTGTTCACCAGTAAATGCTCACCCGCTACCGATCTTAAAATCCGCACGCCTTGCCATTCGGGTTTAGCGATAGCGGCAACGCGTTGAATATCCTGCTGGGATACCGGTAAAAACAAAACCTCCAAGCGCTCGTAAGCGGGACCATAACCAGGCTTAAAAATAAACACGGCCCCCGTTACCGCCCACAGCAATAGCTGCGCCGCTAATAGCCACCCCAACCATTTATGCCAACGCCGTAGTGCGGTTTTCATCAGTATTGATTACGTATTTAATTGACGCTGACGCACCGCTTCAAACATGCAAATACCCGCAGCAACAGAAACATTCAAACTGCTTACACTGCCAGCCATAGGAATATAGGCAAGATGGTCACAATGCTCGCGCGTTAATCGGCGCATGCCTTTGCCTTCGGCGCCCATCACTATAGCTAACGGCCCCGTTAGCGGCGCTTGGTAAATATTCATTTCAACTTCACCCGCCGTGCCTACAACCCACACGCCGCTTTCTTGTAATTTTTGCAGGGTGCGCGCCAAGTTAGTCACGGAAATTAACGGTACAGTATCTGCCGCGCCACAAGCCACTTTACGCACCACCTCTGTCAAACCTACAGAATTATCTTTAGGGACAATTACCGCTTGCACACCAGCAGCATCGGCCGAACGAATACAAGCGCCTAAATTATGCGGGTCGGTAACACCATCTAATACCAATAAAAAAGGGGTTGCTTTGTCCCTATCCCCAACCATTGTATATAGGTCATCTTCGGTTAATGCTTTAGCTGGCTTAGCCAAAGCCACAACACCTTGGTGATTGCCATCGGCCATGTTATCCAAGGTTTTCCGGGGTTTTTCGCTAACCGCTATGCCGTGCATTTCGGCAATAGCTAAAATACTTTGCATGCGCTGATCTTGACGCCCTTGCAATACCAGCAATTCCAACACGCGCTCCGGCGCGGTATCTAACAGCGATTGAATGGCGTGCAAGCCAAAGACAACTTGATTTTTCATGGTAGGTCAAACTCACATAGGTGGGGCATAGGCCGCTTGCGCGGCCGCTAAATAATTGAAGGGGTAACAGAGGATATATTTAACGCTTTTTACTCACGCGTTTTTTCCCGACTTTAGATTTATCCGATTTTTTAAGCTTTTTGGCGTGCTTTACTTTAGGCGTTGCTAGCTTTTTACTTTTGCTTTGCTTTTTTGCGGTTTTATCTCTGGATTGTTGCTTACCGCTTTTGTTTTTATTTAAGCGCTTTGGGGCCGTTTTATCACCGGTATTGGCGCCATCGTCTGCACCAGTACTGGTAGCGCTGCGAGTATCCTCATTATTTTTACTCGCGTCACTATTGTTATTCGCTTTACTGTTTTTAGATTTCGCCGCGCTTTTTACTTCGGGCTTATCCTTTTTAATTCGGCGTTTTCTGGGTTGCCTTGCCTCTAATTCAAAGTCTACTTTACGCTCGTCCAAATCGACCCTAGCAACCCGCACCACAATAGGGTCGCCCAACGCAAAAACCTTACGGGTGCGCTCGCCCACCAAGTGGTGGTGGGCCGCTTCGTAATGGTAGTAATCTTGTGGCAAGTTAGTAATGTGCACCAAACCTTCTACATACAAATCTTTAAGCTCAACAAATAACCCAAAGCCTGTAACCGCCGAAATAACACCCTCAAAAACACCCCCTATGCGATCTTGTAAGAATTCGCACTTTAGCCAATTCATAACATCGCGCGTGGCCTCATCGGCGCGGCGCTCGGTAAGCGAGCTTTGCTCACCAAAGGCCAACATTTTAGCAATGTCGTAGGGGTAAACCGTTTCGGCTTTTTGGCTGCGCGTATTTTCGTGGCGCTTCACTTTATTGGATTCCACACCACCGCGAATAACACTGCGAATAGCGCGGTGTACTAATAAATCGGGGTAGCGGCGAATGGGTGAGGTAAAGTGCGCATACGCTGGGTAAGCCAAACCAAAGTGGCCTTTATTATCTGGCTGATAAACCGCCTGATTCATACTGCGTAACATTACCGTTTGAATAATTTGCGCATCGGGGCGGCCCTCAATCAGCGACATTACCTCTTGGTATTGCTGCGGTCCAATTTTGCCACCCTTACCAGCACGCAACTGCAAACCTTGCGCACCTAAAAACTCCATTAAATTATTAAGTTTTTGCTCTTTAGGGGCTTCGTGTACACGGTAGAGTGTAGGTATTTTATGGCTATCTAAAAAGCGCGCCGCGCAAACATTAGCCGCCAGCATGCATTCTTCAATTAATTTATGGGCATCATTTCGATGCACCGGCACAATGCGTTCGATTTTTCGGTTTTCGTCGAATTCAATACGCGTTTCAACAGTTTCAAAATCAATCGCCCCGCGTTCAGAGCGAATACCACGCAACGCTTGATAGAGGTTGTGCAGCTCGTCAACATGTTTAACTACGCTGGCATATTGCTGGCGCAAGCCAGAGCGTTTTTTATCGCGCTCGGCCAGCATCTGGCCAACTTTGGTATAGGTTAAACGGGCATGGCTGTGCATTACCGCTTCGTAAAAGGTATAACCACTAATGCGGCCGGCATCGCTAATGGTCATTTCGCAAACCATGCACAAACGATCTACCTCAGGGTTTAACGAACACAAACCGTTCGATAAGCCGCGCGGCAACATAGGAATTACGTGATCAGGGAAGTACACCGAATTACCCCGTATTTGGGCTTCGTCGTCCAGCGCGCTGCCGGGCACAACGTAATGCGCCACATCGGCAATGGCCACATACAAACGCCAGCCACCACTGCGCTTGCGCTCGCAATAAACGGCATCGTCAAAATCGCGCGCGTCTTCACCATCAATAGTCACCAACGGTAAATCGCGCAAATCGATACGGCCAGTTTTATCTTCCTCTGCGACCTCTGTACTCAGCTTAGCCGCTTCTGCTTCTACACTCGCAGGCCACACATGCGGAATATCATGCGCGCGAATCGCTACATCGATTTCCATCCCCGGTGCCATATGGTCACCCAGTACCTCACTAATAATGCCTTCGGCAGCGCCAAAGCGATCTGGCTGGCGAGTAATTTCGACACTCACAAACTGGCCATCTTTGGCGGTGATGGTATTTTCTTTAGCGATAAAAATATCGGCCACTATGCGTGGGTTATCGGGCCGAATACGCGCACTGCCGCGGCCCACACTGTAGCGCCCAACCACATGGCTGGTATTGCGCGATAACACCTCTGCAATACTGCCCTCGCGCCGGCCACGGGCATCAATACCACTAACACGCACTAACACCTCATCGCCATCAAACACTTTGCGCATTTGCCGGTTGGCCAGATAAATATCTTCTTCATTGCTAGGGGTAATCACAAAGCCGTAACCATCGCGGTGGCCACTCACGCGCCCGCGCACCAAGTCCATTTTGCTCACAGGGCCATAAGCACCGCGTCGGTTTTGAATAATCTGTCCATCGCGCTCCATGGCAATCAAGCGCCGCCGCAGCCCCTCAGCCTGATCCTCGCCTTCAATACCCAGCAGCACGGTTAACTTGCTTTTAGTCAGCGGGCCTTGCGCCTTTTCAAGCACCTCTAAAATAAGCTCGCGGCTAGCTATAGGGTTATCGTAAGTACGCGCTTCGCGCTCGGCAGCTGGGTCGATAATGGGGGGCTTTTCCGACAAGGGATGCGTCCTTTAAAGTGACAATAAGTAAGTTGCCCAAGAGTATACTCTTATAGCCACTAAAGTTTAATGACATGCGTTGACAATGGATCGCCCAATCCCTATAGTTCGCGCGCCTTAGAGCCTGCTGGCGTACAGGATGCACTAATATCGTGTGAGGCAGGAGCCGGTAACGATGTGGTAGACACTTTTGTGCAGCGCACAAAAAAGTTGCCTAACGCTAAGAGTTAAAAACAGCAAGAACAGCCCCCTGCCCAGGTGGTGAAATGATGTGCAGGATGCACGAATGTCGCGCGAGGCAGGAGCCGGAAGCGACGGGTAGATTTTGCGCAACGCGCAAACTGTCGGATTACGAAGAATACTGCATCGGTTAAGTAGCAGCCTAAACAAAACTTACGTTATGCCCAGGTGGTGAAATTGGTAGACACGCTAGCTTCAGGTGCTAGTGGCCTCACGGCCGTGGCGGTTCAAGTCCGCCTCTGGGCACCAAGTTATAATCCAAACAAATCCAAGCTCCTCCAACACCCCCCGAAAACACGCCATCTCCGGTGATTTAACCAAAAACATAGTCCAAAATAGTCTAGCCTTCACCATAGTAAGCCAGTTAGTTTTGGTGCTACTTTTGGTGCTACTTTTGGTGCTACCGCAATTAAATTACCCTCGGTGGCACACATGGCGCTTACAGATCTTCAATTAAAAAATACAAAACCCTCCGATAAAGATATTTGGCTTTCTGATGAAAAAGGCCTTAGGGCACTCATTAAAGCTACCAATGGGAAAATATATTTTCGCCTCAAATATAGGTTTAACAACAAACAAAAAACCCTAGCCCTTGGCGTTTACCCTGAAACATCGCTAAAACAAGCGCGTGACGCACGTGACCAAGCAAGGCAGCTCATTAAACAGGGCCTAGACCCATTAATGGAAAAGCAGGCGGCTAAGCAAGCGAGCCTTGATAAAGAAAAAACAACTTTAAGTGCTGTAGCAAAAGCGTGGTGGAAGCTTAAAAAGGGTAAATGGAAACCCAAGCATGCCGACCGAGTGTGGACCCGCCTGAACGACAACGCCCTTAAATCTTTAGGCAACCTGCCCATTGCCGATATTCGCCCCAAACAAGTCATCCAAACCACTAAAAACATTGAAGCTCGCGGCTCATTCGATGTCGCACGACGAGTGCTGCAAGACCTACGCAGAGTGTTCCGCCACGCAATGATTAACGACATTATCGACAACAACCCCATTGGCGACGTTACCGCCGAAGTGCTTAAAAGCAAAAAGTCGAAGCGTAGAGCATCCCTTCCCCATAACGAATTACCTCAGTTTTTGCGTTTACTCGACACCTACCATACGCTACTAATACATGCATCTCCCCCCCTAAAACAGACTGTATCCGAGAATTGCATCTATTCATGTACTTGCTCACTAGCGATAACACAAGCACAATAACAATCCGCGAGGCTTCTGAAAACAGGCAGTAACCATGGAGCTAGCGTAACTCACGAATACATTTAAATAAGGAAATGAAATGAGCACTCCCGAAAAAATCGAAATGAAAGGCGCTGGCTTTTGGGCTGCAGCCATAAAACGAATGCCTGCAAAGAAGTACCTCTTCGCGAAAGATGGCACGCTTAACTATGTAGTATTTGATGATTCGGTACAAATGGAACCCTTTGTTCGCACTCAGGAAGTGATGTTTGAAACAACGGCCGCTGCTGCATCAAAAGCTAACCGTTATTTGGCTACAATTAATGCGCAAGTTTACGATATAACAACTGCAGGTATGATGGATTATGCTATTGGTGACGATGCAGTTGCTCCTTCAAATATAGTCCCTGAAGGCATCGCGGTATTCGGCAAAAAAGTGATTGCAGGTAGAGCGGCTCCACTTAACTTTTACATAGCTAACACCAAGGCGCCCCTCTCAGGCTCTCGCCCTTATCGCTTTGGTTTTGGCGCTGCACCAACTAGCGTAGACTCAGCAATTGGGGGCGCTGGCCCGATTATTATTAATGGCCTGCCTTACGGCACCCAAAACCGCTACAAAGCCGGCGCAAAGCTCGGGAAAAAAGTGGGGCAACCAATACCCGCGAACGCTAAAAATCTAACACAACGCAGTAATGCTACATTTACCGCCTTCACAAAACATGATGCAGCTCCTCGTACAGGCATTACAGCTATTGCACATAACGCCAAAGAGAAAAAACTGATCATTATTGTACACCCGGACAATAGCGGCGATTTATCGTTGCGCACCCTAAGAACAAAATTACTGAGTATTGGCTGCGATAACGCTATATTTTTAGACGGTAGTAATTCCTCGATGCTGATGGTAGAAGGAACCTTTATCGCACGGCAAGCCTTAAGTAAAAATAAAACCAATATTGTAGGCATAGGGTTCAAATATTAATGGGCAAACAAACACGTTATCGCGCCATACTCTTCGCCGTTATGGCCCTAGTGCTAGCTCTACTCACTAGCGCCATGCAAATGCCTTTACTTACCAACCAAGGCAGTGGCTCTTTAGAAGTCATCGTCCAAGCGCCCTACTACACACAATGGTTGGCTTGCGGCTTACTGCTGCTCTGCCTGTTGGTTTGCTTTGTAATACCCACTAGCCGAAAAAAAATTAGCCCCACACTAAAAACTGGCCTTACGCTATTCGCTGTTGGAGTTTTTCTAATGGCAGGGCATAGTTTTCGCTATTCAGGCAAGCAGCATGCGCTAATGGATAGCTGGCTTTTAATTCCCCTACAAACCCACCCGGTCAATCCAGTCACCTATATTGAAAATGGGCGCGTGGAGAGTGGGATATTTTTTACTTCGCTTTACATTAATGAAGAGCGGGTGATGCAAGTGTTTAATGGCTTCCCACCATGGCAGCTGAACACAGAAAAAATGGTTGAAGTGCTCGTCAACCTTGGTGCAGCGGTAGAGTAAAAATTGATTGCCCTACCGTAATATTAGGTTCGCCAGCACACTGTGGCGAATCTAGCCCCACCAACACCACCACAATAATGACACCCAAAATCACCATTTTTCACCCAAAAAACTAGACGACAACCATCTTTCTCGATTGCGTATCCACACCCTTAAACATCGCTATACATGCCACCCCGAGTTATTCCTTAATCGATTATTTATCGCCTTGCGGCTTGTGCATTCCCTCCTATTCTTAATTCTCCGATTCATGGCAACGATTATTTTTTTGCTAAAGATCAATCAAAGCTTGCTGTGAATTCTTTTAATTACACATAGGGAGTGTTATTAATATTATGCCTTTTCAACGTTTAAATTTTACAAAATCAACGCTATCGCGCATCGCGTTTGCCGCTTTTTCGCTGACGCTATCTGTTGCTTCGTCAGCTGCCTTACTGGCAACCGAGCGTGTAAACATTTCCAATACCGGTGCACAAGCTAATAGCTCTAGCTATAAGGCTAGTATTTCGGCAAACGGAAACCATATTGCCTTTTTTTCCAATGCCTCGAACTTAGTAGCCGATGATTTTAATGCTTTCGGCGATATTTTTGTACGCGACCTTACAACAGGGGTTACCGAGCGCGTGAATGTTGATAGCGCCGGCAATGAGGCTATGGGGCATAGTGAATTTGGCGATATATCAGCGGATGGGCGCTATGTTGTATTTTCTTCCCATGCTGACAATTTAGTTCCGGGCGATACCAACGGCTGGGATGATGTATTTATTCGCGACCGCGAGCTCGGTACAACAGAGCGTCTTAGCGTAAGTACTAGCGGTGCACAAACTAACTGGTGGAGCCAAGAACCGAGTATATCCGGCGATGGGCGCTATGTTGTATTTACCTCTCACGATTCCCAGCTTTCTCCAAACGATACAAATAATACCCACGACGTTTTTCTACGAGACCGCCAAGCAGGCACCACTACACTCATCAGCGTATCGACTACCGGCACTCTAGCCAATGGTGGGAGTTACATGCCGACAATCTCGGATAACGGAACACACATTACCTATGTCTCCAGCGCCTCCAATCTCGTCGCCAACGACACTAATGGCTGGGAAGATATTTTTGTTTACGAAATTGCCACCGGTACAACCACCCGTGTTAGCCTAGATATAGCTGGCGCACAAATACAAGGCAATAGCCGCGATCCCAATATTTCAGCCAATGGGCGTTACGTGGTTTTTTTATCGAATAATTCCGAATTTGACCCTTTCATTTTTGACGAATCGGAAATTTTATTACATGACACCCAAACCAGCACAACCGAAAAAATCACTATAAGCCACGACGGTTCTGCCACTAGCGGCATGAATTCTCGCCCGTCTATTTCTGCCGATGGCCGATATGTTAGTTTTTCCTCTAATATCAGCAACCTAATTAGTGACGACACTAATTTCTTTGAAGACATCTTCGTCTTTGACCGCAATACAAGCACCACTGAACGCATCAGCCTAGACATTAACGGTAATGAAATTAACGATGGCAGCTACGGGCCGACTATATCAAGCAACGCGCTTTACGTCGTCTACGAATCAAATTCGCCTAACATTGTCGCTAACGACACTAACGGATTTTCAGATATTTTTGTTGCCCGGTTAGATAACATCGAAGCCGGTGGTCAACGTATTAAGTTGTCGCCATCACACGCCACGGTAGATCCAATTGCCGACCCACAATTTAGCGTTGATATCCAAGTATCGGCATCAGACCTTTATGGTTTAGAGGTGAATTGCTTTGCCGACTCCACCCTCGCCACATTGGATGGCGCAAGCTATGGTGATTTATTCGATCCAAACTCTCGGCTGGAAATCCCCATGTTAATTAACAATCCCGCATTGGGTGATTGGCGCGGTAGTTTAAGTTTAATGAACCCAGCGTTACCCATTAATGGCTCAGGAGTATTTGCTACGCTTGATTATTCTGCCTTAGAAGTAAACAGCACAACGCTGGATATTACTTGTGTTTCTAGCGCTGCCGACATTAATGGCCAAGCCATTATTTTAGATATGGAAAATGCCAGCATTAGTATTGATGATGGTATTCACACCCCTAATGGCGCAACCATTACCGGGAAAATAGCCTTACCCAATGGCGCCGACCCAAGCGGCGTAGAAGTTAGCATTAAACTGGGCGAGCGCACAGTATCGACCCTTGCCGATGCCAATGGTGATTTCACCTTTACCGATTTAAAAAATGGAGTTTGGGTGGTGAGCTATAAACACCCACAATATGTTAATAGCTGCAGCATTACCCAAACCCAAAATGGCGACACAACAGTAATGGATGACGAAACAATGATTGCCGGTGATATTAACGGCGATGGTGTTATTGATATTGCCGACTTCACTGTAATTTCTGCTACTTATGGCTCTAATTCAAGTGATACTGAATATGCAGTGGCAGCAGACCTTAATGGCGATAATGTTATTAATATTTTTGACTTAACCATTCTGGGTAGCCACTTTGGTATTAATAGCTGCGATCCATCCGCTATTGTTCCGCAAATTGATCCTTCGGTAACATTCACCACAACCAGCCCCTCGCCAGAAGGCACAACTTCACTAAACGCTACTGCCGACGAGCTAACCTGGCAACGCGATGCGGCCTTCCCTGGAGCATCCACAACGGCCTTTGCTTATGCTAAACCGGCTGATGTTGATCAGTTTGCTATTGGCCTTCAATTAAGCGGTATGCAAACCTCTTATATGTTGGTACTGCGAAACCCCGACAACGGTAATTCAATACACGTTTATTACGACGCCGAAACGCCCACGCCTAATCTTTTTATAGACAGCTTTATTGATGGCCTCCCTCAGCACGATAGTTTTCTGGTACCGCTGTTAATGGATCAGCTAGAAATTGGTTATGACCACGGTAACCTAACCGTTAACCTCGGCTCTTTATCGCATACGGCCATGCCTCTACCAGCCGGCTTAGGGGATAGCCCCAGTAACTGGGAAATAGAAGTCACACTCATGCATAGCTCCCTTACACCCACCTCTGGCACATCGAGCGTAAAACTTATTACCGATGCCTTTAATGGCCTTGCACTACCAACTTCGCCTTGGTAATAAAAAACCACAGTTAAACTAGGAACCGTTTAATGGGCTGGCCCGCCAGCCCTATTCCCTACTTGGAGTAAACCATGAAAAGACCCTTACAATGTGCAGCCTTACTTTTACTATCGCTAGCGGCCGCTTTTGCCCAAGCAAAACCAACAGCAACCATTAGCTTTTCAGACAATCGCGTCGCACCTGGCGAAACAATCACCGCCACAATACAGCTTAAGAATATGCCTAAAGTTTATGGCGTTCAGCTAAGTGGTCAATACAATACAGATTATTTAAAACTTCAAGCCAGCGAAAAGCCAGCAGGCTTAACACTGCAAGCTTTTTTGACAAAACCGCAAGCCTTTACCATTAAAAACAGTGTGAATGAAAAATCGGGTAGCTTTGAATTAATTCACGCACTGCTTCACCCAGAAAAAGAAGTGAGTGGCAACGGCACATTAGCCACCATCCACTTTATTGCCCAGGGCGAAGGCCAAGTAGGACTAACATTAGATACACTAAAATTTGGCACTAAGGATGGGCAGGTTATTGAGCCTGCAATTGTGAACAACGCGCAGGTTTCTATTACAGCAGTAAGCGCACTCAATATACAAGTTATGCTCACAATTGCAGCACTGGCCATTTTATTGATTGGCGTTTTTATCGCTGCATGGCTTACGGCCAAAAAAGCATCGAGGAAAACACCGGCTATCGCAACAATAGAAACGTGAAAAAGTACCTAGCTCGCTAAAACTGTAATAGTTTTAGCGAGCAGTATTTATCGGTAAAACGGGTGTTCGTCAAAAGGCTTATCTTCGTCGCAATAAAAAGACATATGAAAGTCGCAACCATTATTTGCATTAATGCGAATGCGCACAGCTTTAAAAGCTAAATCGCCAGTGTAATAGCCTTCTAAATCTACCGTGATTGCGCTGTCTTGCAACTCGTTAAGGGCATGCCATTGCGACTCAGGTAATTCGCTACCGTCGACTAAAACATCACCCATATAAAAATTGCGATTAGCCTCTATAAGAGTAACTGGGCCGCGAATAAAATCCGGCATTGCTTGATCAAAATCCAGCCGGCTAGTTCGGGTGACCTGCCACTGTCCGTCCACTTGCACCGCATAAACTTCAACATCTTCACCAGTATGTATATGTTCGATATCAAAGTAGCGCTCCATCCTGCGGGAATTATCTTTAAATTGCGTATGTGACGTTGTATGAAAAACAATATCGCGAATGCGAAAGGTCCCCGTTCGCAGGTCGATGTCACTCACAACCCCTTGAAAACGATTCGTATTGAAAAGTTTTATAACAATGCGCTCGGCCACTAAAACGTTATTTTGCACTTTGCCAAAAATAACCACCTTAGCGCCATTTTGTAAATCGCTTGCGATGCCATTTTCGAAACTCGCATTACTCACATCAACAGCGGTATCGCGTACCCAGAAGGTATTACCACCAGCAAACTGCTGCACAACACCTTCTAATGCCGTGTAACGCCCTTCTTGCAAACGTTGAGACTTTAAAACAACTTGGCTGGCTTTTAATGTTTGGCTTGCCGTGTTGTATTGGCCAGTAACGGCCACACGCACCCCAGCCGCAAGGTTAGCCTGCGCGCCTGCAACAAAAATAGCGCTACTGGCATCCACGCTCAGGTCGGGTAACTCAAAGCTTAGTGCATCTGGGGAAACGGCCGAAATATAGCCCTCCACCACACGCGGCTGCTCGGCGCTAAAAACATGTTGCTGCAAGTAGGTGGCGGTAATATGACCACTTTCAGCCACATAACCACTCACACTAAGGCCTAAGCCCGGCTGCAGCTTCTCAAAGTCGGTGCCGGTAAATTCGGCGTCTTCAGCAACATAAACCGTTTGCCCCAAAAGCTTTAATACTCTGCGCCCGGCGGCAATATCAACTACGGTATCGACTGTGCCTAATAACACGCGCTCGGCGCGAATAGTATGCGCAACGCCTTCGCTGCCGTTGCGATTAATTTCGCCAATAACTTCTACCACCATGCCTACCGCAAGCGCGCCTTCCTCTGCCCGCTCGCCGTCGATTTCTACACTGGCAGAATCTGTTGTGAAGTGCACGCCATTAACATACACACTGCCAAAACCGGTAATTGAGCCATAAGCAACGGCCACTTCTACTTTGTTGCCAGTGCCTTCAATACCGCTGAAATGATCCTCCTTATCGGACTCACAACCACTAAGGCACAGCGCACTTAAGCACAGTAAAGACATTAATATTTTCATTGCGGGGGAGAGCCTCCGGAGTCATCTGGGCTGGGTTCTTCGATGTAATACACCCCCAAGCCTGTGCGGAAGGTTTGTGCATCTGTCGCAGGTGAACCTTCATCTTGTTCGTACTCGCTTAGCCAAGCGTTAACTTTTAATAGCAGTGCTTCGCCCTCTTCACGGCAGCGCCGGCGCACCGTTTCGAGGTTTTCTGGTGATACGTTGTTGTAAGAAACCGTGCGCTGTAAGCGCGGCACTGGCGCTTCGCGGCCAATATTGTGGTCCATCGTGATCAGTAAATCGGCAGCGGCCGTGCCGAATATTCGCAAGTTTTCGCGCACATCGGTTATTGGCACATAGGCATTCGCCAACAGCGTAACTTCATCGCCATCGCGCTTAATGGCCGCTATGCGCAGTAACTCATCAATAAGCGCCCTAACCGGCACATCGCTGGAATAATCTTTGGCCAGCGATGTGAAACTATCGGGCTGTACAGGCTGATCTTCGACGAATAACGGCTTGGGCTTACCCGCTTCATTCTGAAAACGCGCATCGTTAAGCCAAGCTGTAATCACCCGCGCTGCGGGGTTGGGCGAATCGGCTCCGGCCGCCGAAAGCGGGTGTGCCCGCGCCTTAAGCTTGGCAATGTCTTTGCGGTTAACACCGGTAAGCACTGCGGTTCTGGCGTTGCTGGGCTTGCGCCCGGGCAGTGCAAAATCTTCCTCGGCAACATCCACAAAAACATGCCGCGCAACGTCTGCAAATGTTTTGTAAGACACACCGTGGCGCATTAGCAAACGCACCATAGGTCTTAAAACTTTGTAGATCGCACGCAAAAGTGCTTGATGTGGAGTATTGGCCATAACTGAATGATACCGATGGTATAAAAATCGAAACGTGATGCTTACCGCAAACGCGACCATTATGGGACAAATGCGTCAAATATGGAATTTTTGTGACTCACTTAACGTCGACACAACTATTTTTGGGATTATAGTGTCAAATATTCACGGGGAGCACGGCGCTAAACACCAGCTGCTGTGCACAATTAAAAACAGCTTTCGCCGTGGATATACCCTTCCCATCTAATTAGGAGTTACACATGTTTTTAAAAAAAGCGCTTGCGGCAAGCATTTTGACCACGCCCATACTCATCCTTAGCGGTTGTGGCGGCGGTACCGATGCATCGGCCAGTAACGAAAATAAAACGGCCGCATTAACCGTAGCCCTCACCGACGGCCCCGTCGACAGCGCAGTTGCCGTTGTTGTGGAAATCACCGGCCTTGCCATTAAACCTGCCGAAGGTGATGTGATTGAAGTTACATTTGATAGCCCCAGAAGTATTAATTTACTTGAGCTACAAGGCAGCGCAGCTACCGATTTAATTAACGAACTTGCGCTAGAGCCCGGCGAGTACGATTGGGTACGCGTAAATATTAATGCTGTTGAAGATGGCGTAATGGACTCTTACATAGAGTTTGAAGACGGCACATCTGTAGAGCTAGACATGCCAGGCGACGCCCAAGGCGGGCTTAAAATTGCACGTCATTTCACGTTAATTGAAGGCGAAGAAGGCGTATTTACTATCGACTTCGATCTGCGCAAGTCGCTTTTCCACCGCAAAGATCGCCCATCAACGGAGCGCTCAACCACTATGCTACGCCCTTCTTTGCGCATGGTGCCCAACCATCGCGCCGGCCACTTACGGGGTGACTTAGACGCGATGTTAGTTGCAGACTTATGTGCCGAATCGGCCACCAGCTTGGGTGCCGTTTATGTATTTGGCGGCGCTGATGCAACCCTTGCCGACGTTAATGGTAGCGAAACAGATCCCGTAGCAAGCGCCCTCGTTAAAATTAACGACGAAGGCGAATACCACTACCACATTGGCTTTTTAGAAGCTGGCGACTACAGCGTTGCCTACACCTGTGATGCTGCATCAGATAACCCCGATGAAGTTAACGAGCTTACCTTCGCAACCTTAGACCCCATTAGCATCGAAGCCCGCGAAGAACGAAAATCACACTTCAATATGGATGCGCCAAGGCGCGAGTGGAACAGCCGTATTTGCGATATAGCTGAAGAAACACCCGAAATGCCAGCAGCCCCTAGCGAAGAAGACGCAAGCACAGAAGCCCCGGCAAGCGACGACACCACAGCCAATAAAAGCCGGTTGTCCTATCAACACCTTATGAACTGGTGTGCCAGCGAAGATCATCAATGGATTCCTCGCCCCGGAAAATACACTGATGAAATACCTGCCGAAATAACTGATCGCGAATACCCTGAAATCGACAAAGAATACCCAGCCCACGAAGAAGGTGAAGCGCCCTATTGGCCAACACGCCCTATCGATGGCGAATGGGATAAAGAGCGCCCAGGAACAGACGATGCCAAGCGCGACGAAAGCGAAGAAGAAGCCGAGCAAGACGAAGATACCACCGAAACAACCGAGGCTTAATTACCCTACCCTTTAGGTTTTCATTGAAAACCTTTGCCCCCGTTAAGGCGACTTAATGGGGGATTTTTTTGCCCAGTACATTCGCGCACAGCGCCCCATACCGCCCCACATCAAAAGCCCGCTACCCCAGCTCCAATATTGGCGACGATAGAAGGTATACTTGCGCTTTTTCGACTAGAGCGCCTGCCATGAAATGCTTCATTATCCAAATTGATCCATCGCGCGATACCCGCTACAGCATAGAAGCGTTTACCAAACTGGTACGCGAACAAGGCAAATTCCCCGAAGTAGAAGCCGACTACGACAATAATACGCTCACCAACTTAAACTTTTTTACCGAGCAACCCGGCCCGTTTTGGCAGGAAATGCAAAGTGAAATACTGCAACACCCCGACTGCGCCAGCTGGATAAAACGTGTTGCCATAGTAGCGTGCGAAGGCGAGCACGGCTGGAACGATGCCCTATTACTAGCCCATTACGACAGTAGCGAAACGCTAGATTCACTCGATACCGCGCCCGAATAAATATCTAGGGGCGAGACAATAATCGTTTGTCCAATTAGTCGAAGGGGCCTGTTTTCTCAGCAAGGCGCTCGAAGAGGCGCATGCCGGGGCCTGTAACGCTTTGAGCAACGCAGCTGAGGATGCAGGAAACAAGTATTATTGGATAAAGTATTTTTTCCTCGGCCCTTACCCCATAAAAAAAGCCATGCGGTAAATAACCGGCATGGCTTTTTTAGTTACGCAAATACTTTGCCCCTACTCGTAAGCATCCTTAACCAAGGTTCCATTTAAGGTAATGGACGATGTAGCGTCAGAAATTGACAGCGGGCCCAATGTCGTATTATTGAAAACAACCGTAATAACATCACCTACCTGCTCAAATGTAATACCGGTACAATCTGGGCGACTAGAAGCAATTAAGTCATCATTACTATCGCAATTATAACTGTAGCGTTTGTCATCGGTTTCTAAAGCTAAAGAGATTTTAGGTTTGTCTACCGAGGTTTCGGACAGACCTTGACCGTTAAAGCTGAAATAGCTGTAACCTTCAATATCGTCGTAATCAAGATATCTAAAGCCCGAAAAGAAATCGTCGGGGTCGCTATCTACAAACGTTATCGCAATATTGGGTGCTCCTAGCGATAACGTATCGGGAAGTAAATTATTGGTAACATCAGTGCCGGCTAAGCTTATTACCATTGCGTCATTAACATCACAAATTGGGGTAAGGTCCGAAGCGGTTAGATCAGACTCGCCATAAGTGTATGCACCTTCCGGCGCCGTAAAAACGAGATCTTCGCCAACAAACGAAAAGGTGCCGACTCTGGTAGTTCCATTCAAGCGGAATTGCCCATCGCCAAGATCCTCGATTGTTCCCTCTTCAGAGGTATAGCAATTCATTCCAACGGTATTAAAGTCACCGCGAAAATCATATTCGCCATATACCCCGTCCGCCTGAAATACGATGTATTTTTCGTCTTCGCCAGAGCTTGCATCCCAGACGCCCACAATGTCTGCCAAGGTCACATTTGAGCTTCCGGTGCCAACGCCGGGGTCAACACTCACTACCGCCGGTGCTGCAGGGTCCTCATCCTTTGCGGCCCACACAATTGTGCCATCTAACGTTAAAAGACCTGTAGCTTCACCCTCCCCGTCTAATGCTGGCTCGAGCGAAACGTTATTCAAACTTAAAGAACGATTGGCAGTATCAAATATAATCCCCGAGCAAGATTCAGGGGCACACGAAAGGCTGTAAAGGTAAGACACTCCGGCAAAATTTATACGCGCAGACAATCCAAGATCAGTAGCAATAAAAACAAAAGCATCCTGCACCTCGCTGATGAAGATTGTTGAGTCTAAATCTTCATTCTCGAGCTCCCCCATGCCTAGGCGTACAAAATTAAGAGCTGTGCCAGTGCTAGTCGCGGCTAAATAATGCTGTGAGCCAGCAAAATCTTCACGATAAGCATAGAAATTCACATCTAAATTGCTAGAAAATATATTGGTATCGACACCACTCGCAGTAATATTTGCTTGTACACCTGTAGAAGCACCGTCGCTATCAATGCTGTTACTATTGTTAGCGTCGCCTGCGCCACTACCACAAGCTGTAAGAATCGTTACGATGGATGCAAGCAAGAATATATAAATTGATTGATATACCATATGACTCCCCAAAATAAATAAGATAGGTAATTGTTCAGCTTAATTATCTTTAGCTTCGGCCGCTAGAGCTGCCCCCTGCTTACTTTGCTGGGTCTTCTCCGCTTTAGTGAGGTAAAAAGAGATGCTAAGACCCGCCATATCCGTTGAAATGTAAGGTTCTCACGCCACTACACTTAAACGAATATATGAGCCTTAACATCTCCAGCAAAATTTTGAGCCTTCCTGGTCAGCGTGTCAAACAAGTTCAGCATGACTTGGCCCTGCAAAGATTGACTATACACTGCAAGCGAGACCGTCGTTATAGAGCGATTGACCCGTCAAGTAATGAGGCGGCCAACATCAACCGATACTTGCGCAGAACGATCCGTGATGTCCCTTTGTGTGGCTTCGAGTGCTATTTGGAAGTTGAGCTCGCTCAAGTTGTGACGACTTGCGGTAGGCGTCTAATGGAGGCTTGCGAATTTGTCGATACAGGCAATCGCTATACTCAAAGATTTTGCCAGTTGGTGAGCGGATTGTGTCGCCATATGAGTATCAGCACGGTCAGTCGGCACCTAAAGCTACGATGGGAAACGGTGAAAAATATGGATAAATTTCACCTAGAGAAAACGTTGCCTGCACTTAATCCTGAAAAATTAATTGACTTAAAATATCTTGGGGTCGATGAAGTCGCTAGAGCCAAAGGCCATGATTATATGACGGTGATTTATGACATGGAATCCGGTCATTTAATTGGCGTTGAGACAGGCCGTAAAGCCGAGGTGTTGACAGCGTTTCTAAAGCGCTTACCAGCACAAACCGCTGAAAACATAGAGGCGGTAGCCATGGATATGGGGCCAGCCTATCAAAAATCGGTACGCGAATGCTTGCCTAATGCTGACATTGTTTTCGATCGGTTTCATGTGATGCAAAACTACAGTAAAGCCATGAGCAATCAGCGTAGGATCGAGTTCAGAAAGGCGGATCGCGCAGGCAAAGAGCAGCTTAAAGGTACCCACTACCTGTTGTTAAAAAATGCCGACAAGTTAAATGATAAACAAGCCAATAAACTCCAGACATTGCTCGAAAATAATTCCAATATCAATACACTTTATATACTCAAAGAGCAGCTCCAAGCTTTGTGGAATGCAGGGAATTATGACGCCATGATGAATGCATTGGAGCAGTGGTGCGACATCGCGGAACAGACGAATATGCTCTATCTCAAGAAATTTGCAAAGTCACTAAGGAAGCATAGCGTAGGCATTTGTAACTACGGAAAACACGGGCTGACTAGCGCCAGAATTGAAGCCGGCAATGTCAGCATTGGCATGATTCGCAAGCGAGCAAGAGGCATCAAGGATACCGAGTACTTCAAGCTAAAAATAAGGCAATCATCGATGCCTGACGAGCAATCCATGTTCTATGGAAGCCACTAGATCACCTCACTAAAGCGGAGAAGAGCCACTTTGCTATGAATAACTAAAGCAAAATCAACGACTTCTGTTTAAGGGTAGATAAAATTGATTGCGCGCAGATAATTTAACCGTGTAATAGCATAATTTTGACTCGCCACTTTAACGCCACCCATAAAACCCACAAAGGGACACTAAACTACCTTGTAACAAGATTATCAATATTACGCTGAAGCATAATACCGCACTAGCCCAGCAATTCACCAGACGCTTGGCCACACAATTATCCAGGTTAGGTGCCAGTGTAAGGGTGGTATTCAATGCCGGCATCACAAGCAAATACAAAAAAGGCCATGCAAGCTATACCTGCATGGCCTTTTTATACCGACAAAATAAAAATCAATGCTCCGAAGCAGCATCCGCACCTATACCAGTTTGCGAACGTACCAGCTGCTCTTCAAATGCTTCTCGCTCGGCTTGTGCCGATGGCGATTTATCGGTAACAGATACAAGCCAAATGGTAATAAACGCAGCTAATACCGAAAATAGCGCGGGGTATTTATACGGGAAAATCGGGCTGGTAAAACCAAACACATCAACCCATACGGTTGGCCCAAGTACAACCAGAATTAATGCGGTTAACAACCCTGTTGCCCCCCCAATTACCGCACCACGCGTGGTTAGGTTCTTCCAGTACATCGATAAAATTAGCACAGGGAAGTTAGCACTAGCGGCAACACAAAATGCTAAGCCCACCATAAACGCGACATTCTGCTTTTCAAAGACAATGCCCAACATTACCGCAATAATACCCAAGCACACAGTAGCAATTTGAGAAACGCGCACTTCTTTTTTCTCGTTGCGCTTACCTTTAAGAACAAGCGTCGCGTAAAGATCGTGCGATATAGCACTGGAGCCAGCCAAGGTTAAGCCTGAAACCACCGCTAAAATCGTGGCAAAGGCAACGGCTGAAATAAAGCCCATTAACGGGTCACCACCTAAGGCATGGGACAAATGAATGGCTGGCATATTCTTACCACCATTAAGTACACCATCCACAAAGTAGGTGTCGTTACCGGTTAACAAAACAATAGCGCCAAAACCAATAATGAAGGTAAGAATATAAAAATAGCCAATAAAGCCCGTAGCATAAAACACTGAACGTCGCGCCTGCACGGCATCTTTAACGGTAAAAAATCGCATAAGCACATGGGGCAAGCCGGCAGTACCAAACATTAATGCAATCCCTAGCGATAATGCCGAAATAGGGTCTTTTAATAAAGTACCCGGCGCCATAATATCGGAGCCTTTTTCATGAACATCAACAGCGGTGGCAAACATTGTTTCAAAACTAAAGCCTACCTGCACCATAACAAGCACAGCCATTAAGGTCGCGCCGCCTAACAGTAATACAGCTTTAATCAATTGCACCCACGTTGTTGCCAACATGCCACCCGCAGTAACATAAAAGGTCATTAACACGCCAATCACCAATACTGCCGATTCGTAGGGCAAATCGAACAATAATTCGATAAGCTTACCAGCGCCAACCATCTGCGCAATTAAATATAAAACAACGGTCAATAGCGAACCGCTAGCCGCCAAAATACGTACCGGCTTTTGCTGTAAGCGAAACGATGCCACATCGGCAAATGTATATTTACCCAAGTTTCGCAAAGGCTCAGCAATAAGCAGTAGCACCACAGGCCACCCCACCAAAAAGCCCACCGCATAAATTAAACCATCAAAGCCCGATGCATAAACTAAGCCTGCAATACCTAAGAACGATGCCGCAGACATATAGTCCCCAGCAATTGCTAAGCCGTTTTGAAACCCCGATATGCCGCCACCTGCAGCATAAAAATCATTCGCCGATTTAGTGCGCCTTGCCGCCCATACCGTTATACCCACGGTAAGCAATACAAAAGCGAAAAACATTAACAGTGCTTGGTCAGTTAAAACATCCATAATCAACTCGCCAGTAGTGGGCTCGCCTTGCGCAAAAGCAGAAGACGATAAGAACAAAAGTGTGAGTAGCAGAAGCCTCATAGCTCGCCCTTCGCTTTTTGCGTAATGGCTTTAACTAATGGTTCAATCTTACGGTTTGCATAGCTAACGTATACTCCCGTCACAGCAAAGCACAACAAAATTAAGCCGAAGCCTGCTGCAATACCAAAAGAGGTAACGCCGCCAATAAAAGACACACCTAAAGCCTTAGGAAAAAAGCCAATGGTTAAAATTAAAAAGAAATACGCCGATATAACAATGCCGGCCAAAGGCAGGATTATTTTTCGCCTGGCGGCTCTTAGCGCCTTATATTCAGGCATCGCTTGAATTTGCTGGGATGTAAGCATAATCATCCTATTGGTGAGTGCGTAAACAGAGTGGGACATACAACTAACCCATAACAAGGCTTGAGCTATGACCTAATAAAATAAGGGGGGAAAATAGCAAATTCACCGTCAAATTGACAGCACAGGTACGGCAATTTGTAGCTACCGGCGCATCGCTGTAGCATATGGCGCTAAATCAATTACTTTGGCGCCACGACTAAGCGAATCGGTTCACACCTGCGACAAAATAAGCCATCAAAATAAGGCAAGCTGTTGCGCAAAAAAAGTATCAGCGGGAGCTTACTGAATTATCTTGTTACCGGCTTTTCTCGGCGTTTGATATCTGACCAAACCCAATTTAACGAACGATCTTGCCCTTTA
Organism: Marinagarivorans cellulosilyticus; assembly: GCF_021655555.1. Taxonomy (NCBI): domain Bacteria; kingdom Pseudomonadati; phylum Pseudomonadota; class Gammaproteobacteria; order Cellvibrionales; family Cellvibrionaceae; genus Marinagarivorans; species Marinagarivorans cellulosilyticus. Next base: position 570,863 of record NZ_AP023086.1, on the reverse strand, counting down.
CGGTAATCGTCGATTGTTAGCGGGACGGGCACATCAGGGAATACTGCAAGCGCAGTCGTTCTTTGAAAATGGTACAAACGTTTAGAGTAGGTCACCACCAAGCCTGAATTCGGCAAGGTAAACTGCCCCATATCCTGATACCCAGATGGCTTAGCGCCAGTGGCTTGCCCAACCAGCTTTGCATTTAGCAACTGCTGGAATTGCGCCGCATTGCTCATTGCCGCCGAAAATGTTTCGTTATCAATTAACGTGTAAACGCCATGCTTCCAATCAATGGAGTCTGCCAGCACTAGGCGATGCGCGAGTTTTAAGCCCACAAAAAAGTCGCCGCCGTAATTACCACGTAAATCTATAACTAAGTTTTTAGTTTTTTGTTTATTAATGTATTCAAGTAACTCGTCGGCAAAATCTTCCATATCGCCATAGCTTGGGTAGCGGTGAAACTTTACATACGCTGTGCGGCCTTTATCTGGTGAGCCAAACCAAAGGTTATCATTTTCTTTTTCTATCACTTTTATCGGCTGAAGCATATTCATCGTTAAACGATGCGAAAACCGAGGAGACTTAACAGCCACACTTTGCACATAAACTTTTTTGTTTTCGGTTTGAAACCCAAGCGTTAACTCCGAGCCACCAGCAATAACCCCCAACCCCATTAATACTTGTGCGTTCAATAAGTATTGCCCTGTGCGTACAGCATTTGAATAAACGTTTTCACTAAAAGGCACCAACGCCGAAACCGCTTTTATTACGGCTGCAACGTCTTCACCATTAATAGACAATAACTCGCTACCGAGCAGGCTTTTGTGTTCAGCAGTGGTTGCCGTAATGTACGCGCGATTTTGTAAAATTTTAACTTCAAATGGGAAGTTCTGTGTTTCTTGCTGCCATAAAGGCACAGATGTATGACCATCGCCAACGCGTTGCGTCAGCCGCATTAACTCGACCCAAAGTTGCTCTTGCGTAAGTACCAGCAACGAAGAACTGAGTTTGCCTAAGTAGGCATCCATTTCAGCTTTGGGCAACTGATGAAACAAATCAATATGCTTTTGCGCTAAAACAGTACGATAAACTTGTAAATCTTCCTGCCACCGTTTCGCCTTTTGGGGGCTAAGCGCTAAAGCCGAAACAGCAGAAAAGCTCAATGCGAGTGCTACAGCCCAAGGTAAGAATGCTTTTATGAATGGAAGCGCTTGGTTTTTATTATTAATCTTCAAAACCATCTCCATCGATGGGCGGCTGCGTTGGACTTTGTGATCGAGTGAGCAAACCAATATGGTACGAAGCAAAACCCGGTAATACAAATTGGTCCAGCGCCATCCCAAGAATAATGCCCGAATACGGCGAACGAATAGTCGTGCGCTCGCTGGTGACAGGGTTGGTCACCGTACCCAGTATTTCGCCCTTGGTTACTTTAGCCCCTAACTTTACCTGGCTAAACAAAATACCCGATGTTTGCGTACGCACCCAAGATGACTGATAAAAAGCCGGCTCGGGCTCCCGCCAAAATACCGAATGATCAATCATGTCGCGTTTTTTGAGTAATGTGCGCAAGGCTTCCACCCCTTCGCGCACAACATGCTTTTGCAAACGCAAAGGCTCGCCGGCCTCCACAGTAACAGCCGGAATTCCAGCAGCAACTGTTGCCGCGCGAAGTGAATTGGGGTTGCCTTGCGTATTTAAGGCAACAATTTTGCCAAAGTCGTTGGTAAGGGCTGCAACCTTTGGGTGGCTTAAATCGGCCCGCAGCTGCGTGACATTAGTCCGGTGAAAAGACCCCGTGTGCAAATCGATTAGCGCATCACAATGCCTAACGATGTCATTAAAAAAGGCATAGGCAAAACGCGATGCCAAACTACCGTAGGGCGTACCCGGGAAATAACGGTTTAAATCACGGCGATCCGGCAAGTAACGTGAGCTGCGACCAAACGCCATTAAGTTAACAATAGGAACCCCAATAACAGTGCCCCGCAATGCCTCGGGGTTCAAACCATACATCACTTGGCGCACCATCTCGATACCGTTTAACTCATCGCCGTGTATAGCCGCTGTTAAACAAAGGGTGTCGCCGGCTTGCTCACCATTAACCACCAAAACAGGTGTATTCACATCTAAGCCGCTAAAAGATTGCGATGGCACCCATGTCATGCGCGTAGCGGTGCCTGGCGGAACGCTGTAGCCCAACAGTACTTTTACCCGCCCTTGCGACTTCAGCTTTGGCAAAAGAGGCGATGTATTTGCCTGCTCTGGCAACAAAGGGTTATTGACTGGCGAATATGGCAGCAACGTCACTAAATCGTTGAGTGTGGATGGCATAGGATGATTGTGCGGCGCAAGCGGCAAGGAGGCCGCCGGTAACCAGTTTTCTGGCTCTAACGGCGTGAACTCTTCTTCCGCATAAAGCGGCCGGCCAACGCTAAACAAGGCGACTAAAATAGCAGCAATAAAAAACAGCAAGGTGTTGCGCATATCAACCTATAGAGCAAGCAAAACAAAACATCAGTATAGAGCACTGCCAAGCAGCGGAATACAAAGCAAGCCGCTAGCCACCCAAAAATTACAATAACATGCGCCACTGAATGCCCTCATGCCACAAAAACGTAATACCCAAAGCGTACAACAACAACACAACTCTGCATAAAATCGAGGCACATATGGCGTATTACATGGCATGGTGGAACCTAGAAAATCTATTTGATACAGAGCACAGTCCCGAACGGCCAAGGTGGCTACAAGACAAGTTGGCCAGTGAGTTACAAGGTTGGAGCGAAGCCGTGCTAGCCAAAAAGATCCGGCAACTTGCCCACGTTATTAGCGCAATGAATGACCAACAGGGGCCTGATATTCTAGGAGTGTGCGAAGTTGAATCTAAGAGTGTGGTGAATAAGCTTATCAATCAACTTAACCTCCCGCAGCGCAACTATGCTGTAGTACACGCAAATACACAGGACCAACGCGGCATTGATGTCGCCATTATTTACGATAAAAAACGCATTACGGTAGAGCGCGATACGGTTTTTAATCACGTAGTACTCAAGCGCAATGCCACCCGCGATATTCTGCAAGCAACATTCAAAACCCTACGGGGCAATGAATTTGTCGTAATGGCCAACCACTGGCCTTCGCGACGTGGCGGCAAGGAAAGTAGCGCGCCCTACCGGATGATGGCCGGTGAGACATTAGCCTATTGGCATCAGCGTACATTAGCCGTAAAAGGTGAAATTCCCATTTTTGTCATGGGTGACTTTAACGACGAACCCTTTGATATCTCTCTTGAAAATTACGCCCTTAGCACACGCACACTTAAACAAGTCACATCCACACGCGTGACCAACCCTTATTTATTCAATTTAATGTGGCCACTCTTAGGCCATAGCACAGCAACCCACAGCTTCAATAAAAGCTGGGGAATGCTAGATCAAATCTTAGTTAATCGTGCAGCATTAAAGCGTGAAGGTATTTACTGCTTACCTCAAGATATCACTATCTTTCATACAGAAGGGATGATCAAAAATAACGCGCCGGTGCGTTTTTCTCGACCGGCATCTAGAGGAGGGGTGAATGAAGAAGGATTCTCTGATCACTTACCGATTGCCGTAACACTACAAGAAAGCCTCTAACTTTTTACAGGGCAACAAAACTGCACTGTATTCATTTAGATTTAGCCCATCGAGTAATATCGCTAATCGACATTACTCAATGGGCTTGCAGAGTTTAATTCATTTCCTCAATAGCAGGCTCGACCGCATCGCCTACCGGTATCGCGCTTAGCAACTCAAGAAATTGCGAGGTTGCACTAAATTGATAGATGCCATCACTTGCAGTGGCAATTAAAACGCCATCGTTATAAATCAAATCAAAGCAATTAATATCAGAGTAAGACACCGTTTCAGATACCGCTAGAGGATCATCCACATTTAAAAGGGTCAAACCAAAAGCTTCTTCACATACAGCAAGGTGAGTATCTGTTTTAGCCAAACCGTAAGGGTTAGTCATGGTAAAAGTATTGATTAATTCAGGCAATTCCGGGTCAGACATATCCACAATTTCTAAACGATTGGGGCCTGCTAAACGGCAGCGATCACTAAAGCCGCTACGCAACGTAACATAGCCAATATCATCATCCACAATAATCGGATCACACGCCCGCATATGCTCATAAGTAGACGCTTTAACGGGGTTGACTGGATCTTCAAGGTTAAATATATCAACACCATTTTCACCGCCAATATATAAATAATCGTTGCTAATATACAAAGTTTCTGGTGCATCCAACGATATTGCCTGCTCGAGTACTGGCGGAACTGCCTCCAAATCAATTATTTTTAGCAAGTTATTATCCAGAACATAAGCAACATTACCATAAGGTAACATTGTTGCCGTGGAACCAGCATTGGACTGCCCGGCAGAGCCGTTAGGCGATTCACTGGCACCAGTACAGGCACCTAAAAATAAGGCTGTACACAAAGGAATAAAAGGCCTCAACGCTTTTAACTTTTTCATTGCTCCATCTCCTCGTCACAGCCTTCTTTTGGTTCAGTATAAAACTCAACTCCAACCACAACCGACTCTCTCGAATCGATATGATACTTATGCCTAGGGTACCAACCATGATGAAATAAATTGGCCGAGAAAATATCCTTACTTCGACCAACTTCTCGCACATTATTTAAATCGCTAATATCGATTTGGACCAAATCGATATAGGAGGTTGCATGAATAATGTCATCACGTACAAAAAAATCGATATTGCCCGGAACCTTTAACAAACCTAACGGCTGTGGTAATTCTGGCTGAATATTATCGTAAATATGAATGCCGATATTGGGCTCGTTAACAAGTAGGTAATCGTTGTAAACAACAATCTTTCCATTTTCTTTAATGGTTTCACTTTGCGTAAAAGCCACTTGCGAACGCAGCTCTTCTTTAGATATTACAATTGGTTTTTCCATCGGCCTAGGGCAGTGCGCCCTAGGGTCAATATCCACCGGTGGTGAACAGCCAGCCGCCAAGGCAGCACACAAAACACTGCCGCCAATAAGCTTAAGCTGCTGAATGACTGTATTATTCAATATTATCGCCATACGCCCTATTCCCATACTGAGTTAAACATAGAGCATTATGCGCAAGTGACTATAGAGGGTATATACGTATTTTTACGTATTTCAGCAATGAGGTGCAGACTAAACCCTCTCGAATCAAAACCCGAAACGCATCATTCAACTTGCTAAAAGAAAGAATCAGCGAAAGAATGACGCTAAATTTACGAAGACAAAAACGCAGGCGATAAATCAACAATTGGCACCTGCGAAACAAGTGCCAGACCGGGTCGAGCATCAGAATCCTGCATCCACCCCAAAGTGAAACACACGCCCCCAATTAATTACACCTTTGTATTGGGTGACGATTCAATCGAAAAACTCGTAGGTATTAATCACACCTAGCCTTTACCCCAGAATGCTCGCCCTAACACAATCTATACAGGATTCAAACTTAAACGCGCCAAACTAATGTACCCAGATAAGAAATGCTCTATGCACAAGTCAAAATAACGCATAAACAACTCGTATTGGTGGTGCGGAACACCCTCTTTATGCTGCATTAAATTTTGCTGCCATTCCATTATCGTGTATGCATATTCGTCGCCGCGCAATTCCAACTGCTCAATATCATAATACCCATTTACGGCCTGCTCGATATACGCCACAGTTGGAGTCAGCGCGTTAGGGAATATATGCTTTGCGATAAAATATTGAAACCGCATAGCTCGCATACGCGCCTCGCCCTTCAAACGGTTGGCAGGTTGAGCCGCAACAATCGTTTGCAATGCAAACTTACCCGCCACACAACGTCTTGCACCATTGAAAAATTGGCCATAGCGCTCGATGTGATTATTTTGCTTATAATGTTTTGGCGATGCAAAATGTTCAAATGCCCCCACAGAAATTGCCGCGTCATAACGTGGTGTTGGTTGCGCCGCAATATGCTCAAAAACGTCCACTTCATCTAAAGTAATTCGCCGCCCTAAACTACCGCGCATAACATTTTCACGAATATACGAAGCTTGTTCATAGCTGATGGTAATGCCAGTAATCCGCTTTAATGCTGGAAAATCCTCCGCCAACCACTTAAGATTTGTCCCCCAGCCACAACCAAAATCCACCACGGATTCTGTATGGGCATCAATACCGGCAAACTTCACCATTTTTTGATACTTTTGGTACTGAGCTAAACTCAAAGACCCACATTGCCGCCAATCGGCACACGAATAAGTCATTGATTCACCAAGTATTTTTTCAAAAAAATCACGTTCATTCAGATCGTAATGTTTTTCAATATCCATTTGTTCAGCCATCTATCAAAATCTCCTTGATTAATCGACGATGTAAATTGTTTACATAACGGTTGGAAAACCCTAAGTTGAAAGTTAGAAAATCGCAGCTCATAGAAAACTCTGGAAAGCGACGCTCTTCTGTTTTAATAAAATAAACCTTACCAGACAAACCACTGCGTTTATGATTCACATACAATTTGTACCCAGGCAACGAGAACATGCGCTTGCGAAATGGCCTGATGAGCGGACAAAATATAGGGTCCGATAAAGACATGCCTTGATAAGAAAACTCGCCATGCATAAACGGTACAGAAGCCGTCGCCATTGCGACTTCAGCCAGCGTCATATCCGGAAACGTTTTTGCCGAGAGTTCTATGACTTCACCTTTGTTAGAACAATAGGCATGAAAACAGTAGGAATAAGACAAAGCCGACAAGGGTGTTTGAACAAAATCACGGCCAAACAACATTTCAACCGTATCTCTTATACGTTCATTATCAAATAGCGTACGCGGATTTTTTCGCTTGCGAACAAAATGCTTAACTACATTGGTCATGGACGCCTGATGAATATTGCGCACTTCTTGATCGTAGTTTTCAAAATTATCTCGGTTAAGTGCACCTTCGCGGTGCGCCAAACAAGACATCAAAGAAAATACACTACCAGAAATTACATGTACACTTTGTAACTGTTCAATATAATCTAATGATAGGGCTGATATTGTAGATATATGCGCAGCGCCATTTGGACCAGTCCCTCCTAGTACAAGGGACGATTGATGAGGCTCTGCTTGGGACTTGAAGCAGTGAACATGAGAATTTAACTCATGCATTGACTCATCCTTGATCATGCGAACCACCTTTAAAGAAACACTTTATCTTTTTATTAAATTATCACTATTTAAAATCATGCGCAATAGCAAAAGAGGAAACTCGGCAACAGTAAAAAGCTAAGAAAAAATTCGGTGCCTTACTTCTTGATATTGCACAGTTCGGGCGAAGACTGCCTGTATTTTGCGTACCCAAACTACAATGAAAAACATCGCACGTTTCGAACGACGATAGCACTACCACTAAAAATTAACGCTTCCTAAACAATAATGTCACACGATTAGATTCGCCAATCGCCGTATTGGCGGTTTTTTGCGAATCGTCAGTATTGAGCGATGGCGGCAAGCGCCAAACTACATCGCCATCTTTAGGCTTATCCTTCGGATTTTTATTGATGTCAGATTCTGCTACAAGCTCAAAACCCGCTTTATCCATAGCTTCAATCAGAAAAGAACGTTTTAGGTAACCGCGATCCCCCTTTACCCATTCATCGGGAACGCTTTCATCCATGGCGTGCTGAACAATACCAACAATACCGTGGGGCTTGAGTACCCGATGCGTTTCGGCTAGCGCTTGGGTTAAATAGCCGCCGTTATCTTCAAAACGCGCAAGGTTATGTAGCGCCCGAATAAATAACACTGCATCGGCTTTGCCCTCTAGCTCCGCCGGCATGGAATTGAGCGTGTAAGCACTGGGTATTGCACCAACACTGGACCAACGTTTAGCATCAGCTACCCACTCACTGGGCCAATTTTTTCGGTTGGCCATAAACTCAGGCGTAGCAAAGCCACCAAAGTTTGGCCACATATCCATACTGTAATCCACACCAATTAAGCGGCCCTTTTCACCAAGGTAAGGCAGCAAAATTTTGGAATACCAACCACCGCCAGGAAGTGCCTCAACTACAGTACTGCCAGGCTTAATGCCAAAAAAGCTTAAGGTTTCTACCGGGTGGCGGTACGGGTAACGGGCCTTATGCTCACTCGATACGCCTTGCGCAGCCGCGACTAAACGCGCTTCATCTTTAGCGCTTAACTCCGGCGCCTTGTTGCCCCCCGCCATAGAGCTACACCCTTGCAGCACCACGCTACCTGCCACCACTAAGCTACCCAATATCCAACTGCGTTTCATATCTACTTCCGTTATTAAGTTTCCGCCTAAACCGCGGGCAATCAAAAGCCTAAATTATCTATACCCCAGCCAGACTATACACCCTAACGTTGCATTAACTTTTGGCCCAGGATCGCTTCGCTGCTTCTATAGCAGCATTTCTAACGTCGTACTCAATTTTTCTGGATCTCACCTAGAGTGACTAGTATCAATCCAAAAAAATCTCCGTTCAACGCTATAAATACCACTCTAAAAGCTCCTGAACTCAAAATCTAATGCAACGTTAGGGTACATTTAACCAAATAGTTCCTCAGACTATTTTCCTATTTAGCCAAGGCCTTCCTATACTAAAGCTATACAATAGGAGATAACCTGTGAGTACAGACTGGCGCGCAAAATACCTCTCGGCTTTGGCCGAGCAAGAAAAGCTCGAAAAACAGGTTGCCGCGCATGCGGACATGCTACGGCGCACCGTTGTGCACCTAAGCTCGGCCAGCGATGGGCTGAACAAAACACTCGACGCAGAGCTTAGCTTATTAAAAGAAAAGATACGCGGCGCCTCTGGCGCATCGGTACACGAGCAATTAGGCCGGGTGGAAAAAGCCGTCAAAACGTGGCACCACGAGCGAGCCAATCACACTAGGGCCACCTGCGATATTATTGGCCGCTTCACCGACGATTTCGAAACACTGCGCTTAGATAGCGAAACCCAGCAAAGCATAAAAGCCTTTAAGCGCAGCATTAGCCCAGAAACCCTTCAGCTGTACCAACAATCTGAGTGGCTAAAAGCCCTGCGGGAGCTACAACGCAAAGCCATTAAAGTTGCAGCTGCACCGGATAAAAACATGTGGCAACGGTTAAGCGGCGGTACACGCTTGCTGTCGCCTAGCCCGCAAGCCGAGCAGCCCGCTAATAAATCGCCAAGCACAAACCCAACACCACAAGACAACGCGCCCGAAAGAAACACAGCACAAACCGAAAGCCCAAATTCTGCAACCCATAGCCTGCATTCGCTCAACGAGGATGCCTCGTCTATTCCACAAACCACCTTCGAAATTGCAGAGCAACAAGACGATGCACCGCCAGCCCATGACAATGCCATTACCATCGAAAATAGCGGTGAATTAGAGTCTTTATTGCACGAAATTTTCTCTGCGATTGTGCCGACAGAAGACCTTGCCGCTTCAATTATTGCAGAGCGCAAAAAAATTGACCACGGCGTAACTGGCGATAATATTGCCAGCTTCCTGCGCGCCATCCGCGATATTTTACAAACCAGCTACATGAATTACGGGGCAGAATTTAGCAATTACCTGGTTCACATTGATGCCGAGCTAGCGCGCATTTGCCAAGTGATGGACCACCACCTAGAAGATGCCGCGCGACAAATGACGCACCGCGCCCTACAAAACAAAGCACTAGAAGAAAGCCAAGACAAGCTCGCCACAACCAATAAAACAACCAGTAACTTAGACGAATTAAAGTTTGCAGTAATGGAGCACATTACTGTTATTGAAAAAAGCCTTATCGATCGAAAACAAGAAAACACCCAAGACACACTACAAAATAAAAGCCTAAGGGAAGTTGCCGATCAATTACAACAAGTAGAGCTAGAAGCCAAAACCACAAAAACGTTGGTTGAAAAGGAACAGCACCAAGCCAACCGCGATGCCCTTACTGGGCTACCCAACCGCGCAGGTTGTAGCCAGCGGCTAGAACACGAATGCGAGCGCTTCCAACGCTACGCCCACCCCATCACATTAGCAATGTGCAATATCGATGGCCTTGCAAACTTTAATGAGTATGGCTACATAATTGGCGATAGAGTTTTAAAGCTGGTCGCCACCACACTGCGCGACAGGCTGCGCACAGTGGATTTTATTGGCCGCTATAATGGCGATAAATTTTTAATCGCACTGCCCGAAAGCGCCCCCGAAACAGGGCAAGAAACACTCGACAAATTACGCAATTTTATTACCCGCACACCACTTAATATTAAGGGTAAGCCGGTTAAAATTACACTATCGATTGCTTTAACAACATTTGCTAAAAGTGAGGATGGTGGCGATTGCTGCTCACGCTTAATGCAGGGGTTAGAAGCGCTGCACGAACAAGGCGGCAATAGCTCGTTGATTACCTTAAAATAACCGCTACGGTTTTAGAATATGCCGATAATAAACAAGCCGCCGTTGCCATAACGTGGATTATTTAGCGGCTTCTTCGCTTTTCCTTAAGCTGACGATAACGCGCTCCAATGCCTTATCGAATAAAAAGCTGCTATCAACGGTTGTAAGTTCATTGTTTTTAAAAGCAAACGCCAAAGCCAACAAGCTTTTTTCCATGACTTTTTGGCCGCTGCGGTTTACAAAAATATAGGTCGATGTTGACTCTATTACCGCAGCTAAGCGGCAACGCAGTACTGGTGCGTTGCGCTTTTTGTAATCCAACCAAGTGCCACGAGCTAACGCCTTAGCTTGTGCAAAAAATTGCTCGTCAATGGTTGCAGCAGCAGAGTTTTCGGCCACTACGCGCTGCCTTTTAGCTTTTAAAAACGCGCTAGCGTCATTTTTATCCGCTTGCTGCACAGGCGCCAAAGGTGCTGCCGCTGCTGAGGGTTGTTCTTGTTTTCCAGCGTTTTCGGCTTCAACAACGGGTTTTAAGCTTCTGAATAAATCGTCTAACTTTTTAAGTAGCTGCTCGCCCTCAAACGGGTCGAACGCGATTAGCTCAAACCCTTGCTGAATTTTAGCCGCTAATGCTGGGTATTCTAAACGCGATTTTTCGCACGCCACATAACTGTGTAGGTTTTGCGTGGCATCTACAAGTTGTGCCGCGGTTGTTACGGTATCGGCCCATAACTCGGAATCGGCGCCGTGCTTCACACACACAACAAACATGACCTGATGCCAAGCTTTGTGAATAAAGGTATGAATGGCGCTGCGTAAATCGCGGTTTTCACAGATGTCCACAATTGCCTGCGCCACCATTACTCGCGCAGTCTCGGCTTTTGCTCGGCCTTCCTCCGCATCGAGAATGCGTTTTTCTAGCACCTCTAAACGCTTTTGGTCGCGACGGGTAAAGGTTTCGAAATCGTTTAATAAATCGGTAAATACCTGGCTATCGGTATCGTAGTCTTTAACCGCACTATCAACCACCTCGGCCATCTTTTTATACAAAGGGTCTGCTTGCAATGCTTCGCTATCATCGGCATTTAATGCCATGCCCGCTTGCGCTAAGGCATTAACTAATTTGCGGGCGCTGTGGTCTGGGTGAAACAGTAAATCATTGTCCACCACCGCTGCCCGGGCAATAGGAATTTGCAATCGACACAACAATTCTTTTAGCGGGTTTGCAAGGCTATCTTCGGTGAGCATGGAGCTAAATAAGCCATCGACCACCTGCAATGTTTTACGCTGCGGCGATAGGCTTAATGCGCCAGCTAAACCGCCACTGGCTTGGGCTATGGCATTCATTAAACTGCCAGGGCGAGCATGCGCAGCTGGCGTGGTTGCCGCTTGCACTTGGCTTAGAATATCCAACAATTGCGGCGTATTTAAAGCCCCTGCCGGTGCCTGCACATGGCTAGCTGTAGCGGCCGTAACATTGCGCAGGCCAGCCTGTAGTTTATTCAGCTGCGCGGCAATATCGTCGAGCGCCTGTTGCCCAGAAGCATCAGCAGCGGCCTTTCCGGTACCCGTATCCGCACCTACTGGCGCGGTTACGGCAGCAGTAGAAGCCGTACTTGGCGATAACCCTGCCGAGTTAAGCTCTTGAGTATCATCCAGCGATACCGGTGCGCCCATTAAACCTTCATCAGCTGGTTTTGTTAAACGGCTGCCAGATTTTTTCGATTTTGTTTGTGTTGAGGCATCGGCAATATCGGGCAAAATCCCTCGCTCCGCTAAAACTCCATTTAGTTGGCGGTAGAATTCTGGCAGACGGGCGATTAGGTCTTGCTCTATAACCTTAAACAACACTAAGCGCGCATTCACATGCAACCGTAAAGACTCTGTAGCCTGCTTAAAAGCCGTACATATTTTACGAGGAGATAACGGCATAGTGTCGATAGAACCATCACTCAAGCACACCGCATCTAAGCGCCGAACTAAATGCTCTAGCGCGGTTTTATTTTGCATACTGCCTTTTTTAACGACCGCTTCAATGGCCAGTATTTCGTCCATGTCATCGTTCGCAATAACACTTAGCGTATCGACCTGAATGCTATCGTCTTCGTCCGGCTCCTCCACACACGCGCAAAAGCCTTGCGCTAGGGTTTCTTTGAATTGGTTTTTTACCGCTGCGTGGTTAGAGCGAATTTCCCGCATAGCAAAAAAATAGCTATCTTGCTCGCTCTGCTGAAAAGCATGGCTCGCCAGCTCAAATAAGGAATCGTCAACATGAGAAATAGCAATATCCAAACGCTCTAATAGCCACTCAATCGCTTGGTCTTTCATTGTTTGCACTGGCTTTGGCAACTTAGAAAGAATATAAGCCGTGTGCTTTTCGGCACTGCGGTTAATAACCGTAAGGTTAACCGGTTTTTCTGATGTGAGCGTAGACTTGCTAGACACTAAGTATTGCCTCCAGCTACACAATACGTAGCTTTGTATGGGGGCGACATTCCTAATCGCAGGTTCTTTATCCGAAGAAGTTTAATAAGTAGCAGCACCGCAAAATTGAGTGCTTAGTAAACAGTCTTATCGCTAACTTAGCTGCCGTCAAACTGCCGCCTTATGAAAAAGACGACTAAGTCACAAGCCAAAAAAGTCTAAAAAAATTTTATCTATAATTAAAAAAACTTATAGTCATTTCCACTTAGTCACAACAACTTTCTGCCCATACTTAAAATCGACCAGTTATCGCGCAAAGAATCGCTAATCTATTGATACATAAGTAAATACCGAACGAGCGCATCAATAACAAAACAACTAATAATTCGGAAAATTAATGCCTAACACGCATGTTTAATTCCCCCCCAAATAGATCGTTTTAATTTAAAAAATAGCCATTATTGAATTTTTTATTTTAAAAATAATGTCTTCTTTTTCATTATTTTGGCGGCGCTGCAAGAGCCAAATTCCCAAACCTTAAATTACCCTGCCAACAATGCCCAAGCTAACCGCCATCACTCAATGCATACACCCAGCCGCTGTATTCCATTTTTATTCAGTTAGGGCAACCCTGTAATTTTGCCAGCCACTGGGCCGGCAGCTTTGGCAAAACCACCAAACACTCGCAGACAGCGGCGAATTGCTTGTTTTTTGGTGAAATAACACTACAATTCTTTCGGTTCGAAACTTAATAAGCCAAACAGATGACAAAACGAAACACTCAACAGCGCCGGCGAGCGATTGTGGAGCGCCTAGAACACACTGGTGAAGTGAGTGTCGACGCCCTTGCTGCGAGCTTTTTGACCAGCGAAGTCACTATACGTAAAGACCTTAGCGCCTTAGAAGCCAGCGGTTTACTGATGCGCCGCTACGGTGGTGCGGTGGCGATTCCACAAGAGTTTATTAGCGACCCAACCGAACAGGAAGTTTCGGTTCAAAAGCAAGCCATTGCACATGCTGCGGCATCGCTTATTCGCGACCATAACCGCGTAATTATCGATAGCGGTACCACCACCACCGCACTATTGCCCAAACTGCTCAGCAAACAAGGCTTAGTGGTAATGACCAACTCCCTTAGCGTAGCCAACGCCCTGCGCGAGCTAGAAAACGAGCCCACGCTGTTAATGACGGGCGGCACTTGGGATGCACGCTCTGAGTCGTTTCAAGGGCAGTTGGCCGAACAAATGCTGCGCGCTTTCGATTTTGATCAACTATTTATTGGTGCCGATGGCCTAGACCCAGCCCGCGGGACCACCACGTTTAACGAGCTTTTCCACTTAAGCCGCGTAATGGCCGAAGTGGCCCGCGAAGTGATTGTAATGGCCGAATCCAGCAAAGTCGGGCGCAAAATCCATAATCTAGAACTGCCTTGGTCACAAATTACTACACTGGTTACAGATGTAGGTATAAAGCCAGAGCACCAGCAACTTATTGAATCCCATGGCGTTAAGGTAATACCGGCGCCGCTACCCAATACTTAACCTTAAGGACTTACCCCATGTGTGGCATTGTTGGCGCTGTAGCCCAGCGCGATGTAGCAGAAATACTTGTAGAAGGCCTTCGCCGTTTGGAATACCGCGGTTACGATTCCGCCGGTGTCGCAATTATTGAAGACCAACAGCTCGAGCGCGTGCGCCGCTTAGGTAAAGTGGCCGAGCTTGCCGATGCTATCGCCTTAAGCCCCGTACCCGGCGGTACCGGCATTGCCCACACGCGCTGGGCCACCCATGGCGAACCTAGTGAGCGCAATGCACACCCACACATTTCCGCCGAGCGCATTGCCGTGGTGCACAATGGCATCATTGAAAACCACATCGCTTTAAAAGCCGAGCTAACCGCTAAGGGTCACGTTTTTGCCTCCGATACAGACACCGAAGTGATCGCTCACTTAGTATTTGAGGAGCTAAAAACCGCCGCAACACTGTTAGAGGCCGTACAAAAAACCGTAGTTCAGCTCACCGGCGCCTACGGCACAGTGGTTATCGACCAACAAGACCCAGAGCGCATGGTAGTTGCCCGCAGCGGCAGCCCCTTAGTGGTGGGCTTAGGCATCGGCGAAAACTTTGTTGCCAGCGACCAGCTTGCACTATTACCCGTAACCCGCCGCTTTATGTATTTGGAAGAAGGCGACGTCGCTGAAATTACCCGCCGCAGTGTGGATATTTACACTAATACCGGCGAGAAAGTCGCCCGCGAGATTCACGAATCTAACGTAAGTTACGATGCCGCCGATAAAGGCCCATACCGCCATTTCATGCTGAAGGAAACCTACGAGCAACCGCAGGCCATCACCAACACATTAGAAGGCCGCCTTGGTAACGACAGCGTACTGGACGAAACCTTTGGCAATGGTGCATCCGATTTATTCAAAAAAGTACAACACGTACAAATTGTGGCTTGTGGTACCAGTTACCACGCCGGCATGGTGGCGCGTTACTGGCTAGAAACCTACGCCGGCATTTCGTGTAACGTCGAAATTGCTAGCGAATTTCGCTACCGCAAATCTTTTGTGCAACCCAACAGTTTATTAGTCAGCATTAGCCAATCAGGTGAAACCGCCGACACCCTTGCCGCATTGCGCTTAGCAAAAGAACTCGGTTATTTAGGCAGCCTTACCGTATGTAATGTGGCTGGCTCTTCCTTAGTACGCGAATCAGACCTAGCGTTTATGACCCGCGCTGGTGCCGAAATTGGCGTAGCCTCCACCAAAGCGTTCACCACCCAGCTAGTGGGCTTTGCCATGCTAACCCTAGCCATAGGCAAGCACCACGGCCTATCTACCGAGCAACAAAAAGAATTAGTCGATGCCCTTAAAACTCTGCCGCGCAAACTCGAAGAAACATTAGAGTTAGCCAAAAGCATCGAAGCGCTAGCCGAAGATTTTGCCGATAAAAACCACGCTCTCTTTTTAGGCCGCGGCGACCAATACCCCATAGCAATGGAAGGCGCACTTAAATTAAAAGAAATTTCCTACATTCACGCAGAAGCCTACGCCGCCGGCGAATTAAAACATGGCCCACTGGCGCTAATTGATGCCGAAATGCCCATTATTGTAGTCGCACCCAATAACGATTTATTGGAAAAATTAAAATCCAACGTAGAAGAAGTACGCGCACGCGGCGGCCAGCTTTATGTATTTGCCGATGCCGCCTCGCATTTTAAAAGCGACAACGGCATGCACGTAATCCAAGTACCCGCCGTACACCCGTGGCTGGCCCCCGTGGTATACACCCTGCCACTGCAATTGCTAAGTTATTACGTGGCAATTATTAAAGGTACCGATGTGGATCAGCCTAGGAACTTGGCGAAGTCGGTTACTGTGGAATAAAACTACCGCTGGACGGACGCTTTCGAGGCCCGAGCACCCCTTCAGTGCTTGAGCGCCTCGAAATACCTAATCAAGCCCTTTGAGCGCATTGAATAGAGATTCAGCCGCAATCGTCACCGAATAGGGCCACAGGTAATATTCAGTAGCAAATAAATATGACCAACGAAAACCAATAATTTGCTCCTCCAGCCAACTTGGCACCCTGTAATAAAGGCTGGCATTCAAAAAAACGACTTTAAGCGAGTTCCTTAAATGATTGCTCCAGAAGAGGGGAACGAAACCCTAAGTAAAGCTCTCTCAAATAGAAAATATTGGGATGAAACAGAGTTTAAATCGGGTATCCCCAGTAGCTTTCCAACTCTCGCACCCCACTATATCCAAGGTGCGGATCTGCACCCTAAAAGGGATATTCAAAGTTGATCTTTGCAGAAGGCGGCTCCCCACTGATAATTAATTTCTACCCACTCGGCCAGGTAATGAAATTAATCCCATATCGGTAAAGAAGTTATTGATCACTCCTGCGATATCAGAATAGCCACCATCCATAGCTGCTTTAATGGCCGCCGAGCTGTTAGACCTAGAAACCGCAGTTAAACCATGCACATAGAACACCTTTGCCAGCACACCCTTTTTATAACCAACTCAAGTCAAAAACTAAAATGTGACAAGCCTCAACGTAATTTCACGGCAAACATGACTTTGACGATTTTTAAAGCCTGCACCTGTAAAAACTGTGACTCGCTCTGAATTTTTTCCACCCACGGCAGCACGCTTAGATGGCTTAGTCGAATACACTAAGTTGTTAGCAGTTGCATTTTTAGCCCATTAAAGTTTATTGTTATGCAGGTGGTACGCCCCATGAAAATGATTATGTTCAACATTCATGACCTTATCCTTTTTGCTGTGCTGGCCACATGTGCGCTGCTTGCGGCGCTAACACTTAATAAAACTACCCCCTGCCATCGCTCCCGACATATGTTGGTGGCCTTTTTCGCCATGAATAGCCTTATTGCCATTGATACTTTATTTTTCTGGGGTGAAGGCGTGAAGCCCGTTGTGTTTAGTGTTTCCCCCTGGTTGACGACTATTTTCAGTGTTGCCGTATTTGCCTTTGGCCCAATACTGTTTGGTTTAATCCGCTACGAGCTATATGGGCGCCACACTGTTAACTGGTCCTTTGCACTGCATTTTATGCCCGCATTACTAACCCCACTCTATTTGTATTGGGTATGCCACCGCTTCCCTTTGGACATACAGCGGGAACTCATTTTGAACTTGAACATTTACAGCACGCCAGACTCGTACTTTGCGGTATTCACATCGCTAAAGAAGCTAGTGCCAGCCATTTACGGCTTTATGTGCCTGCACCTTGCATTCAAGGCTTATAGCGCATTCACCCCAACTACTGCAGCAAGCGCGGCTAATACTTCCCCACTTAAAACAGCAATAACAACACGCTCTGAGGTTATATTTTTACTGTATTTAACGGCAGGCTTTACCGCGATACGCTTATTTGTGTTGCTCACCCACTGGAGCGGCTTACATTTTTCTAGCGCGATTAGTGATGCGATGGGAATCGCTGGTAACTATTTAACGCTCGCGTTATTACTGGGCCTTGTGTGGCTAAGCTTAAAATTCAATGTAACAAACGACAAACCAGCCATAAGTACTGAGAAAAGTGACGCCGACGAAGCCCAAAAGCTAAGGGAATTGAAGCATGTAATAGAACAGTTTATTGAAAGTGAAAAACCATTCTTAAATAGCCAGCTAAGCTTGCATCGCTTTGCCCAGCATTTAGGCCTGCCAGAGCGTCAAGTTTCGCTGGCTATAAATAAAGGCTTTCAAAAAAACTTTCAGGAATATATTAATGACCTTCGTGTTCAGGAAGCCATGCGTCTACTGCGCAGCCCAGCAGACCACGATAAAACGGTTACTGAAGTGGCTACCCTGTCGGGCTTTAACAGTAAAGCCAGCTTTAATCGCTTATTTAAAAAATATACAGAACAAACCCCCACAGCCTTTAGGGCGCAAATATAGTGTTTGAATAAGTCTAAGGCTCTAACACAACCCAATTCCTGGCCCCTCCCCTGTGCGGTTCATACTTATGTGAACTTACGTACACCCATCACACACTTCGCCAACACGCTGCTTTACGTAAACAACCATTTATCAGCCCCAAGCCCCATGATTAGGGAGTCTCAATGTCGTCAAAACGGAATGTGAAGCTTTACGCCCGAGCAGAAACTCTCAAAAATAACGGTGCATTAACACTGTGATTAACATTATTAAAACGAGGGTTTACAAATGAGGCGAGGTGTTTTCAGCTTAAAATTATTCACACTACTAGCATCAATTATTGGGGCGGGCTGGCTCACGCCGGCGCAGGCAAAGCCTTATAAAGGGGCAGAGATATTTGTCGCCGATCCACAGCTCTACGGTAAATTCGTGATACGCATGCAAGCGGCGAAAGGTAGCGGTGTAATTTCCAATTTCTTTTTATGGAAAGACGGGTCCGAAATGGAGTCTATTTTTTGGGAGGAAGTAGATGTTGAAGTTTTTGGCAAAAACAATGCGACCAGCTGGCAAAGTAATATTATTACCGGGCTTGGCTCAAAAGACTATTCCGAAGACGTTCATGGCGATGGTAACTTCGCTGATCAATACCACACATTTACCATCGAGTGGACACCCAACCAAGTGCGCTGGTTAGTCGATGGCAAGGTTGCACGCACCACCGCCGGCGGCCAAGCGGGTGACTTGGTAAGCCCCGCGCAAGTAAGGCTTAACTTTTGGCCACCAGACAACACGGCCTGGGTAGGCCCGTGGAACGACAACATTTTACCCCTGCATATGTTTGTAAACTGGGTCGAGCTTTACA
Source organism: Marinagarivorans cellulosilyticus (assembly GCF_021655555.1). Taxonomy (NCBI): domain Bacteria; kingdom Pseudomonadati; phylum Pseudomonadota; class Gammaproteobacteria; order Cellvibrionales; family Cellvibrionaceae; genus Marinagarivorans; species Marinagarivorans cellulosilyticus. The sequence continues at coordinate 551,773 of NZ_AP023086.1, read as the reverse complement.
GTTATTCCAACGGGCAATTTGAATTGGAATGGCGCGACGATTTTGATTACTTTGACAATGGCCGTTGGGGCAAAGCGGATTGGACCTTTGCTGAAAACCGAGCCGATTTTTCCCCCAATAATGCTATCGTAAAAAACGGCTATCTTATTCTGGCCATGACACGGGAAGGGCAAGAGGGTTACAACGGTACACCGCCAACCGATAACGGCCCTATCGCCAGCTCTTCCACTGCGCGCTCTTCGTCTAGCTCTGCGGCTTCTAGTAACCAAACGCAATCATCAATTGCCGTAAGTTCTAGCAGCCAAGCGCAATCATCAAGCGTAACGGTGGCAAGTTCTTTACCTGCAAGTAGCAGCTCATCAGCAGATAGCGGGGTTAGCCTTGGTGCATTTAACCTATGGGGATTAACTTGGCTATTAATGCTTTGGGCGGTAGCAAAAGTAAGCAAAAGCCGTAAGCCATAGCAGCACTGACTACCTCGCTACACCCAACATGCTCCACTTACAGGTTGGGTGTAGCGAGGAACATTTGCCTGCGGATAATAAATTCACCCTACCGCGCGACCTAAGGCTTTTGAATAAACACCGGTTAGATCCAACCGCCATCCACAATAAAATTTTGCGCAGTGCACATACGGCTGTCATCGCTGGCTAAAAAAAGCGCCATTGCGCTAATATTTTCAGGCGTTAATGGGGAAGCCAAACACTGATTTCGCTTTATTGTGGTTAATGCTTCGTCATCTAGCCATTCTTTTTTTTGTCGTTCGGTCATAACCCAGCCCGGCGTAATGGTATTAATTCTAATATCATCTTTTGCAAGGTCGCGCGCCAAGCCGCGAGTTACGCCCTCAATACCTGCTTTGGATGTTGTATAGCCTGTCATACCGCCCTGACACGCATGCCAGCTCATAGAGCCCATATTGATAATAGATCCGCCCCCCCTAAGCTTCATACTTTCGTAAACCGCTTGAATAGCAAAAAAATAATGCCGAAGGTTTAAGTTAATTCGCTCGTCCCAGTATTGTTCATCAATATTTCGAAAATCATGCCGGGTATCGTTTGCGGCATTATTAATAAGAACATCAATGCCGCCAAAAGCATTTATCGCTCGCGCGACAGATTGCTTTAAATCATCAATATTAAGTAAATTGCACGAGTAATAACAAGGCAGTACCGCACCATCAATAGCTGACATGCGGCTAATCAACTCGGCGGCGGCCTTGTCCTGGATATCGATAAAGCACACTTTCGCCTGCTGCCGGCAAAAAGACTCAACGATGTTCGCACCTATTCCTGTTGCCCCACCAGTAATAAAAACGACTTTGCCAGAAAGGCTTGGATAACAGTTTGTTAAATTCATAAGGGTGTAACTGCGAGATATTCTTGGTCTTCCACATTTATAGTACGTGCGCTATTTACACAAAAAGAGCTGCTACCACATTTTTACGCTATCATATGACTATTTGCCAACAGCATCTTGACGAAGTAAGCATAGCATGAACTTAAAACCCAAAAACTTGAATGCACAAACTATTGACGCGCTTGGACAACGGATTATTGAAGGCCACTATAAAGAAGGGGAAAAGCTCCCCATCGAGCCTGAGCTATGCGATGAGTATGGCGTAAGCCGGCCAATCGTCAGGGAGGCTACCAAGGCATTAGTTGCAAAAGGGCTGCTGGTATCAAAGCCGAAAGTCGGCACCATTGTACAAGGCAAGAAGCGTTGGAATTTACTGGATAGCGACGTATTAAGCTGGGTGACCCAAGCATTACCAGAAGGTGAATTTCTCGACATGCTATTTGAGGCACGGTTAGCGATAGAACCAAGCGCAGCAGCGCTAGCTGTGGACAAAGCCTCGCAAGAGGATATAGAGAAAATTGGCAGCGCGTTTTTCGATATGAAATCTGCCGCTACAATAGCCGACTCCATTGAACCAGACATCCGATTCCATCAAGCCATTCTGGATGCTACTCATAACGATGTCATTCGTTACATCGGGCATACGCTGCACAATGCTCTGGCGGTATCTATCAGTTTAACCTCGTGGCACGAAGACATTCATAAAGCCGCGCTAAAAAGGCACGAAGAGGTATACAAAGCTATTGCCGCCAGAAAAAGAAGCGCTGCCGAAAAAGCCGTGCGGAATTTACTGCTCGATTCAAGGCAAGACTTCGACAAAAAATTTAATGACAATTAAATTGTAACTATTCAGGTGCGTGCGAAATAATGGCCATCCCAAAGGCGAATTGATTGTTTTCTGGGCATTCAAACGCCTGGAACACTTGCATAGCGATAAAGTATGGCTTGAGCGGCCCAGAAAATGGTCAGTTTGCCGATCTATTTGAGCATGACTGAATAATTACATTAAATTTTTATTGATACCCCTTTATTGAAAACTTGCCCTGCCGTTGCTTTGAAACAATATCAGCGAAGTAAAATCAAGATGCATCACAAGGCCATCGCAAAAAATATTGTAAAAGCAGAGGAATGGTAAGGCAGCTAATTATGGCGAGCGCGCTTTTACGGCTATATTAAAAAAGCCCGCCTCAAAAGAAGCGGGAAAATGACCCCAATTATCAGGGTCGATGGGACTGTAACTTAAGGGGAGCTACCATCCTAAAAATTGGCAAGCCAATCCATTGCAGGGCGATACATTAATTAACCGATCGCCTTGAGATCTAAAGCCAGAAAATTTTAACCTTCTAATCAAAGCCTTTATGCTTAGCATTCCATGGCCCGCGGCATAAGCGGCAATTGTCGCCGATAAACATACCTTTGCCAGAACTGGAGAGATCATCTTTTAGCATCCAGTTAAGCCAACCCACTGCAATAATGCCAAACTCACCACCGTTATCCTGAAAATACGCATCACCATGCCCAATGGGATAATTCGCGTGGTAAATGGGAACATTATCGACTTCGTCAAACTGTTGAAGACCGGGGTTGTAGGCAACATCGCTTTGATCGCCATTAAATATGGCTAGCGGCGAATGAAACCGAGGGTAGTAATCAAATCTATCACCAAAAATAGCGATGCCGCTATTTAAAGCAACTGCCGTATCAACACGAGGATCTACCGCTGCATAGTGAGCCATGCCACCACCACAAGACCACCCCATGGTTGCGATTTTCTCAACATCTAACTTTTGATAAAACTGACTACATTGGCGGTTGTTTTCTGCAATAGCCCAGTCGATGGCTTTAACAAGCTCGGTTTCATGCTGATCATTACTACCAGAACCAAAAGGCCCGCCGTTAGCAATAACAAGGTAGCCATGCGATGCTACTTCTAATAAAAAGTCAGCTTGCTCCGTACCTACGTTTGAACAAGCACCATTCCCCCAAGCAACAATTGGAATTTTTGTATTACCATCCAGTGCCGGCCTAAAAATTGTATGGTTAGGTAAAGTTTGCGTTGCATGCTCAATAGCGTAACCAAAGGCTCCGGAAGGTGGGTTCTTCTGAGCTTGATTTGTAATAGCTTGATCATAATTAACCACTGCAGGCTGCATTCTTTGCGCCTGTGTGCACTGTGGTTCTGGCGGCTCTTCATAAGCGCCACCATTACTAGAATAAATAGCAAACCCGCTCAGCGTGGCATTATCAATTCGTGAAATTAATTCAATGGTGAGGTTTCCATCTTCAACAACGATTCCCTCAACGCGGTGGTTATATGCGCCGTCATGCCCAGCCAGACTGAACAAATCAATTTCTAATAATTCTTGTCGACCTTCAACATTAACGTCAAACGAGCGTTCGCCGCTTGAGGTGTGGTAAAGCTCTGCAAAATGTAAAACGATAGTGTAATTCGCATTTGACACAGGAATATTGTAAGTATATTCGCCGTAACGCTCTGACTGGAAAAGAGTACTATCAGCGGCGCCCATTATTGAGTCCGTTACAGCTAACGTGGTACCACCAGATGCAAACCGATCAGGCTGATAGTCAATGCCACCCAAGCGAGCAGGTTGTTGACTCCCTGCATTTATCGCATAAACAAAAGATTCCTCTACCGTCGCCGATGAGGACTGCTCACTGCTAATTTCAGAGCTATGCTCTGCAGAGTGGCTAGATTCCTCACTGCTTTGTGCGCTGCTTAACGAACTAACAGGCATATTTACCGTAGAGCTTTGGCTATGCTCGGAAGAAGACTCTACACCTCCATCGCAACCGGCAACAATAATTGCGGCCATAAAAAATACTAGCCTAGGGTTAAAAAAGTGTTGCCCGTGTTGTTTCATGGCGCTATCTCACGACGATGTCAATATTTACCATATCATATGATGAATATGAAAATGGGAGTGTGACATATTTCATAGATTACGCCTTGCTCGTATTTAATATAGGGCAGCTCTAAAAATAGTAATTTTTTGTGAGAGCAAGGACAGAGGTAGGAAGCCTTTTATTGGAGCAAGTGCGGAATGTCGAGAAGCAGTTACCGAGGAACACGATGTCTCGCGGCTTTATGTCGGAAAAACGGATACCCCACAGCCTGTGCAAGCTTTGGAATAGCCCGTTATTGAGCAACTCGACACCCTAAAGGACTAATACCGCCAGTTTTATTGTTCGGTATTATTTCTGCCGCACATAGGTCATTCAGCTAAGGTAGAATAGCCCCACTTTCGACTTTACGAGGAACACCACCATGCAAGAAACTTGGCGCTGGTTCGGCCCTAGTGATTCCATCAGTTTACAAAAAATCGCACAAGCAGGCGCCACGGGTATTGTTAGCGCATTGCACCAAGTGCCCACAGGGGCGCTATGGCAAGCAGAAGATATTGCACAACAAAAAAAGCAAATTGAAGACGCTGGGCTTGAGTGGTCGGTTATAGAAAGCATTCCGGTGCACAACGATATAAAAACGCGAACCGGTAATTTCGAGGCTTATATCGAAAACTACAAACAGTCCGTTATTAATGCGGGTAACGCAGGTATTAAAACCATCTGCTATAACTTTATGCCGGTAGTGGACTGGACGCGCACTAACCTAAACTACACGCTAAAAAACGCCAGCCAAGCCTTGCGCTTTGAAATGACCGACTTCGCCGCCTACGATGTGTATTTACTGGAACGACCAAAAGCTGAGCAAGATTATTCTAGCGATGTATTGGCCCGCGCCAAATCTCGCTTTAGTGCTATGAGTAACGACGAAAAGATTTTATTAGAAAAAAATATTATTGCCGGTTTACCTGGCGGCGAAGGCTCTTACACCCGCGATACCATTCGCGCAGCCATTCAACAATTTATAGCATTAGGCACCGAACAATTCCGCAAGCACTTATTTTTATTTTTACAAGAGATTATTCCCGCCGCTGAAAGCGTTGGCGTAAAAATGTGCATTCACCCAGACGATCCACCGTTTTCGTTATTTGGCTTGCCGCGCATTGTATCTACCGCCGAAGATGCGAGAAAACTGCTTAATGCCGTGCCAAGCCCCTCCAACGGTTTAACCTTATGCGCAGGCTCTTACGGTGCCCGTGGTGATAATAATTTAACCGCCATGGCCAACGAATTTGGCAACCGCATTTATTTTGTTCACTTGCGAAATGTAAAACGCGAACAAGATGGCTCCTTTTACGAAGCTGATCATTTAGATGGCGACAACGATATGGTCGGGCTTATTAACGCCTTACTGTGCGAAGAGCGACGAAGGTCAAGTGCAGGCGAAAGCGATTGCTCTATTCCTATGCGTCCAGACCACGGCCACTTAATGGCGGACGAGCTCAATACCGAAGGCGTAAAACCCGGCTATTCCTATACTGGCCGCATGAAAGGTTTAGCCGAGCTGCGTGGCGTTATTCATACACTCGAGGTATTACACAAACATCAGCACGCGCTTTAGACGTTTGCAAGTAGCACGCACCGCTGCCATACAAAGCATTACGTCAATTTAAATATAATGGTGAGTAACCGCTACTTACCATTTATGGTTTTACGGTGCTTTTCTCTGGAATAAACCATAGATGTTTTTTATCCAAGGGCGTTAATGCTGGCAAGTTTGGGTTTTTAATTGAGATTAAAGTACGCTCTGTGAGCTTTGCTTTTTTAATAACTGCAGAAAAGTGTTTTTGAAAATGCTGCTCAAAGTCTCCGCTTTCGATTGCCCGCGTTAAGCCCTGCGCTAATAGGTCGCGTAGTTTTTTGTTGCCTTTAGCTACAAAAAAGTAATACGCCGTTGGGTAATGTAGGGTAACGTATGGATCAACCATTAAATCCAAGCCCGATTGATCATCAAGTTCCCCCCAAATTTCCACGATCGAACGCGGAAACATATCTGCTCGACCGTAGCGCAACATACGAAATAGGCTTCTAAAATCTACTGACGATTCAACTTCAAAACCACTGGCTTTCAAAATAGGCGTATCCGGCCAATCAAAACTTTGTAGTACTGGGAACTGCCTTAAGGCATCCACCGAAGCAATACCTTTAAGCAAATCGCGATCCTCTTGGCGAATAAGCATTAAGCGCCAGCCAATTAGGCCTTTATATAAAGGGATGCGAATAGGCAGAAGTTCCGACTCTAGATGTGCATTAGTATGTAACCAATGCACATCTAGCTCACCCTTTTCTACACTTAGCACAACGCGACTTTCGACTTGATTGGTCATCCTCGCAGGCACTAAAGAGATTTTGACGTCTGAATATTTAGCCGCCAAATTGAGTAAATCTATAAAATATTGATCTCTAACTTTAAAATAATCATCTTCTTGGTTATTAGCATACTTTACAAAAATAGCGCGCTTTTCTTGCCCTTGAGACGCAATAACAGGCTCTAGCCCCCATACCACATACACAGGCAGCAATAATGGCCAAAAAGCTTTGCAGTAAAAGCGATATAGAGGCTGTAACATTAAGGGAGGCGTCAGCGAAAACATTCCTTAATAATAGCCGAAAAGTAACTAGGAAAATACTCGTTGGGCTATCGAGACTAAACAGCATTATTAGGCGTGATCTAACTACATACATATTTCCGAAAGAAATAACAAAGCCATTCTTTAATACATTAGTTATGACAAGCCATAAGACCGATTACGGGCCTAAGAGCACCAAACGGCACAGGCGCCAAAATCAACATAGTTCAGCACCCCAAGGTATTAGTGCATACACTCTTGTGGCGTTAAAGCATATTTTTAGAGCCGCCCTTAATTTTAACTTAGCAGTACACCAAGCTACTGCAGTATTTGGCGACTAATTTCAGTAAAGGAATGTGAACGATGTTTAACTTTTGGATTCTCGAACAAGGCTATGTTATTTCAGAGCTGCCCAGTTGGTATGCCGCACCTTACCCTAACGCTGCATTTACCTTTGGCCCAGGATCACTTCACCGCTTCTATAGCACCATTTCTAGCGTTGCACTAAAATTTTCTGGATACCGGCCGCTTAACGTATACCTTATGTGCACTCTTTTTATTTCCACACTCACTCTACTGGTGGGGAAAATTCTGAGCTGTAATCCACTATACCTGCAATTAATCTACACATCTTGTGTACAGAATTAACAGAGCCAACCATAATGTAACCTTGAATAAACCATCTCGTGGTATACGCGAGGCTTATTCAAAAGAAAGCAGTGCATCACGCCTTTGTGCTTAAACCATACAGCAACAAGTTGATGCTCTGTGACACACAAATAAGGGATATCTAAAAATAGTAATTTTTTGTGAGGGCAAGGGCAGAAGTCGCTACTGGCAACTTTCTGCACTTCCTCCATCCGTGGCAATGTAATTAACTTAGCGGCAGCCGACAATTTTTCTGGACTCGCTCTAGCCAATCCATGGGCGTTCCCGGCGCGGGAACTCGCCGTCGAGGAGCAAAAAACTGTAAGCTGCTCTCGCGGGAAAAGTACATTTTTAGAGACACCCAATAACCAAAAGGAGTTAATAGGTAGTGACACAAAATATATACGAGACACCAAATTCAGATGTTAGCAGCGATTCAGGTGAGGCCGTATCACTAACGCCCAAGGAAATTTTACTTTCTTTTAAGGGCCGCATTAGACGCGCAACTTACTGGAAATACCTGCTGAGCATGTTTGTAGCCATATTCGTGCTCATGTTTCTCTTGGCCACACTAGGTATTAACGAAGATGCTATCGCAGGAGTATTTGTTATTTTATACATCCCGCTAATATGGGCATCACTGGCTATTCAGGCAAAACGCTGGCACGACCGCGACAAGTCGGCTTGGTTTATTCTAATTTCACTTATTCCTGTGATTGGCCCTATCTGGGCATTCGTTGAAAACGGCTGCCTAGCCGGAACCGATGGCGCTAACCGTTTTGGGCCGCCAGAAGCTTAGAATGCTGTAATCATAGCGGCACAGGCTTCTTTTTAGGGGTCGCCGCTATGATTAATAGCGCTGTATCGCTATTGCCTTTTTACATATAGCACTTATAAACACCTGTAATATTATCCCCGCCACCTTTTTCGCAGCACGCCGTAAATACCGCACCGGTACTTTTAGTCACCGGTAGCTTAATGGCTTGCCCTGCATCGGCTAATAATAATTTAAAATCTTTTGCCACTAAATCGATTGGAAAATTGGGCGCAAAGTTTTTTGCCAGCATGCCTTGCGCCGCCGATGCAAGCGCAGGGCTTACTACCGGTAATTGAGCGAGAATGTCCATGGCTTTTCTCGGGTTAACATCGAATTTTTCGCAAAAGCCTAACAACTCTGCTAATAACGAAACCTGCACACCCAACAAAGAATTTACCATTAGCTTTAGCACTACACCGCTGCTGCCCTCGCCAACATGATGAACAACTGCCCCCATAACATTAAGTAACGGCTGAATACGCATCAATTGCGCTTGGCTAGCACCAACCAAAAAGATGAGCTTTTTCTGCTCGGCTTGCGGCAGTGACCCAGCTACCGGCGCGCATATAATGTCTCGCCCGTACGCCTCAAACCTGTTAACCAATTTATCAAAGTGGCCTACAGAAACTGTAGAGCACTCCACGGCCAATGCTTCAGCTTTTAAAGCCATTAAAGCCCCTTGCTGCTTGTGTAACCACACCTCGCTAGAGGCCGCGTCATCGCGCAGCATTGAAAATACAACGTCGGCATTTGCCACTGCCAATTTTGGCGTTAGCGCCATGGTTGCCCCCAACGAAAGCAACGGTTTGGCTCTAGCCGCCGTGCGGTTCCAAACCACTACTTGATGCCCTGCATCTAGCAGGTGTTGGCACATTCTTACCCCCATATTTCCAAGGCCTAAAAAAGCAATATTACTCACGGTATTCTCCAACGAGTGAATGATCGATAGCGCCAGCGGCATAACAGCGCACCAACACAATGAGGGCGCACTATGATTCATTTGCCTACGGGCGATAAGTTGGTTACATTGCATAGCATTTATTCAATTTTCGAATATATTGAATGTCCGATTTAATATCCCAAATCAAAACCTTTGCGCGCGTTGTAGAAGCGGGCTCTTTCTCCAGCGTGGCGGCTGAGCAAAATAGTTCGCAGCCTACTATTTCTCGCCAAGTTGCAGCTCTGGAGGAACACCTCGGCTGTCGGCTTTTTCACCGCACCACCCGCTCGCTCTCGCTTACCGATGATGGCCATATTTTTTATCAGCACGCGCTACAAAGCCTAGAAAGCTTAAAGCTTGCCGAAGATGCTGTTGGCAAGCGCAAAGGTAAACCTAGCGGTACGCTGCGCATGTCTTGTGCGGTGGTTTTTGGCCGCTTACATATCATTCCTCGATTAGCGCAATTTATGGCCAACAACCCAAATGTTGCCGTTGATTTACGCATGAATGACCAATTCAGTGATTTAATCGAAGAGGGAATAGACTTGTCTATTCGAGTCGGGGAAGTTACCGACCCCAATATGGTCTCTCGCCAAATAGGCACCACACGCCGAATTGTTGTCGCTAGCAAAGCTTACCTAGCCAAGGCTGGCACACCTCAAACGCCCAACGACCTTCGCCGCCACCAATGCATTGTCTATAGCCGGTTAAATGCTGGCGCCAATTGGCGCTTCAATGCACCGCAAGGGCCCATTAACATTCCTATACAAGGCCGCTACACCGCAAACAATACAGAGGGTGTACGCACTGCAATTATTCAAGGGCTAGGTATTGGCTATGTTCCCACTTGGCACTTTGTGGATAGCGAATTAGAAAATGGTGATTTGGTCGCACTACTGCAAGACTGGCAACCACACCCCCAACCTATTAGCGCGGTTTATCCTTGCCGGCATTACTTAGCCCCTAAAGTACGCGAGATGATTGACTTCTTAGCCGCAGAGTTTGCAGCAGATCCTATGCTGCAACCAGCTAAATACACCACCACACCAAACCATAATGCGGGCGTTCGTTAACGCACAATACTTTAATTTTCAACACTGTAGACAGTTTTATGAAGCAATAAGCCCGTAATCACTCAGCTCCTCGTACACATTACAGACTTTAATCGATTTCAGGTTTACACCTAACCTCTCAAAAACTCTTGAGAGCAGATGCTGGTTGGACTTTCGTCGCTTCCAGCTCGCTATCGATATGACCGTTTTCTCAGCCGTTTGTTTTTTATCTCTATCCTCAATTTTTAATAGATTGAGAGCCGTTAATGACGCATTGACCTGATTATTGATGGCCTCCGAACGGCGTGATTGGCAATGTGTCAAGCCGGTGTATTGTTTAGCATCTCTGAATAAAAATTCTATTTGAAATCGAGCCCTGTAATACGACAATAATGTCAGTGCGTCTAAATTTTTATCTGTCGAGAACAATATCGCTCTTGTCGATACAGCTGAATCCGACGATCGAAGAAGCACTACACGTACCTCACGCTTCAATGAAACGCTATACGCGATGGCGCTGTATATTTCAGTGTTACTTTCATAGGATCCAATGTACTGAAAGCGCGATAGATCATTTTCAAAATTGATTTTCCCTTCGTATTGTTTGGGCCGCCCGCAGCCCGAGTATTCTCCCCGATAAAGCCATTTTAAATTTGCATCGACTCGTAGCTTGCCGACCATGTGCAGCCCTGCATTCACAACGCTGTTCACAAATTTATACTTGCTATAAAATGAATCAGCGGCTAGATACTGAATCTCTAAACGCTTCAATTCATCTGCCATATCGGCAGCATGATCAGCATAAAGATCAGTGCGTGTTTTACCTTCTGTATCGATGGTTTGCCGCGCATCAATCGAGTAAGCCGTATGGCTTTTAATATTCACTGCGCTAATGAGTGACGTTTCTAGTCCTCGTTCACTAGCCCCTTGAGCACCGTTATAAAACCAGCCTAGCCCCTCTGTCTTTTTACCTGACTTTTTCATGAAGCTAGCGTCAATGGCTGCAATATTTTCCTGCGACCGCCCCAATGAATGCAAGAGAAGCTCCGTGTTGAATTGCGCAAACGGAAATTCTCGTCGATACCAACGCGCGAATCGCTTCTCACTCATATCGCTATAGCGACTCATATTTCTGAAAGTCGCTCGACCGTGAAATACAACCAATGTGGCAAGCAGGCCAGTCATAAATACACGTTGAGGCTTATTGATGCTAGGCATTAAACTGAAAATAGTGTTTACTAGGTCTGTCATGGGTAAATCTTGTGGGTTGTTTGATGTCAGAAACCAAATTATCTCAAAATTTATCCATGACTCCTAATAACATAGCGAAACTCTATTCCCTTCCTGCCGACACGACATGACTACTTTGGGCCTATTGGGGTGCTTAAAACTGTCCGAAGTGTTGTAATTTTATAACCCACACTTAAATCACTAGTGAGTATTAATGGACGTTTTACAAAGCTTTAGCTTTTACCAATTAATGTGCATTGCCTTATTGTTTATATGGACCGGTTTTGTTCGCAGCGGGTTAGGCTTTGGTGGGGCAGCGTTGGGGCTGCCGCTATTATTATTTGTTTATGACCAAGCTATTTTTTGGATGCCGATTATTGGTTTGCACTTATTATTTTTTTCCGCTCTAACCTTGCGTACACGTATTAATAAGGTAGACACCGCATACCTTAAAAAATCGATGGTTATCATTTTACCTTTCACCCTAATTGGCATAGCCGGTTTAATTACACTACCAACACACTGGCTACTCAGTTTTATTTACGGCGTTGCATTGCTTTATTCACTGTTGTGGCTGTTTGATATTGCGGTGCAAAGCCATAGCCAATTTATTGATCATTGTTTATTGGCAGTAGGTGGTTATGTTGCAGGCACCTCATTAACCGGCGCACCGCTTATTGCCGCCGTATTTATACGCAATGTAAGTGCGCCGTTATTGCGTAATACCTTATTTGTCACATGGTTTGTGATTGTGAGCTTGAAGCTTTCGGTGTTTTGGGCTATTGGCGTTGCGTTACAATGGCAAACCGCCATTTTGCTATTACCCGTAGCCGCAGCTGGGCACTATTTAGGGCTAAAAGCACACGAATACATTTTGCGTAATACCATTTTATTTAAGCGTGTAATTGGTTTTATTCTTGCGTTTATCAGCCTGTTAGGTTTAATCAAAGTGTGGTGGCTTTAGCGCCACATCCGAAAAAACTGATCGCTGTAGCATTAAGCGCCATGCGACCCAGAACAATGTTTTGCCATAGACATTCCAGCTCAAACCGGTACCATTAACAGCCGCCCCTTCAGCCAAATATTCAATACGCGTATGACCACCCATCTCGTTTTATTTAATTTTAACGATATCGCCTTACTGCTCGTTATTTTTAACTGCTTGATATTCAGTTGTATTTTATTGGCCGTTAAACGCGGCAAAAGAAGCAGCAATAGCCTGCTGGCGTTATTCATATTGGTATTTGGCCTGGCCGCATTGGATACTTTAATTTACTGGTCTGCACCGTTAAAACAGGCCTTATTCAGCGATGCCAGCACGCTATTTTTTGTTTTTAAATTTGGCTTGTTGGCTCAGGGACCGCTGCTTTACCTTTATACGCGGTCAGTGATTTATACCGACTTTACCGTCAACACCAAAACCGCATGGCACTTCGCACCGCTAGCCATATTCCCCCTTTACCTGTGGGCCATACTTAGCACCCTTGGCGAAAGCGCTTTGCACGCTGGCATCAACAACTACAACATCTATTACGAAAATACGCTTTATCGGGGCCTGTTAATAGCCCAGCACTTATCCATACTAAGCTACGGGCTACTCAGCTACCGACTATTAACACGCTATAAAGTCGAAATTGTTCACAGCCACTCCAACCTCGATAAGGTTAGCCGGTCGTGGCTGCAAATATTGATTGGCGGCTTTTTGTTCTTATTTTTTTGGGAGCTAGGAGCACAACTGGCTCACCACCTAGCACTGGGAAATATCCCTAGTACGATGGGCCTTATGGGCAATTATTTTAAGTTTATTTTCGCCACGGTATTGGTGATATTCAGCCTAATACATTCCAACATTGTGCAAGGGATAAGCTCATCACAAGCCCCCAACCTACCCGAAAATAGCACCGCCGCGCCAGAAGCCGAACCTTTACCTAAGCGCACCGCTACCGAAGAACTCCAGCAGCATCATATTGACGCCGTCAGCCGCGCCATAGAGCAAGACGAAGTTTATCTAGACCCAGAAATCACACTCGACCAGCTAGCTAATAAACTGGCCTGTACACCAAGGCAGGTTTCACGCGTTATTAACCAACACTACCAACAAAACTTCTTTGAATTTATCAACTTCTACCGAGTAGAGCGCGCTAAAAAACTGCTGCTCGAGCAAACCACCCTACCGATGCTAGAAGTGATGGACCAAGCAGGCTTTAGTAGTAAGTCGGCGTTTAATCGGTTTTTCAAAAAATACACCCAAATGACCCCCACGCAATTTCGCAATCAAAACATTCACCAGTAACGCCAAGCTGCGTACTACTTTACGCAACGCGTAGTCATTTTCGCCGCGGCTAACACTCCGTTCACCAAAATGCGAGCTGCTTCACCCTTTAAAATATTGTCTAGCGGCCACCACAAAAGCCACGCCAACTTGATCACAATTTAAGCCCGCTGCCGCTCTTTTTACGTGCCACTAAGCGTCTACTGCGGATGTCGGCACGTGTCAGTACATGAAAACCTGTATTCTGGGGCGAAAGGGTTAATTACCCGCGGCACACTTAGCGGCGTCGACGCAAGGTGCGCCCAGTACTTAGCGTGACACTCATCCACTTCATTGCTATCGAGTCCAGAAGAATGCATAAAAAATTACTTGATGTATCAACCAGCACCCGTTTGTTATCCACCTCCGTATTAGCGCTAGCCGTTGGCGCAGGTTGCAGTGGTGGCAACAATGACCACTCCAGTACAGCAAATATCAGCTCTGCCACAGGCAATAGCTCGAGCCTTGCGCTAAGTAGCGCCAGCAGTGAAGCCGAGTCGAGTGCTAACAGTATCAGTAGCGCCAGCAATATCAGTAGCGCCAACAACAGCAGTGCCGCGGCCAGTGCCTGCATTGCCGAGCCACTGGCCACGGGGTATTGCATGGTATGGAACGATGAGTTTTCGACCAATGAAGTGGACCTCACCAAATGGAGCTACGAAAAGAACTGTTACGGCGGCGGCAATGCGGAAGCACAATGCTATGTAGAAGACCCAGATAATGTTTGGGTTGATGGCGATATTCTGCACCTAAAAGCCATTCGCGAAAATGCCACAGGCCCAGCCACCCACGACGATGCTGACAATTACGATCCTAACGACACCTCCGGCAGCGGCACTTACACTTCTGGCCGCTTGCGCTCGGCATTAAAAGGCGACTGGAAGTACGGCCGTTTTGAAGTGCGCGCCAAGCTTCCTTATGGCCAGGGCACTTGGCCTGCCATTTGGATGCTGCCTACCGACTGGGTATTTGGCGGCTGGGCAAGCTCTGGCGAAATCGACATTATGGAAGCGGTTAACCTTAAAGTCGGTGGCGAGAACCGCATTCATGGCACCCTGCATTTTGGCGATAACTGGCCCAACAACACATACTCAGGCACCGAGTATGTACTGCCTGGCGAAGGCGACCCAGCTGACGATTTCCATGAGTACGCCGTAGAATGGGAAGAAGGCGAAATACGCTGGTATGTTGACGGCGATCACTTTGCCACCCAGACAAGCGCAGGCTGGTATTCTGCCGCCGCACTAACAGAGCCCGACGCGCCCTTTAACCAACGCTTCCACCTTTTGCTAAACCTTGCCGTTGGCGGCAATTGGGCAGGCCAAGTTAACGACACCGGCATTGATGAATCGGCATTCCCTCAAGAAATGCAAATTGATTACGTGCGCGTTTACCAGTGCACTAAAGATATAGAAACCGGTAAAGGCTGCGCCAGCCGCGACGACGACTTTGATGCAAACCCTGGGGTAACGCCACCGCAACCGATTGATACCAGCGGCGATAACATTGCCCTATTTAACGGTGCAACAACGCCCCCCTATGTATGGGGTGTATACAGTGCAGAAGGTAACCTAGGCTATAGCGTTGTGGATGCTGGCGGCGCCAATGGCACCGTTGGAGAAGTAACGTTTAACACGGATACCGGCATTGGCTTTTACCAATCAAGCGCAACAGCGGACTTAAGCGGGTTTAACTTTGTCGAGTTTGATTTACGCATTACCGCCGACCCTCGCGCTGTTAAAGATAACCTTATCTTCCGCGCCGATTGCGTATGGCCTTGCACCTCGGGAGATTACGATATTGGCTACCCCGCACTAAACACTTGGACGCACTACAAAATAGCACTGAGCGAATTAGCCACTGCAGGCTTAGATGTCAGTAAAGTGAACGCGCCTTTTGTTATTTCACCGCTTTCCGGTAATCAAGCGGGTGTCGTTTTACAAGTCGACAATGTCACGGTAACCAAATAGCGTACGATTAGCAGCAGCCCTAGGCTAACTGAAAGCTACGGGGCTGCTAGCGCAATGTAGACCTATATATTACCTAGCCGCAATTCTTTTCGAATCATGTGGTTGAAACACTGTACCCACAAGCCTTCAAACTCGGTATCAATTCGTGCATTAATGGCCGATACCGCACGCACAGTAGAGCTGCGGCGCCCTACATCAACGCAGCCATTAGTTAATGCAAAAAAACTATCGAGTATTTTTAATATTTTGGCGCCAGGGTGTATATCTCCGCCCTTAAGCCCACTGGGGTAACCGGTACCGTCAACGCACTCGTGATGCTCGCGAATAATTGTGGCGGCCTCTTCCCAGCCGGGCATGCGCACCAAGTACTGATAACCCCAATCGGGGTGATTTCTTACCGCATCGTGACTTTGGGGGTTGGCATACAAGCGGTTGCCAGCAATTTCGGCCGGTACAAAGCTCATGCCTAAATCGTGCAAATAAATAGCCGCAGCAAACTGCGTCTCGTCGACTTGCCTGCCCGAAATTTCATTCATTTTCATGGCCCAATCATATAACTGAATACTGCGGCCAAACCACGAGGGCTCTAGGTTATCTAGCGCTAAAGCGGTGTGCTGAAAAAACGCGAGGTCGCGCGCTTGCAGGTCAGAATCAGCACAGGGCCCTAACTGCAATATATGCTGGTCATTACTGACAATCGGGCTTGCCGATAACGACGCATGCTCGTCTGCTACCCCTGCGCCCAAAAACTGCAACGTTTGCTGCGCCACAGCGCAAGCCGCATCTTTATCGGCTACAGCCAAGGCGTGGTACAACGCTTTAAGCTCGTCGATACAAAGGTTATCAAAGCGCTTATCGAGTAGTTCTTGCTCGTGAATATCGCGCAGCCGATCCATTGCTATAAGCAGTGCCTCTGCGACTTTTTCACTCAAATCGAATTTATTCGAGCGAAGGGACTCTGCCACCTCTTCGATAACATGTGCAAAATCCACAACTGGCTGCACCCCCATCAAGCCGGCATTACCTTTGACATTATGTATCGCCCGGAACAACCGGTTAAGCAACGCACCCTGCCCGCTCGCCTCAACACCATTCAGTGCATCTACAAGGCAGGCCTCCACTTCAATATGCAAGTCTTCAAAGGCTTCTAATAGATCTTTTTTACTTTCGTCATCTAACATCGGCAGTCGGTTACCAGCTAATTGCATCTTTATGAGTGGATCTCAATCAGTATAGACACACAACCGGCAGCACAAGCGAGAGTTACCGCCGTAACTTTGCATACGTAAGGGCATACGTAAGGGCATACCCAATGCCATTAACTTAAGGCTAGTTAAGCGGTAGGCGGTGATTTTTCAGGACCCTCACGCGCCGGGAGCGCGTGCGGAGCGCCCATGGATTGGCTTGAGCGAGTCCAGAAAAATTGTCGGCTGCCGCTATGTTAATGACATTGAGGGCATACCTAAGGGCATAGGTAAGAACACAGGTAACGGCACAACAGCACAAGGACAGCATATACAAAAAAGCCCCTCGCTCTCGCGAAGGGCTTTTTAATTTACGGCGCCGCAAACTAAGGTGCTATTGTGCGGCGTCTTCAGCGGGGATAGCGTCACCGTCAATAAACGGCCCCTCACGATCCACCATAAAATGCAGTTTATCGGCAAATACAATACCAGCAGTGGCTCGGCGGTCGTCGCCTTGTAGGTTGATCCAGACGGTACGGCCTTGCGCCAAGAATTCGTAAAGCTTATCGAGCAGATCTAACGTGGCTTGGTACTCAGCTCGTACATTGGCCTCCTCAAATACCCTAGAGTAGTTTTCTTCCGCTATTTTTATGCGTACAACGATTTTCTCGTCGCTGGGGTCTAAGCTTCCGATTTCCAGCGTAGACATCGCAGGATGCGCGGCGTGCAAACGGCCGGAAAACAGTAAGTTTTCCCCCTCGATATTACTCGGGTTACCTAGCGGGAACCCCCATTCGTACATTACAACATCGGTGCCATCAAATTTGCGGTCGTTTACGCCCAGTGTAGTGCGCTTAATACTAAGAGCCTCGTGCCCTTGCTCGTGCGCTACGGCGCTTACAACGACATAATCGCCAAGGCGCAAGTCAGCAAGCGTTAAGCGCGAATGAACCTGCTGTAAATCCGCAAGGCTAGTCGCCGCAACAACATCAAAAGCCTGGCCTGCAACCGTAATCGTTTGGCTATCGGCATCAATCATTTCGATAGCGCCGGTAAAGCTCAACTTGCTGGCAAAATCGATAATCTTTATGTTTCGCGCGTCCATTTTATCGGCCGCAGTTGGCGCACCGTGCACAATCACCAGCTGGCCGCTTGCTAAGTCGCCGACGCCACCGCGCTCGACTTGTGAGTTTTCGGTTAGTGCTATTTCAACACCATTAACCCAAAAGCGCTGATAAGAGGCAATGTTGCGCACAATACCAGCCACTACTGCAGATTCTAACGGCACTTCATTCGCGCTTAGTGTCACCGAGATATTCACAGCCATAGTCGCGCGTAAATAACGAGTTCCGTTTTCGGGCTTTATTAGCTCGCCTTCAAACAACACAATATCGCCTTGCTGCATAGATGGCACGTTGGCGACATTCGAGTAGTCCACCCACACCTCGCCAATAAATGCTTCCATAGAATTTGCATCGTTACTTTTCACATGGCCGCGTATTGTCGTAACCTCTGGCCGATCGTTTAACGCAATGCGCGTTGCCACAATTTGGCTATCGCCCTGCCAACCGCTCACGGTTACATTGCGCCCCCACAAGGCCTCGTCATTCAATTCGCCGCCCACAACGGTATCCGCATCAAGGCTTACCGTTTGCCCTAACATAGTGAAAGTGCCGGCGACTTCGTCATACTGTTCAATGCGGCCGCTTAGTACGGGGTCAAAAAATACATCTTTGGCGTAAAGCACTCCGTCTAATGTGTAGCCGGTTACAGCGACCATATCCCCAACTTCAAACGCACTTTCGGGTACGGGCAGCCCGTGGCGGTAAAATTTTGCATGCGTTGTATCATAACGGTCGCCATGCACAATAATGCTGCCAAAACCATTAATAGTACCTTGTGCAGCTACGGTAATATCAGTTTCGGGCTCAGGTGGTAAAGGCGGAATGGGTGGTAATTCAGGCGGCTCAGGGCTTGGCGCAACAGGATCTACAGGCGCACCACTGCCATCAATTCCCGCTACCTCATCGTCACCACCGCTACCACACGCCGTTAGCGCAAAGCATAAGGCCGCTAAGGCCAATAAGCGCCACATGATCGATAAACTTAATCGATACCTACTCGTCATTTTCTTCCACCTGTAAACCTTGCTCTTCGGCATCGTTTTGCACTACTGGCTGCTTCGATTTCTTTGTGCCGCTATTCTTTTTATTTTTTTGTTGGGTGTATTGGATCATGTAAGCCCCGACGCCCATTCGCACCAAGTCGTCGCGGGGCTCGTCACCCTCTTCTATGATGCATTCATGCTCTGTAAGCCAAGCGTCCACACGCTCAAGTAACGCTTGCCCTTCCTGCTCCACAAAACGCTCAAAAGCAGCGGCTTGCTTGGCCGGAATGGCATTGTTGCTAGCCCGGCGCTCGAAGCGGGGACGGGCACGCTTTTCTTTACCAACAACGTAAAGGTTATGGAACATGGTATTAAGGATTTCGCTCGATACAGAACTAGCGCGCAGCAAAGACTCAGGATTGTTATTAGCAGGCACATAAAATCGCTTAAGCACACGCAAATCGCCATTGCTGGTTTTTTCTATGCAGCCGCTGCCGACCAATTCTTTCAATATGGTGCTTACAGGAATATCGCCACCATAAAGCTTTACTAAGCCTGGGAAACTCAAGCGTTCTGATTCAATATCAGCAGCCAAAATGACAGGCTCGCCATTATCGTTTAAGTAATTAGGGTCTTGGTGCCACGCACTCAGGATTCGCGTTAGGCGGTCTTGGGCGTGCTGTGTTTCGGCAACCGGGTCTCTCTGTTCTAACGCATCCTTAACGCGCTTAACCTCTTTCCTGTCGATACCCGTCATTGTGGCAATACGCGACATATTGGTTGGGCGCCCCTGCAAACCAAAGTCGTTAGCGCACACCTCAACAAACTGTGCCTTAGCCAGTTTGCAGAACTCGCTATAGGTCACGCCGTTGTGAATCAGTACTCGAACTACCGGCCGAATCATCGTTCGGGCGGCAGACAAAATGAGCTGTTTAATGTTGTTGGAATTCATGTGGGAAATATTACCCCAGATAATAACTGGCCAGTAGTTATATTGTTCAAATTATGATCAAAATCACACGCAAAAGCGTTTATTGTGCGTGCAACACCCACTTTTGTTAAGTCTTTATATTGTTTTGCAACAACTATCTCGCAGTTTTAATACCCGTAACGCAAAAAGTGGCACATTGTTACAAATAAGGATACTTTTTTTGCATGCCCTGACCGGCGACCATTTTCTGCCAGTTCCCCCTCGACGAAAATACGTCATGACGCTGAAATCAACATCAACGTCACATTTTCAGACATTTTAATGACGCCTAAAAAAACATCAAAATATCCTTTTTAGGTCACTTAATTCTTAACAGCTCCCTTCAGGACTAAACAATTCCCACTCCAGATTTTGTTGATATATACAGCCATTCTGCTCGTTCTTAGGCCTGTTCTTTGTCTAGTGTTTTTATTAAAGGCCCCTTGGGGTATTCGCGGCCAGCGCTGTTGTGCAATAAACAAGGAGTCATTCGTGAAAACACCACCGAAGCTTAAGCCGGTCAATAATTATTCAATATTATCCTCAGATATTTCCACGGCACGAATTCACAATATTGCGCGCTATGGCGCTTGCACATTATTAACCGCAGGGTTGTTAGCGGCTATTGCTGCGCCAAACGCAAATGCAGGCGGCAACCTGCTAAACCATTCGCAGGCTTTTACCACTGGGCAAAGCGCCAACCACCTTGCGCTTTATAGCGGTATGCACAACCCAGCAATGGGCGAATTAATGATTGATTCAGACGAACGCTTTCGTATGAGTTATTTTTTTAGCCTATCGAGCAGTACCGAGCTAGGCCAAGTCGACAACTTCGTAGACGACATTGACGAGCTTATCGACATTTTGGACGACCCCAACAACGCCGAAGAAGATAGCGTCAACGAAACCCTCGACCGCTTTAACGCAGTTATTGAGCAAGCCGGGGACGACGGCTATTTAAAAACCACCGCAGGCACGTATGTTCCACCGCTCCCGCTGTACTGGCGGCCTGGCTTTTTACCGGGCACGATTATGTTTGAGCTCAACATCGAAAGCCAGATTAACCTAAGCGTTTTAGCCGACGAACTCATTTACGACGACAGCAAAACCACCTTTGCTACCAATACTTCAGCTTATATAAAAAGCGGCTTACAAAAGAAACTTGCC
This sequence comes from Marinagarivorans cellulosilyticus, assembly GCF_021655555.1. Classification (NCBI taxonomy): domain Bacteria; kingdom Pseudomonadati; phylum Pseudomonadota; class Gammaproteobacteria; order Cellvibrionales; family Cellvibrionaceae; genus Marinagarivorans; species Marinagarivorans cellulosilyticus. Next base: position 530,526 of record NZ_AP023086.1, on the reverse strand, counting down.
GTTGGCTACAGCCAAATATACGGCGAGAACCTTTGGGGCACTGAAGGCACCCAGCTGATCTGGGGCGCCAAATTTAATATTTATGATCTCGAACTAAGCAAGCAAGTATTTTACTTGGACTCGCTAGGCAACCAAGACATCGAAGATGTTGTAAAGGACGAATACAAAAACAACCGCATTCGCTCGACCAGCATAGGGTTAGACTTTGGCGCAGTATGGACTGCCCCTAACTACCGGCTAGGCGCCTCGCTAACCAACCTAAACGCACCCTCGTTCGATTACGGAGCAGTTGGAGTTAACTGTGAGGAATACCCTAGTGGGCCACAGCAAAACAGCTGCTTTGCCGCCCGCTATTTTGCCGACAAAGGCGATATTAAAGCCTATGAAACCCACAAAAAGAACCCTGTTATTACCGTCGATGGCAGCTATTTTATTGCCAGTAATTGGCTGGTTTCAGCCTCTGCTGAGCTAGCCAGTTACGACGATACCGTAGGCCAAGAGAACCAATGGTTTGCCGCCTCGACCAGCTACCACCCAAGTAACTACTGGATTCCAGGTTTGCGCGGCAGCTATAGCAAAAATTTAGCCGGCTCTAAGCTTAGCTACTTAGGCCTGGGCATTACCTTTGGCGGCATCGTCAATTTAGATTTCAACATGGCACTCGACGACATCATCGTAGACGACGAAAAAGCGCCTCGAGGCGTAGGCTTTGCCCTGAGCTTTGAGGAGCGGTTTTAGCCAGCAAGTTTTAAGTAGCAAGGGCAATAACGATTTAAAGCACCGGCTAAGGCCCGTGTCTATTCACCAAGCACAACGTGGTACGAAACATGACGACACAACACAACGCACAACAACGCACAGCACAGGGCTTGCCCTATTCACTACCACGTAAGCCGTTGGCCACTGCCGTATTATTGGGTGCAACTTTGGTATTGGGCGCATGTGGTGGTAGCGGCGAGCAAGACCGCGGTCACGCCTCAACACTAAATAATAGTTTTAGCGGTGTCGCCATCGATGGTCATATCGCACGCTCTAAGGTGTTTATCGACACCAATAACAATGCCACCCGAGACCCATGGGAGCCTTATGCATTTACCGATGACGAGGGCTACTACGGCTACAACCCGAATACCGATACCAACTACTGCGCAGCCGATGCCGAGCCCGAGCAACAGCAATACTGCCTAAATACGGTGTCGTCATTCTCTGATGTTGTTATTCGCATAGATGGCGGCTACGACATACTCACTGGCGAGCCCTTTATTGGCCAGCTGAGCCGCCGTATAGATGCCCGCATCGACAGCGACACTAAAAATACCGTTATTTCACCCATTACGACACTACTCACCTCAATTGAGGACAACACTGACACAAGCAATGTATTAAATGCGCTCGGTATCGAGCCTAGCGACCTTGATGTGGATTACCTCAATAGCGCTGGCAATGGCGAGGTGCACTCGTACCTGCTGAATACAGCAATAAAACTGCATAAAACAGTCACCGTACTGAGCGACCGCATTGACGATAACTATGAAGCCATGCACGACAATACCGGCATGCCCAACGACGCCAGCCAATCGATTTACGAAAGCCTAGCGGCAAGCTTAGCCCGCCCAGAGCAAAACCTCGATACAACACTCACAGACAACACCCAGCTGATCAGTATTTTGGATAATGCCGAAGATCGCATTCGCGCCATTTACACGCAGCGAGATATTGCACTGCCATCGGATATGGGTTCGACCGATGCGCCGAATAAACACGCGCGCGCGGCAACACTGGCCGCGCAAATTCCGCCGGTGGTTAACCGGCTTTTAAATGTACTTGATGTTTCGATGGACCAAGGCCAAGTATTGGGTAATGCGCGTGCGCTCGAAGCCGTTGTTATTAAAGCGGTGAATGAACGAGCAGAAAACGACACCGATATTAATAATGCATTTAGTTTCTTTTTAGACCCAGGAAATGATTCCAAATTAGAAACCTTGCGCGTCGCCCTAAGTGATGATCAAGCAGACATTAACGCCCTAGCCAATAACGACTTTACCGGCAGCGACTTCGAAACTGCACAAGACATTACCAATGCCGCACGGGTTCGCGACGACGCCAGCGCCTTTACCAATTTAGGTGGTAAACAACTTAAAATTTCTGATTTAGATTTAGGTTTCGCACCCAACAATTTAAATGACATAGAGCTAGAGCTTTATTTTACTGCTGGCGGTTCTGGTTTATCGGGCAGTATTATTGCCTGCGCCAAATACATAGATGGCGCCAGTCAAACGCGCTTAGGTGAAGGGAATTTCCGCGGCGAAGTATTAAATGGCTTTTGGAGCTTACTAGGCGCCACCGCCGAAAACCCAAGCTCTTACAGTTTACTCTTAACCTTTGACTTTTTAGGTGCTAACTACCAAGCCATTATGAAACCCGCCGGCGAAACCGCCATTAGCGGCGTAAACTACCAACAAATTCGTTTTGATTACGACGGTGAAATTAGGGTATGGCACAGTGAAGCCGGCTTTGCCGAACAAACACAATCTATTCCAACGAATGCAAAAGATTGCGAACAACGCCTACCTTCACGGGTTGGATTATAAGCCACTAATCGAAAGGGGGCATTTAACTTTTAAATGCTCCTTTGCGGCAACGTTAGTAGCGTTTTTTATTAAATATTAGCGAAAAAATTAATGCCGAGATGTCACACCGAGAGAGCTTTGGGACCCAATCACATCAACGCCTTGTAAATATTCTTCACGCTCTAAAAAGTCGTTGTAACTTAGGTAGTGCTTATCAATTTCGCGCATGCGTTCCATAATTATACTTTGCATATCTTCATCTACAGCGGCCATTACTTGTACCAAGCAAAGCTCGTCGAGTAATGCTATAGCATCGCACCACGCTAAACTATCCACCCCCTCGCGCAGCCCCGTTACCGATAGAGCATGGCGCCAATAACGATCTATAAAATGAGAGACCTCGCCAGCAGAGCAGTTCATCAAGGCTTGGTTAATTAATCGCTCTACATGCTGAAAAACATTTGTGATGCACGCCTGCTGATGGGTGCTCTGTGCGCCAGAAAAAGCATCTTGCTCGAGTACAGATTTAACCATTTGTAAATTTAATAAATCACTGGGCCTATTTTGAAGGTCCAATTCAAGCTCCGCGAATTCGTTATCATCTTCAACAAAATGCTCAAATGGTTGCTCGTCAAGGGATAACCTAGCAACACCATACCGCGCACTATGCAAACGGTTAAAAGCCGAAAGCTCTTCACTTACATAGTTTAAGGTTCGACACAAATACGGTTCTGGCTCGTTGAGCCGCTCGGTTATTCGGTCAAAGATTTTATTGGGTTGTAAAAATAGGTTATTTTCTAACTCGGTAAGGCTGTATAACTCTTGCAAAACCTGACGCAGTATCGTGGATTTTTTTTCCACTTCATCACAGCTATCGCGAATATAACAAAGCAGCGCCGCATAAATATGCTGAAACAATGCTGCCAAATAAGGCGGGTTGGATTGAGTGTATAAATTGGAGGTATAAAAGCGCTGTATATATCCTGTTAGGCCATTAATCTCACTTCGCCCTGCTGGCTCCCCGGCATTTCTAGCCGACAAAGGGGGCGCGTGCATATTATTGCTAGTGCTAGAGCCAAGTGCATGCTCACTTGCTGTTTGGTTTTGATCGTCAGGGATGTAGCCCTTTAGTACATCAACCAATGTTTTATAGAAAACTCCAATACTTAACCCTAAGCGATTAATAAAGGCATAGCACAATGCGCTTCCCACTTTAGGTTCGAGCTTACTTTTTAATACCGCAGCCACCACAAACGCCATAATCGTGCGTGGGTCGAAGGCTAATGTATTGTAGGATGAGGTTGCGGTTAAGTGCTGCTGAATTTCCAACAAAGAAACAGCACAAGATTCTGTACACTGGCGCACTAATGCCGCCTCTAATGCATCTAGAAATTCCACGCCATCTTGGCGGCTTCCCCAATGCGGCGCATCGCACACCTCGTCAATCGCACTAATACAACCTAAAAAATCATGCGTTAATGCCGCTAAAAAGTAATCTTTTAAATTTAACAATACTTGCCGACTACCACGCTGCTGAACAGGAAGATCCTGCCAGCACAACGTTAATGTACGCCCAAAAAAAGCGCAGCAATAGTCAATAATTGCCCCATCAAGTGGCCGAATGCTCTCTTGCGAAACAGGCATATGCACCTCAAACCTATTTTATGCGATAAATGACCCAGAACTTAAGCGCTATAGAACACTGCCACACGTAGCCCTTAGCACCTTTGGTAGCCCTTTTTGCAAGGGCAGTAAACTGCCCTGCATTAAAACGCCCGTTTTAATCTACACCATTGCGATATTTGTGCCACGCATTAACATCCCCACAAACCACAAAGTTTGACGCACTTCATAAAAGAACCTCCCCGAGATAGATTACCTGGCCCCAAATTATTTAATGCACACGCAAACGTACTCACCCGCCACAACTGAGAGTTAAAAAAGTACAAGCCTAAATCAATAAAAGCAAAGCATCGAAATTACAGCACACTCATTGGCCGCTATAACAGCCTAAATAATTTGGAAATAAAAACGCCTCTGCGTTATAAGTGTTTCTGCAAGTGATGTGAAATTTTTTGTATTCTACGGTCTAACTTTTTAGAAACCCAAGTTTAGATCATTTATTAACTTACGAATGGGCCTAGAGCGAACAGCTTCAAGCGATTCTCTATTCAAAAAAACGTAGAGCTAACGCCGTTTTTTGCACCATCGCTATGCTTACAGAACGCAACAACTTGGTGCTTATGGAGTGGAGATTAAAGAATTATGCTACCCAAGCAAGGGGCAGCACGTTAGCGTTTAGGCGTGTATATAAAGCTGCAAGTAATGCAGCTCTGCCTTGGATTAAGGGCTTGGTAATGCAACGCTTTAAATAGCAGACATAGCTATTGTTTTCATTTTGTATTACAACCGCCTAAAAGGAACATCACTGCGCAACAAGGTAAGCGCCCGCCACCCCCATTCGAGCGGGCCATAAACATAACGGCCAAACCACCAATGGGCAAAAAGCATCTGCAGGCCCCACAATACAAAGCCAAGAATTAACGCACTCAATTGACTAGCTTCAGCATACCAACCTAAGCCAAAACCATAAAAAATGGGCACGCAGACAATACTTTGGCTAACGTACAGCGTTAAGCTCATTCGGCCACAAGGCACTAACAACTGCTGTAATCGGCGTATAAACTCATAACGGTACACAAACGCGAAAAGGCAAATGCCCGTTGCCACCATTAAAGTATTAAAGCAATTACCCAACATTTCATTAAAATACCAACGGCTCATGCCCTCAGCAATCATCGGGGCGCACAATGTCTTTAGGCCGTAAATAATAATCGAAGCCGCCAGCCCAACGATTAAGCCTGTCTTTAAAAACCTCCCGTCATTTTTTTGCTGATTAAAAAAATGGATTCGGCCCAATACCAAACCACTTATGGCATAACCGGCCATCGTCCAAAATTTGCCGGTCTCAAAGTTAAAAACCCACTTATTTTCATAAGCCATCGTGGCGTTATAGCGAAAAAGTTCCGCCAGCGGGGCCGAAGCAAAAACCTCAAAATTGCGCCACGATAATGCCCAAAACTTCGGCTGCTGAGTCGTACTATTCGCATCAGAAAAAGTCGCTGCAAAATCGAATAAGGTGGGCACTTGTAAAAAACAAAAAGCGACTAAAAGCATTAAGCCTGCGGTAGGCAAGCGGCAAATGGCAACCAACAACAACCCCAATAGCCCCAAGTGCAAGAGAATATCGCCAGCGTAAAGCAAGCCATGCGCATATCCCATCACAATCAGTAACACAAACCGCCACACTAAGCGGCCACGAAAATCGATACCACGCTGCTCATAGCGAAACAACATGGTATAAACCGCAACGCCAAACAGTACCGCAAACGTTGCCGCCATTTTGCCACCGAATAAAAAGAATACCGTATCGTGGATAAAACCCGGCTGGGGTTTATACCAATACAATTCAAAGTATTCGACCGCATGCACAATAAATAGCCCCATTAGGGCAAAGCCGCGCAATGCATCGATAACAAGCAAGCGCTCGCTAGTTAAAGGGGTTAACTGTGTCATGGCGCCACTCCATATGGTTAACAGGGTAGCTGTATAGTAGCCCCAAATATTCTAAGGCCCAGCAACGCCGTTACTGTAAGGAGCACAATCACAATACCGTTCCCCCCAACCTCTTGCCGTGCATGCAACGGCTAGCGCCAGCGCAAAGCACGATAATCACTGAACTTTTTATGGTTTTTTAGAAGAAACCGAGATCGGCAGGCGTCTTCTAAATTTGCTATTATTAGCCCCTTTATTCAATGACTATCGCCCAAGGGCAAACTGACTTACGCGGCCCAAAGCGCCCACCAGTCCGTGATGTACGCCCTTGCAATGGCAAACCCATACCAAAGAGGTTCTCATGCCCCAGTATCGCTCTAAAACATCCACTTCCGGCCGCAATATGGCTGGCGCTCGCGCCTTGTGGCGTGCCACCGGCATGAAAGACGATGACTTTCAAAAACCCATCATCGCCGTGGTTAACTCCTTTACCCAATTTGTACCAGGCCACGTTCACTTAAAAGATATGGGTCAGTTAGTAGCCCGCGAAATTGAAGCGGCCGGCGGCGTTGCCAAAGAATTCAACACCATTGCCGTAGACGACGGCATTGCCATGGGCCACGATGGCATGTTGTACAGCTTGCCAAGCCGCGACATCATTGCGGACAGTGTTGAGTACATGGTTAATGCCCACTGCGCCGATGCCATGGTGTGTATTTCTAACTGCGACAAAATTACCCCTGGCATGCTAATGGCTGCCATGCGTTTGAACATCCCCGTAGTGTTTGTTTCTGGCGGGCCGATGGAAGCCGGTAAAACCAAGCTTAGCGATAAAAAACTAGACCTTGTAGATGCCATGGTTATTGCCGTAGACGACAGCGCCAGCGATGAAAAAGTGGCCGAATACGAGCGCAGCGCTTGCCCTACATGCGGCAGCTGCTCTGGCATGTTCACAGCAAACTCGATGAACTGCCTTACCGAAGCCATGGGCTTAAGCTTGCCCGGCAACGGCAGCATGCTAGCCACCCACGCCGACCGCGAGCAGCTCTTCAAACGCGCCGGCCACTTAATTGTGGATATCACCAAGCGCTATTACGAAAACGACGAAGAAAGCCTGCTGCCACGCAATGTGGGTAGTTTTGAAGCCTACGAAAACGCCATCGCACTCGATATTGCGATGGGCGGTTCCACCAACACCATTTTGCATTTGTTGGCGGTCGCGCAAGAGGCCGAAATCGACTTCACTCTTAAAGACATCGACCGCATGAGCCACAAGGTGCCACAGCTATGTAAAGTGGCCCCCAACTCGCCAGACTACCACATGGAAGACGTACACCGTGCCGGTGGCGTAATGGGTATTTTGGGCGAGCTAGACCGCGCGGGTTTATTGCACAATCACGTGCCCACCGTACACAGCGCTACCATGAAGGACGCACTGGATACTTGGGATGTAATGCGCCAAGCCTCTCCCGAGGTAATGGAATTTTTCAAAGCGGGCCCAGCGGGTATTCCCACGCAAACCGCCTTTAGCCAAAGCACCCGCTGGCCCTCGGTAGATGCCGACCGCGACAACGGTTGTATTCGCAGCCTAGAAAGCGCCTACTCATTAGAAGGCGGCCTAGCCGTACTTTACGGCAACATTGCCCTAGATGGCTGCGTAGTAAAAACCGCCGGCGTAGACGAAAGCATTTTAGTCTTCGAAGGCACCGCACACGTTACCGAAAGCCAAGACGAAGCCGTAGCCAATGTTTTAGATGGCAAAGTTAAAGCGGGCGATGTAGTTATTGTGCGCTACGAAGGCCCCAAAGGCGGCCCCGGCATGCAAGAGATGCTCTACCCTACCTCTTACATTAAATCCAAAGGCCTTGGCAAAGCGTGTGCACTATTAACGGATGGTCGTTTTAGTGGCGGCACCAGTGGTTTGAGTATTGGCCACGCCTCGCCAGAGGCTGCAGCCGGTGGCGCGATTGGTTTGGTACGCGATGGCGATAAAATCAAAATCGACATCCCCAACCGCACGATTGATGTATTACTCAGCAACGAAGAACTCGCCCACCGCCGCGCCGAGCAAGACAAACTAGGCTGGAAACCCGCCAAAGACCGCCCCCGTAAAGTGAGTGCCGCGCTTAAGGCATATGCGCATTTTGCGACCAGTGCGGATAAAGGGGCGGTTAGGGATTTGAGTAAGTTGGATTAGGTTTTAAATAAACAATTTCCGTGTTGCCGCACAGGGGATTGATTTTTCAGACACGCTCAAGCCGTCCTTGGGCGCTCTACACGCGCTCCCGGCGCGTGAAGGTCTGATAAATCAATCCCCTGCGCTTTTTGTGCTACTTAATAACTTTATGCGGCCTAGAAGTTTGTGGATATATATGAAAAGTGTTTCGAAGCAAGACAATCTTAGATTGGCGCAAAGGCATGAAGAGATACCCGAAGCGGCAAGACGTGCTTTTAGGGCTGCTTATTTACGGGCTCTAGATAGTAAAACTGGTGTTGTAGTTGCGAGTAATGGACGACTAGAGCATCGCTGGATGATTGACGGGGTAATAATCGCAAAAGTAATTGGTGATGTTCCCCTGCCATTATTTGTTGGGATTGGGGCGCGTAAGCGACGCGCGAGAATGTAAATATTTTTTGTCAGAAGGGGCTGGGCTATCTTCTCGTTCCCGCGCTCCGCGTGGTAATGCATACTCGCCACAAAAAGAAAGTGAAGTTAACTGGGCAGCATTAATGTTCAAGCCATGAACTATGGCAGACTTTTAACATCACGATTAACAATATTCGTTCCCACACAGGAGCGTGGGAACGAGGAAACGTCGTTGCTAGGATTACCGTATGGACTTCGCTAATTATTCAAACACTACAACTGCCCAGCACTTCTATAGCCGTTGGGAGCTTCGCTGTAATAGCAACACAGCCAAAGAAAAGAAAATTCTTCGAATAGGGAAAACACCTAAGGGGCCAGAATTGGAGGGCCCAGTAAATATTGGCTCTATTCTTTGTGAAAATGACCTATATACCTTTCACAAAGAGAACAAGCTCAGATCAAATTTAGAAAATATTTTTAACGGCAGCGAAACAACCGCCTCAAAATTTATTAATCGCGACGCCATCAATATTTTTAATGAAAATGATTTATTAAATGTAGTCGGGCTTAAGCTACTCAATATTTTTAGAAGTCCTCTCAATCACAGTTTCACAGGAAAAATATTTGAAAACTTCGCCGACCACCCGATAAGACACAATCCGGAAAACATTATTTTCAGAAACTTATTAAAAAATGGAAATCATAAACGGCTAAGCCAGCTCCAACAGGAGTTTGGCCTAAAAGAAAATGACAGGGAGATGTGGCTAGAGTTAATTTACACTCTAGCCGAAGAAAGCACCAATGAAAAAGTGCATCGCCCAGAAAGTCTTGCCAGATTTATTTGCAAAGAACTTTTTAGCTATATTGAAATACATAAATACACACAAGAAATAGTAGCGGTATGTGACAGAGGATATGTAGAGCTTTCTGATCCAAATGGCTTAACTTCGCTATATTTCAACTTAAATAAAAATACACTACTGATGATTAGCTCCCCTCCTATACCAAGCCAGCCCGAAGAAATAATGAGAATCGATATTGTTGATGACCTTGAGCGCCTAATGTTTTACAACCAAGAAGCATTCAATCAATGTCACTTAAAGATCTATACTGCATCAAAAAATATTCTTGGGGTAACAAAGTGAGTTATCAGGCTAATTCTCACGCAAGACCACAGAAATCACCTCGCTCCCACGCAGGAGCGTGGGAGCTAGATGTAAATGCAAAAGCAATCAAAAGGCCAATAAAATGATTTTGGACAACAAACTCAACATCACAGACCAAATTGAACTCGCCAAAGCTGAAGAAAGAATCAGTAAACTCAAAGCCAAGCAGCTATTTGATTCTGGCGATATAAACAAAGTTGAAGTTGGTACCTTTGCAGGGCTAAGTTTTATTCACGCGTACCTATTCGAAGAAATCTATGACTTCGCGGGCAAAGTACGCGATGTAAACATCGCCAAAGGTGACTTCCGCTTTGCTCCAGTGATGTATCTAGAGCCTTCGCTCAAACACATCAGCGCCATGCCGCAGAGTAGTTTTGATGAAATCATCGAGAAGTATGTTGAGATGAATATTGCCCACCCTTTTCGCGAGGGCAATGGACGCGCAACACGCATTTGGTTAGACCTTATTCTGAAGCAAGAAGTCCAGCAAGTCGTTGACTGGAACCTTGTTGATAAAGATGATTACCTTTCAGCCATGCAGCGCAGCGTGGTTAAAGATGTTGAAATTAAGGTACTACTCAAACAAGCACTGACCAACCAAATTGATGATCGCACCCTGTTTATGAAAGGTATCGACGTGAGTTATTTTTACGAAGGTTATAGTGAATTTAAGACGGACGATTTATAGGGGTAAACAATTTAATTTTTGCGGGCTATTACGATGCCGCTGAAAATAAGATTGGCATAACTATCCCGAAACCAATAACTTCTACGCTAGCTTTAAAAAATAAATTAGAGAACAAATAATGCTAAAAACTCTGACAGCTATAGTTATATCGAGCACTTTCGCGATTTTACTCGCCGGTTGCGGTAGCGACAACTCAAACCAAATACAAACACAACCTTCTAGCTCAGAAAATCTCACCGGTAGCTCTGGCGGCTCCCAGTCCTCCACTGGAGAGTCTTTGCTTAGCAGAGATATGACTGGAACTTGGCAAGTCATCACAAACGCCAAAACATATAACCCTAACACGCAAGAATATTTGCAAGAAAATACACATTCGACTCTAGTAATCATCAACGATCATCCAGAAGGCATTCGGCAGCAGCGGTGTTTTGAAACGACCGAAACTTTAGCCCACTATGGCAATGGCTATAAAACTGAAAAGCATTATTACCCAAGGTTCGATGAGCATTATGCTCTTCAGGACAACGGCGTGCTCTTCAGGGAGTACACCCGCCAGCTGTTCTATCAAGATGATGAATGGCAAGAAAACATTAAAAGCTACATGGTTAAGATTAGTAATGATGCGCTAACCCAAAACGGCACTTTTATCCTATCGAGCCCTATAGCGCTGAACAAAGTAATGCACACCTGTTCAGAGGCGCGGTATAGCCAAACTGGAACATTACGGGGCGCCACAATACTTTTCCCTTACAGGGAGGGAACTGCGGGCATCAACATAAACATCTACGGCCCGTTACAATTAGGCGCGTACGAGTATGATTCTGATTACGACATTGGCTCAAGCCCAATTACGCTAGACTTTAACTATAACGAAGCTTTTGATAAAGATACTGGCGTTCGGACGGAAACCTATCACCCAGACAATAGAATTAATGTGAAAATAATAATTTCAGTACTAGACGACCACAGGATCACTGGTAGCTTCTCATTTAATCAAGCGCTGTGCTGCGAATCAGAAGACTCAAGCGAACAACTTCCTGCACCTGTATATTTTGAAGGTGAATTTGATATATTTCTTGACAATAATCAATTCCAAGAATTTTAAAGTAGAGCACTAACTCTTTCTTAGCTAACTTCCAAAGATACAGCGGGTTTAGATTGCAATTATGGTTAGACTTTCCATTTTATTATCACTACTGCTACTAGCAGCTTTTTTATTTATCGAGAAAGTAAAAATTACCCCTCTACTGTCACCTTTTGAAGTAATGGCTTTAAGCCTTAGTGAGCGCAGTGTAGAAATTCACAAGAACGGTACAATAGCCCCACGCAGCCGCTTACCCAACTTAAAAGTCAACAGTGTAAGAGTGACGAAGGAACTTGCTGACCTTGTCCATATCTCCCTAGATTACGAATTCTCGCCGGTGCCAGGCATGGATGATTTGGGTGTCGGTGGTAGCGTATCCGGCAATCGAATTACTTTGAACCATTTCGGCTTCCGACCCGCACGCATCGCTCCAGGCAAAAACACTGCAACCTTTGCCATTGTAATGAATGATTCCAGCGAACAAGATCACCTAGCGAGCGAAGAAATTAATCTAAATTTTTACCCCGCAAGGGGCAGCACACTACACTCTTTAGCCTTTAAATTCGAAAAACACTGGTGCAAAAATAAGGTAGATATTATTACTGCCTGGCGCTATTGTCGTTTACCTTCCCGCGCCCCAAAAACGTCACTTCATATACAACCCGAACTACTGAACACGCCAGAAAAGGCCTCTACAATAATCACCTCTACACCAAAAGCTGAACCAGTTATTCGTGCGGGCACACAAACATTTAACGGTAATTTCAATACAGGCCTGCAAGGGTGGAAGTTAGACCACGGAGTGAGCTACTCACCTGCAGGGGGTATCGAAAACTCAGGGGGATTGCGAATGGGGTCCCAAGCTTATATACCAAGCAGCCCTCAATCTTGGAAAGAAGCCCACGCCAGCCTCTGTTTACCAGCAACGGATGTTGAGTCTCTCAGTGTGTTCGCACACGTAAAACTGGAGGAAGTACCGGAATACACACGGGCTCATAAATTAGGGCTCACCTGGCACACAACACCTGACTGTAGTCTAGGCGGCCAACATGGTGGCTATGCCAATATAGAAAAACAACTGGGCTGGCAAACCCTTAGCTTAAAAAATAAACAAGCAGGCCTTGGCTCACAATCATTCGAAATTACATTGATACAAAATCAGACTTATGGCCAAAAATTAGGTGTCACCAATCAAGAATTTCGAACTCAATATTCTGGCAAAAACTCACAGCCACCAGCTCCAGTTGCCGCAATCTGGGACGACATTCAATTAGAAGTTGAAGAAAAAAAATATCGTAAGACTGAAAGTTATACCCCCGCTCAAGAAACCTATGTAAACCTACTCAATAACCCGAGTTTTGATGCTACTACTGCTGGCTGGCGAGGCGCAAACAAAGAACATTGGCAGCTATCAGCGGGGGGGCGTAGTGGCGTATTGGAGACTCGGCTTGTTTCAGATCGAGGATCCATCGGGACCGGAGCTTTTAGTCAATGCATTAATTTAAATACTGCCAGCGGCAGAGTATTTGATGCCGGAATTAAATATCAAAATGTAACTAACTACACACCGGGCGGCGGACGCCTACGCATTACTTGGTATGAGGATGCCAATTGCAGAGGAAAATACCAAGCGGACCATGGACATGATGATATATCTTCCAGTTTAACCGGCTGGATTCCCTTAGAAATATATGAACGAAAGCGTCCTCCAAACGCGAACAGCGTTTCCATGCAACTAATTCACTCAATTGCCAAAAATGGCGAGAGAAGAATTTGGTGGGATGATGCGTATTTTTATGCTGTGCAATAATCAATGATCTTTCTGACCCCAAATATCATACACAATATTCGATAAATATTAAGGTCAATGCCAAGCTGCAATATACTCAGGTACAGAAAATCCCCCCGACAGGCGGGAAAATAAATTAATCGAAAAAATTAGGGCTATCAACCCAATAGAGACTTGCAGCTTTGCCGACCAGGAGTGCGCTTATACCCCATAGGCAGCACTGCGTTATCAATACTGTTCATGGCCGATAAAGGTTTTTTTGGGGGGGGCTCAAAGCCCTTCGCCAACCCCAACCAGTTTTGGGCCCGATGCGAGTGTGAACGGAAAATCTTCGGGAATCCTTTTTCGCAGATGAGCAGACTGCACTAATGCCTCGGCCGCGGAAGCCGAAGAACGGCCAACCCAGTCGGCCAATTCAAACGGCAACCTCTGTCAACAAATTGAATGCGTACCCAAAAAAACTGATTAGATAAGAGCTATTGCGCAGTGACTTCTTCAGATTCACAAATGCCATCCACGTAATTCCCTTCTTTACGAATAACATCTTGCTGCTCTGGGAAAATTAGCTCTCCAGAAAGGAGAGAATCTATCGCACGAATAATTGCGCCATCCAAACGCGTAACCACATAACAGTCCACTGTAGGCTCATCATGCGTATCACCCACACCAGAGTCATCCGTTAAAAACAAATAACGACTTTGTGTAGCTACAGCCATGGCACGCATTAAAAACTCGGTGACGGGGCCAGAGCTGCTCGCAGCTAAAGGCAAAATATGAATTTGCTGTTCGCGAGCATCTAACACATAATTCCACGCATCGGCTATATCCTTGTCTTTTGGCGGTGCATCAGCAGCCAGCAGCATCACTTTGGTACTATTTTCACGCCAGCTCGCAGTAACGCCTTCTCGCAAGCCAACCTGCATAGCTTCTGGGTAATCCCCGCCCCCATTAGCACTTTGCGCCTTTAAGTTGTCCTGAAGAGCGGCGATATCATTTGTTAAATCAAAAGTACGTGAAACGTAACTGTCGCCAACATCTCGGTAAACCACCAAGCCAACTTGCACATCGAGGCCGGAATGTTTTGCCGCCACCTCGTCAATAATGGCACGCAACTCCGTTTTCAAAAAGTTCAACTCGTCGCTCATTGAGCCCGTGGTATCAACAACCAACATTAAATCCAATTGATCCGCTGCCGCAATTTCACTATCTAGCGTAATATCAATTCCGCTATTGGCCTTTAAGTCTGCCAAGGTCACGCTGGTTAGGCGCTGAAGCTCACTACCATCGCGACTCAATACAATGTCAAAAGTATCTGGCAGGCCATCCAATGCTTCGTATAAATAAGCTTCACCGTTAGCCGCAGTAGCCATCGAAATCACTTCCATTTGCTCGACCTCAATCGTAATACGCACGCCAGGAGCAGGAAGGCTGCTTGGCCCTACAACTTTCAAAATTAGCTTTGAAGTAATATCAATATAAGGGAGATCTTGACCACCCTGCAGCACATCAGTTAAGTACCGCTGGTAATTTTCAGCGTTGAGGTGATCATCATACTCACCCGCAGTTAAAGTGCCCGCTTGAATACTGCCTGGGCTTGAGCCAACTCCCGAATCCGTGGAGCCGGCACTATCTACAACCCCGCTCACTACCCCACCGCTACTACTTTCCGACCCACTGTCATAAGAAGCGCCGGTACAGCCAGCCAGCGTGGCCACAACTGCAATTGCTACAAGATCACGTAGTTTTATGAGTGGCATCCCCATAGTTTCCCCCTAGTATGCTAAACAAGATTACTTGAGCCTCTGATTGCGAGCCCATCCAATTTGTATGTATAGCGCTATTGAAACGCCAACCGTGACGAATAGCTATGGGTAAAACTACGTAGCTAGGTACCAACTTTAGTGACTTAGATCAAAGGCTAGCTATTCACTCTCAAAAAAAACGAACAATATTAAATGTGTATCCGCGGTAAAAATAGGATGTAATGCAGAAGGAATTGCATGTCAGAACAGCACATCAGGGAAGGCCATCCAAAACAAGCGCATGAAATTTCACATACTAAACAGCAAGTTCTCTAAGTAGGTTGCATCCTAGCCGACTGGTTTTTGTATTGGGTCGTTTTGGACGAGGTTGAGTAAGCCTGTAATTCACAAAGTAAAATACATGAAACCACAAAAACTAACCATCTACGCCCTCGCCATTAAATATCTTCTGATTAAACAATGGCAGGGAAAATGTTACCCGCCGAATCTGCGGCGAGAACGTTCCCACACAGAAGGTGAGAACGCTCAACATCAAAAAGAGGATTTCAAACACTTAAGATTAACTGGGTTTTACACACTCAGCACTAACCCGATGTACTGGCACTGACTTGATCGCCCCTCGCAATGTTTGAAAAACAATTCGCTCACAAGTAGAGCTGATGACATAACCGCGTTCCACTTTCTTTTTCCCGCTCTCCAAGTACTGAATGAAGCATCACCCGCCCCCACAAACGACTAGCTTACAACTGGCATTTAGCCCCCCAAAATACTAGAAATAGCCAATCGCCGGTGCGACAATACTCCCCTCATAATTACAGGCATTAGAGGCTTAAAATGCTAACCAAAATAGCCATGGCCACCCTTTTATTTTCGACCTGTTGCCAGCAAGGCTTTGCCGGTGAAGTTTATCGCTGGGTCGATGAAAACGGTAAAGTTCACTTTTCTGACAGCGCCAATAAAAGCTTAATTGAACAAAAGAAAAAACAAGCCATTAAGGCCGAAGCCGTAGAGTTGAAGCCAGTGAATAGCGCCGATCCATCCGACTCTTTTGCGGACTATTACAGCAACGAGAAAGAAGCAAAGCACGCCAAGCAATTAGCAGCCGAGCAAGCCCGGCGCCAAGCGCAAGCCGAACAGCACTATCAGCAAAAAGACTGCGCTCGCTGGCTAGCCGACTACAACTCTTACGGCAACAGAAACAACACCATTACCTATATGGTCGACGATAACGGTAAAGCCCTTACCGAAAAACAACAGCAAAAAGAGCTTGAACGAATGCGCCAACAACTCGTTGCGCTAGGCTGTCTGTAATTAAAGCCAGATAGAACCTAAACGCACTCCACCTCCATTTCGAACTTATGCTGGCCGATTAAAGCCAACATAGTCAAAGTTTGGCTAGCCCGTTACACTGCGGCACCTTACGCATTAAGAATACCACCGGAGCTATAATGAAATACTATGTAGGCGCTTATGCCTCGTCACCGTGTAACAACGGCTGGAATGCGCAGCTAGAAAGCGAGCTGTATTCTGCCCTAAAGCAAGACAACCGCATTGCCGGGTTAGAGCACCCATTTACAGGCCTGCTACACAGCGAAGATGATGAATGGTTTTTAAATAATATTGCGCCCCACTGGAACTATGTATTTACCTGCGTGCCCGGCATTATGGCAGCCCTTAAAAATAACCCAGCATTTGGCATCGCATCCGATGACGAAGAAGGCCGCTTACAAGCCGTCGCCTTTTTACAAAAAGCGCGCGATGCCATCGCCAAATTAAACGCGCATTGCGGCAAGCCCGCCGTCACCGCAATTCAAATACAAACAGCCCCCAACCAAACCCAAGCCCGCGCATCTACCGACGCATTAAAAAAGTCGCTAACCGAAATACAAAGCTGGGACTGGCAAGGCGCGCGCATTATTATTGAGCATTGCGATACATTAATAGACGGCCAAACACCAGCCAAAGGCTTTTTAACCTTAAGCCAAGAAATAAATGCATTAAAAGAAATTAATGCCCAGCACAATAGCAATATGGGGCTGACCATTAACTGGGGACGGTCTGTTATTGAAGCGCGAAGCGCAGAAGGTGCAATAGAACACATACAACAAGCGCATGATGCTGGCCTGCTTTGTGGCCTAATGTTTTCTGGCGCATCAGGGGAAGGTACCGCCTATGGCGCTTGGCGAGATAGCCACATGCCCCACGCCAAAGAAACGCCAGAAATACCAGGAGCAGAAGGCTCGTTAATGTCCACAGCAGAAATTCATAAATGCCAGCAAATAGCCAATTACAAGAATTTACCTGTTGTAGGAATTAAATTAGGTATTCGCCCTGCAGATGCATCCCTTGAGGAGCGCTTGGGCTATATCGATGCGGCTTTAACAATTTTGGATTCAGCGCAATAAAAAACACAGGCGGCTTAATATACATTGAGCCGCCTGTGAGCTTAAAACAATAACAAAAAACGCTACAAGGCTTCGCCAACGGGAATCCGACTTAACTCCACAAGAAACTCATCAGTGGCATCCAACTGGTAAATACCGTCCGCAGCAGTAACAACCAAAACATCATCCCTATACAATAAGTCGAAGCAGTCAAATTGAGGGTAACGCGTTATTTCCTGGATATTACCTAAATTGCCAACATCCAATAGCGTTAGCCCATATAACGGCTGACATACCGCCAAATAATCTGGCGCTTTGGCTAAACCATAAGGCGCATCCATCGCAAACTCTGTAATTTTTTCGGGGCATGCTGGGTCAGTAAAATCAACCACTTCTAACCGGTTAATATCACCAGGGCAACCCCCTCGATTTCTTAAAGTAATATAACCCACGCCATCATTAACAATTACAGGATCACAAGCACGCGCATGTAAGTAATTAGACACCAATACAGGAAATATTGGGTTACTAATATCGTAAATAGTCACGCCATTGCGACCAGCCAAATAAAGGTAGTGCTGGTAGATATACACGGTTTCTGCATCGTAGTTAACGATACTTTTAGGCTCCACCTCGCCACCCAAATCAACAATAATGACTTTATTATTAATCAAGGTATAAAGCACATTTTTATAGGTAGACATCGTAGCGGTGGAACCCGCCGTTGAGGTCCCACCCGATACCCCCGGACTAGCATCCGATGAGCCACCTTCGCTACCACAACCGGCAGTACCCAGTAGGGTACAGCCTATTGCTAACAGGCCAAAACACCGCAGCAGCGGTAACAAGAATACTGTTTTGTTATTCATGACAAACATACTCCCGTCCGGTGATAATACCTTCTTCGTCATGCCGATAAGCATCACCGAATGCAAGGTGAATACGGCCAATTTCCATTACTTGATTGTCAATAACACCAATCTTTACCAAATCAACATAGCTATCGAGGTAAAGCACATCATCCTTTACTACAATATCACTATTGCCCGGCACCAATAAAAAGCCTAACGCTATTGGGTTTTGGTTATTGCTATTATCAAAAACATGCACGCCCTCAAAAGGCTTTAATACAAATAATAGGTTTTGATAAACCACTACCTTACCGTTAACATTAATAGGCTTGGGCTCTTGCCAAACAATGCCTTCGCGCAAATCTTCAAACAATATACCGGTGTTTTGCCACTCCCCTCGTTGCCCTTCTGGGCACCTATCCACCGCAGGAGGAACGCCAACGCCCCCACTTCCGTGATATGCTCCTCCGCAAGCCAGTGAAAGCCCCGTAACCAAGGCTAGGCCAACCCACCTCACTTTTCTTATTAAATACATCATGCTCACAGTGCTTCCTCTTAGCCCTTTAATAGTAAGACGAGGCTAACGCAGCAATCCGCACCTAAATAAGCAATAACCCAGCACGGGCATTATCGGGCACGCACAAAAAAAGGGCTGACACATAGGCCAGCCCTTCTCGGTACCGTCTTTAAAATAAAAGAGGATTAGATTGATACTACTGAGTTTTCAAAAACTCAATAAGCGCAAATTTTTGATCTTCCGTTAGCTTTGGTCCAATCTTACCAACAGCGGCTTTATCGTCGGTAAACAAGTGGCCCGAATTGTGGTTACCGAGTTCACGGGTATCAAGAATAAAGCGTCCATTATCGTAATCAGCGGTAAACGCCTCACTGCGATGGCTTTTATCTTTATTAAAGCGCTTAATTTTATCGCCTTGCTCGATTCCCACATGGTTGGCGTCAAAGCTTTGATTACCAAGCTCAACAAAGGTAGGGCGCGACTCCAGCGGCGATAGCAAATCATACAATGTAGCCACAGAACCATTATGTAAAAATGGCGCCGTTGCCCAAACCCCGTTTAATGGCCGCGCTTTATAGCCTGCACCAACCTGCAAGCAGTTTGGCCTTAAGCCTTCAAGTACTGGGCGATCACTTTGGGCAATAAAGTTTTGATTAAACCACTGATTATTTGTGCGCTCTACAAATGCGCCCAACGCTAAACCAAAATTGGCAGTAGCGCTATCTTGGTAATTTACATATTTTAAGACATTACCACTCCCATCTTTAACTGGCGTACAAACTTTAGTATTCAAATTAAGGCCGGTTGCATCGACAGTCCTCGTTACCAGTACATTGGCCTGCGCAGGATCAGTGCCTATTTCCTCAAGCGGTATAATATTCAGCTTTAAGTATTTTTCGTCGGTTTTAAAAATCTCTTCCGAGCCTGGAATTTCGTTATCGGCAGCATCTTTAAGTGAATCTTTAAAGGCAATAGGCTGCCAATGTTTATCGCTCCAAAACTCATCAGAACCTACCGGTGGCAAGTGACAACCCGCGCATAACTCGCCATATAAAGCCTCACCTTCGCGCGCGAGGTCTTTATTAATATCTGGAAAGCTTGACGGCCACTTAGGTGCCAATAAACCATTAAATTGCTTATTGTTTTTAAAGGGATCTGTACCGGCCAACCACTCTTCAATTTTAACTAAATTATGGATATTCGCCGAAGAAGCAAAACGCTGATTGTCCGGTGCAGTCACATCAACATAAGCAGAAACACCTAATGCTTCACCTGTGTTGCGGATTAACGGTTGCATAATGGAACCATCATATTGCACCCAATCGAACCAAGATGTGGTCCAAAGATGCGGATAATTAACTGGCGCATTAATGGGTGAATAATTAGAGTTTCGACCCATGTCTTGGCTAAAAACTTGGTTGCCAATGCGGTTAAGCGCATCTAAACGGGTAAAGCCCTCGGTAACATTAATCGTGTCGGTTTTGGTGATGAGAATGCTCATCGTATTAGCAAGGTCTTTTTTCAATGCTGTACGCGTTACGATATTATCGTTACTTCCTAGCACTCGCTGCGCAAAACGCTCAAAACGGCCATTAAAAAACACTAAATTACTGGCTAGCGCCGTTTGCCCCAATGCCGCACCAAGTGACTGGGTTAATAACCCAAGGTCTGTCATGGCGGGGCCGCCATCGATAATATAGCGTTTATTACCCAGTACCATTTGCCCTGTGTGGCAAGCCGCACAAGTAAAACCCGCAGCAGAGGCTTTGCGATCAACACCAGGGAAATAAATACTATCTGTTTTAGCAATACCAATGGGTAGGCCGTCGGGATTGGTGGCAGAGGCTTTACTTTCGATAAAACCTAAACGCAAAATATACTCGCCCATAAATGGACCGGCATCCGTCCAAGAAAAAATTCCCCACCAAGGGCTACTTTTTGGCGCTTCTAATGCCAGCAACCACTCATAGGGGATAGGTAAAGTTGCAGTACCTTGAGTCGCATGATGGAACCACTGCGAATCACCCTCCCACCCCTCTGGGTTTACATGCTGTTGCTCTAAGGATTTGTACTCAGGTAACGACGGCGGCGTTAGGCCATAGCCAATACTGCCAATGGCAACACTTAGCCGCGAAATGATAATAATGCTAACTATTAGCACGACTAATGCCGTACCCCAAGACCACTTAAACTTTTTTACATGCGTGGCGCAAGTATGGTAACTAATCATCGATTGTTTCCTTCTTGGGCATCTCTAAAAATGCACTTTTTCCGCGATAGCGGCATCAGCTCCGTCCTCGAGTCCTCATTTACACCACGTAAACTGCGGCTCTCCGGGCGGTGCTTCTTTGCTCTCACAAAAAAATTACTATTTTTAGAGGTGCCCTCTTGTCTATAAAACCGAAAAGGGAGCCGTGTTTGCTCCCTAGCCGAAATATTATTAATTAATTTTCCTGTGGCGCAGGAGCCTGTCGACGTATCGCTCTAGCTGCTGGGTAAACGATAGCGCGCGCATGCCCTAAAGATGCATAGTGATCAGGGCTTGTTGCTAGCGGTATTTTTATACACTGCGGGCTACGGTTAGGATCCATAGTCAGCGAGCTAACCTCGTCGTTATCATCCACGATGCTATCGGCGCTAATCTCACACAAATCCATCCACGGGTAAAATGTTTCGTCCCAAGCAACAGCAGGGTTCAGCACTTCGCTATTTTCAACAGCTGGGCATTCAGGTTCATGAAGCTGTGCCTGCAAAATATATTTTACTTCGCTATTATTTACGCGGTAAATAAAATCTTGCCGCAAAAAGTCTTCTGCTCGCGAATCGGAATCTAACGGTGGCTTAGTTAATTGACCTTCACACTTAAACGAGGGCTTAGGCAAGCCTCTTTCGGGGCCGCGGTCGCCAGCAATAACACGAAAACGGATATAGCTCATTTTGCCTTCTGCATCGAAAAACTCAAAACAAGACCACGTGTGATAGCGATAATCAGCAAAGGAGCCACGAATGCGATACGCCTCGGTCAGCTCTTTATCCATAATAACGTCTTGCTTACAAAGCTCTGTTCGCTGCTCAAGCGAAGAATGAACCATTGTGGAGAAATCTCGAATACTGCGCACAAATAACTGCCGGCCTGCATTCATCAAAATATCTAGCTCGCCATCCCCAGCATACTCCGTAGTACCAGCAGGGAAAAACTTTAATGAAATAGCACAGCCGTCGCGTGTGCGATCGTCTTTTTCACCGCCAGGTGAAGAATGACGTAACACAACGGGAAATTCATCGCCAAATTTAAAAAAGTCATTTTTAGGAAAACTGGGTGAAACAATACAGCGTGCCCGCGCCTTAGCGGCAACACCATAAGTATGGGTAGCCCGGCCCTTTTTCAGCTTTGCACCGTAACTAAAAGTGGCTACTAGTTTATCAACGACCTCTTTAAAATCATCATCGATATTTGCTGTTAGCTCTTCTTGTGATAAACGCATAGCGCTCTTCCCCTTTGTTGATTGCGGTTCTTTTTCAGGCACTTTATTCGATTTATGGCGAAGCCGACTACTCGATAAATAGACTTGCTTTCTAATCTCGTTTACCTCGCCTAAAGGGCTATGCTCAGGTAACGCATGCCATGGCGTGTAAGATAAATTTTCACCAAATTTTTGTTGCTCTTGGGTATCAAAATCTTGCGCGGCAATTGTAATAGTTGCTACTTTATATGTTGGCGCATCCCAGTGTACCGTTGGGTTATTAACAACCTCGTAGCTCACATCTTCATAAGGTTGGACATGGAAATCAAACGTCATCTTCGCATCAGTTGGCTCCAATGCGCTCTTTAAAGCTAATCGTAAGTAATCTTCGCCCCGATCCGCTGCAGCTTGTCTATTTTGCGTATTTTCTTCACTAGGAGTAATACTGTAACGACATATGCGCTTGCCATCAGTACCCCAAGCATAAGGCACTTGGCTCCAAAAACTGCTGGTAAACGGGCTATCCATTATCTGCTGACTAAAGCCCAAAAATACAGGAAGGTCTTCTGGGCGGTTTTCTTGCAACCAAGCAATAAAGCGCTCAGGCGGTTTGCCTTCAGCCGAGGATTTAGCAAAATCTTCTATAAACGGAACATACTCAGCAGCCGTGCGTATAAAAAAGAGCGGGTTATCAGCTAAAATAAAATCGTGCGTTGTCTCGTCTTCGTGCCCTTCTAAAACTTTCTTGCCTGGTACATCAAGCAACTTAATTGCCATGCCGTGTATGTCTGGCTGGCGATCATCCATTTTTCCACCGTTGGAAAAACGCACAAATGCATTGTAACTGCCAGGCCGAGAAAATATTCCAACCCGTAAATGCTCGGGAAGATTACTCTCAATAGCAAAAGTAGCATTTAAACAGCCGTGCTGTTTAAAGTGCTGCCCTCTTCGCTTTACACCGGTGACCTTCATCATCGCTAACTGGATCTGCTCAACAAGGTCCATATTCTGTTGTTTTGTATTCACAATACTCTCCAAACCCGCTAACAAAAAGCTAGCGGGGATAATTCCTATTTAGCACATAAAAATATTCATGCGATTCAACAAACCACTAAAGGGCATCCCTAAAGGGTTTTCATGTATTCTAATAAACTCAGTAAATCATCTTCGCTGTCTTTTCCACTCCAATCCAACCGATAAGACTTACCGTTAATACGAATATCTTTATCATGTCCCATATTTGATAGACCATCACTGGCGGTGTTGTAGGTCATTAATGTTGGCGTATCAGATTTGGCGATTTTCTTTTTATCTTTAACATTCCATAACCAGCCAACGGCGTCTTGATCATAGCCATCAGTACCGCGAAGGAATGTAGCTGGCCTTTCATGGGGCACCAACAAATGCCTAAGCGTTGGAACTGAGCCGTTATGCAGATATGGCGCCCTAGCCCATATTCCGTCGAGGACGCTCGCCATATAACCTTGCTTTTCCGCAACGGTGGTATCACGAATAATCTTTTCGCCATCCATAGTGCACGGTTTTATAGTTTGGCCTTGCGCATCTGTGTAGCTAAATTCTTTATCGTGACAAGAGGCCGTAAAGGCTGCAAGAAACAGGTTTCTCGCATCTTCATTCAACACTTTTGCACGGTTAAAATCTGTGTACATTTCCCAGTAAGGGCGGCTATTTTTGGGGCTATGGCAGTCAGCACAATTTTCTTTAAATAGCGCCTCACCTTTTACAGCCTTTTTTAAATCCACATTAAAAGGGTATGGTGCAGCCGGTAAGTGCGTTAAAAACTTATCTACAATATGCGTATTATTTAAATCCACCTTACTGGGAATACCAACGATCGGTAATTGCGCGGCAATATTGCGCCAAAAACCCATAGAAACACTGCCGTCCCATTGTGCTGCCGCACGAGCTTGCTGGTTCCATACACTCGGAGCATCAGTAACCGTTGCAAAAGGAGGAATAGCAGGTTGAGGGCTTGCTAGAAATGCTTCCTCTGTAAGATCAGGGTTTTGGCTTGCTGTGGATGCTATAAGCTGAGCTAATAAATCGCCACTACCATCAGATTGCCCACTGCTGTTGCCCGCTAATGCTGGCGAGTGGCCCGCGTAACCATAGTTACCACCTTCGCGTAGCTGTAATTTCACCATCCAATCACTGCCTTTTACGCCTGCAGCTACGGTATTTAAAATGGTAATAATTCCTGCTTTAACGTAAGCGCGCTGCTGAGCATCAATAGCCGCTTCGTCTTTTTCAGGCAACAATGGCAAACCTTTAGCAAAATACCCTGGTGGCTGGGCGTCAATAAACGCAAGTATTGCCTTAGTAGTAGAACCCGGCGCCTCCTGTGTTCCAATTTTATCGGGTGTTAAATAGGATTTTCGCGTATCAATAAATGCTTGGCGCCAACTGCGCACATCAAATTTTGTATTGGGAGCGCCCTCTATAATATGATAATCGCCATTTACATTAACGCGTGCGCTATGGCAGGCCCCACAAGAAAAGGTCGTGATATATAAACTGGGCTTGGCGTAATCAATTTCACCTGTCGGTTTTTTATTATCATCTAACGGGCGCCCTTCCGTAGAGGCAATACCCAAACCACGAGGTAATACACGATTTGGGTTCGCAGGGTCGGCAAACAAGCCAAATTTAGAAAAGTTGTCTTCAGGCTTGCCCCAAATTTCAGGCGCTATGGCCGGCAAGGATTTAAGAATAACCAGTGGCGTACCAGAAAAACCATTCGCGGCATTACTAAACCATGAGTAGCCTACTGGATCGCTCTGCTGATAGGCTTTAATTTCAGCCTCACAAGCTGCATACAACTGACTCCATTTAAGCTCAGGATTGCCCTCTATGCTTTTGGACAAGTTATCTTTAGTCGCACACGCTACCGAGGCTAGCGCTTCCGTTTTCACGTCCTGTTCGGCGCCACTTTCACAACCATAAAATACCGATGACGCCAGTACGATTAAAGGTAGCCACTTTTTAGTAGCGTAATGACCAGCCATAGTTCCAGAGTTTGACTCCATCAACTTTTCTCTTATTTTCACTTTGGTTCTCCACGTCGTTAACAGGATTATTATTGTGCAAGGCAAGTACTAATAAATTCGCCCAATTTTATGTCGCTAAGATATTTTTATATTGAGCAATTATATTTACAAGACATGCTGAAAATGTCCTTCAGCACTTTGCGCAACAAAGCATCCTAAGGCCCTATAAACTTCAAACTGAGTTTCATCAAATGACTGATCACCTGTGCTTT
The DNA here is from genome assembly GCF_021655555.1 of Marinagarivorans cellulosilyticus. Classification (NCBI taxonomy): domain Bacteria; kingdom Pseudomonadati; phylum Pseudomonadota; class Gammaproteobacteria; order Cellvibrionales; family Cellvibrionaceae; genus Marinagarivorans; species Marinagarivorans cellulosilyticus. The sequence goes on along the minus strand of NZ_AP023086.1, from coordinate 504,828 downwards.
CGTGGGGAAATGCAATATTGCGTTGGCGATAGCTATGCAAATATTCAGCCTCTGCGCCAGTAAAAGATAGCTTCAAATAGATGAACGTACCCACTGTGCCATCGGGGTAGCAAATGCGACCGAGCACATGATTAACTCTGGATATATTTTCAACAGGTTTAATCGCGTTAACGTCAATATCTAACACAATACCAAGGTCAATCTCTGCATAGCGCTGCAATGTTGTTAAACCATCAAAATTAAAGAAAGGGTCCGCCTCGGCATCAATGCAAATAATGGTTTTACAGCGACGGCGAAGCAACTCGTATACGCCCAAGTTTTCAATATGGCCGCCATCCGAGCAGTTCACATAAGGCGTACTTTCATTCACTGTTGATAACGCCTCACTCATCAAGTAAGACAAACCTAAAGATTTTAAGTGAAGCGCTTTTTTCGACACCTTACGCAACAACAAGGTGGGATTTGGCAACCAATAATTTAGACGAATATTGAGTAGCGTCATGATAAACGACAACGATTTATTGCCAACTGTCCCCATATTAGGGGATGCAGCAGCGGCCGAAATAGCCATAGCCGCCCCCAAATCGAAGTGAGAGTCTTGCGCCTCTACATCTTTAGTTTTGCAATAGCCTGTCATATCGCTACCACAAAATAATTTGGTCAATATAAATGATACTGTCTTACGAGATCGTAGCTGCGGGTTTGAACTCCCCTGTAAGTTTAGAGCGGTATTAATAATGTGGTAAGGGGCTGTGCTTTTTGATGTTTTAAGATCACTTAACTTCACCTTATCGACATTTGTAATTTCATGCTGATCTCCAGAAATCAAAAATGTACGACTAAGACGGTCGCGATAAAAAGAGTGAAGGGAAAAGCGATTAACATTAATAAATATCCAGTTATAGCACTGCATTAAAATCCCAAGCAAATACAGCCACCACTCTGCATGACCATGTAAAATCCTTAGCTCTTCAAAAACCAGCATTTTAGCTTCAACAAAGACGCCTTCTGTGAGCGAAAGCGTTACGAATGGCGGCGTTTGAGTGGTTAAATAACGCTGAAAATAGGCTCCAACTTTTGATACCCCGTCCTCAGAGCTTAGGCGGCAGAATTGTAAGCTTTCGACCGAAATTCCCGACAAACAATAAGCACTAAAATCTAATTGTTTTTGCTTAAAAACAGAATCTAGCGATACTGTCATCGCAGAATATTCAGCCAGCGAAATTTGTGCAGTAGCACAAGAACAGCTTCCAGCAGCAGGCCTTTCACTCTTGTCATCTGTATCAATGACTGCAGGCAACTGCCCATTACTCGCAATAGCCGCTTTTCGGTTAAAGGATAAGATACTGGTTGCCAACGTAGAAGACTTCACCTCCTCCCCAGCTATTATGGCCTCACGCTGCGCATCCATTAGGCCAGCATGCTCTACATAAGGAGAGTTAATTGCTGCGATACATAAATAGATATAGACACAAAATAAAGACGAGGGGGCCAAAACACTGACAATTAGAACAATTGCACGCCCCTTAAATTTGTATATCGCAAATAATAAAAAGCCCAATAAAGCCAACGAAGCCGTAATAGATACATACAAATTTTCGGTCAGCACATTGATTATTGTTGCTGCAAAAGCATAGGAATCCAGATCGACTGCGTTGCGCAATAGAACCAAAAAAGGGATTGCTATAATTGATAAGAGTGCAATCAGGGTGCAACTCGTTAAGGTTCTATCACTCTGATCCCGCCCACGCCAATCGAGCCGGTTAAAAAACATTGGCCTAACAGCAAGCACGGCCAACATTGGCGCCACCCCTAAAGCAGGAATAGCCCACTGGATTAAGCTATTGAATCGACCAGTAATCTCGAAAAAAACTTCGGTTAAAAATACAGCGAGAATAATAATAGGCAAAAAAGTAAAAAAGCTTCTTACCGCCCCCTCTACAATAAGCACTGGAATACGTATTGCACTTAAAGGCCCTGTTGAATCTAAGTATCGGCTGTAATTGCGAATATGGTTTAATGCGGCAGGTTCTTCGCCAGCCGCGCGATCGGTTAATAGTTTTTCTTTACCCGGCTCCCCCTTAGTTAACGCACTAATGCACGAGCCCGTATAGCCACCACCAGAAACTGTTGATAGATAGTCAATTTTATGGAAGCGATTGTCTTTAATTAAGCGCTGAATAACGCCTAAGCAAAATGATGCTGAGCGTATACCGCCGCCCGAACACGCTAGACCTACAAGGTCGTCCCCCTGTGTATTCTCATTTACACTCAAACCTTGGCCCGCGAGGTTTCGCCTTCTTTGCCTAATCTCTTCTAACTCTGCGGTTAAAACATCGGTACGAAATTGCTGATGGCCATCAAGTTGAGTCATATTCTTATTACACATAAACTACTGCAATACGGCTGCTACCCCAGCTTTACGTATTGCCAGCGAAACAAACAAATAGATCCTGCTATTTGCCCTGAATAGAGTGCCCGCCTGTTTTGGAGTACATAGCTTAAAAACTATAGAGCTGCTCAAAAAAAGGTGTAAAAATAGTCGTCACTCTTATTATATTTATTCTTTTATTAACAGATAAACAAAATACAGTATTAGTCTATACACACAACATCCCTTAACGCCATGTTAAAAAATTTAGCGTCACCACTAACGTCAGCCTTGCCATAAAGATTAACGAAAACACCACAGCGTGCATAAAAACAACCCCGATGTTAGCGCAGGCCAATATATGAGCTTAGGTAATAGGTTATCGTGATATTGCACAAACCATAACTTAGCGTTCAACGACAGCAATACTGCATTTGCCGTAATCATCAATATAAACACATAGGTAATGAGGTAAAAATACTCAAGGTAAACAACCGAATTAGCTGCTAACTCATTACGCATTTGAACATGCGCAATCAGTGCAACAAAGAACAAAGCCGAGCAAGATGCCACAACACCAGAAGCGTTAAAGCCTAAGAAATCTTTGCGCTCTTGATCTGTCGACATTGTAATAACAATGGCGTAAAGCATTAAAACAACAACCAATAGCGGAAATAAGTGAGCCAAAAAGGGGTTTATAAAGTTTCGGGTCACCTCAATATTAAAATAGAGCTCTGGAATTGCTCCGCCGGCAGAACCTTTCAAACCCGCAAAACGGGTGTTGTATACATTATTACGCATTTCAAAATAAGAGCGATACAAAGTCCACCCCGACAAAACAAAATCTTTTTCAATGCCCGGTAATGATCGGGTATTGAGGCTATCGTAGGATTTTATATCGGGAACCAATACTGTATTGCCCCCAAAATTCTCATGCCAGAGGCGAATCCAAACAGACTGCCGGTCTAACGGAAACCTATCGGGCGAAAAGTTTTCACGCAAAGTAGTTTCAAAATACCAGCCTTTAATGATTTCGCCACCCATCTCTTCTTCATAGGCTAAGTTCATATTGGTCGATATGGCTTCAGGGAAAATAGTTCCCTTTTTATAATCGGAGACTTGACCATCTTTATAGCGGTGCCATATATAACCCGTCACGCTGACATTACTGGCGCTCAAAAACTCAATGGATTGAATAAATAAACCAACAGGAATGTAAATTGGCGCCTGCTCGAATGATTTCAAAGAGGTTAGCGCATGGTCTTTTTTATATTTTTCAATAATTGCTTTATTCGCAACAACAACCCCACTGGCCTGCTTGTCAGAAACTGAGCCATACTCAAAAAACCAAACTGCAACCACCCCTAACGAAAAAAATAGTGTATAGACAGCTGAGTCCCACCACAATAATTTTAAGGTTGTTCGCTTTCGCCGCAAACGTAAGCATGAATAACCTAACGTAGATATCAGCACCAACAAGCTAACCCAAGCAACTGGGTTAGCTTGCGATATAACGACAGGAATTGCAGAATGCCATAGAGTATTATTTTTACTAAAGCCCGGTAAAACGCTATGTGCGGCAATAGACGTTTGCAACCACCAGCCAGTCCCTTCTACCTGCATGCGATTAGCCCAAGCAGGCTTGCCCGTTAGCGTATTGTGGGTTTCGTTTTGCAGTACTCCCCCGACCTGCTCCCCACCCAGAGCGGTAACAATTTGCGTGGGGCCTTTTAAGCTATGGTAAAGCTCATCCCCTTCTTTTGACATAAGGCTTAAGTAATTATTATCACGTAAGTCATAGCGCTCAACGGTTTCCCCCAACCATTCGAGGCTGACATCGACAAACGCCAATCCAATTTTCTGTTTATTTTCATCAAAAATGGGGGCCGCATAACGAATAACATAAGCATCAAGCGATACCTCATAAAACGGCGGCAACCATTCACCTGATCGCTCCATTGCATAGCTAAACCAAAATTCTGGGTTTCTGTACAAGAGGTAATCTTCACCAGAAAATGTTGCAGAGTAATCGTAGTAGCGATCTAAGCGATCCACAACCATCGCCGCATTACTCTTAATAAAAGGAGCATACAATCGAAATTTTGTACCTGACTTCAGCGGCTTAAATGCAACGCCAAGGTTAATAAATTCGTCATTTCTTAAATAGTGTTGCTTTAATATTTTTTCGATATCACAAGAATTACAGTGCTGCGAACTTAGGTTTTGCGCTAATGCATTGGCGACACTAGCTACATACTGAATTCTTTTGGACAAATCCTCAGCGATTTCGGCCGTTTTGTCTTTAGCCCAAAGTTTTGAATACTCAAGCTCTTGCTGATGCAACGAGTACATCTTCACGGCCTGTAAAACAGCAAAAAAACTCAACAATACTGTACACAGGAATAAAGTAATAAATAGTTTACGTTTAACGCGCTTAGTCATTATGCTGATCGGCTTTACATTGTGATTGAGAATTTCCGACTTCAGTTAGGCAAACTACGTCCAGCATTTGCTGATCCAATGATTCACCAGCTGTATTTATGCGCCGTTCCATTTGCAACAAGCTATCTTTTAAACTTTCGCTATTAATAGCCTTAGGGATTGTTCGCATTGCAGCCATTAACAAACCTGTTGCCATATAACCTTCTTTGGCCACCTCGTTAAACGAAGATACCTCCTCGCTCCCACTCAACAACTCACTAGGAAGGGATATAGATTCAAGCCAGCGCTCCCATTCCTTATCTGTAGGAATAACCTGGCTCATGTAAACTTTTGCAGAATTTGTCTTAAGCCTAAGGTTTAATGTTGAAGCGCCAGTAAAAGATAGGCAATAAAACTGTGCTTTAGGCGATAAGAGGTGGGAAAATTCAATAAAGTCTGCACTGGCCTCACTTGCCCCAATCAAGATCACAGCCATGGGCTTTTCTTTTTTATTCACAAAAGCACTGAGCGCTTCATGAATATTTAGGGTATTGCGCTTATAGCGCATTTGAAAGATATCTTGACCACAATCCCCGCAAATTTCATTTAGTACTTTTTGAACAGCTAATACACCAGCCTGACCAAAAGCATCATCCTGCAAAAAAAGACCTATCTGCTTTACCGGTGTACCTTGCTCAAGTATTGCTCGAACAATGGCTTTTATCTCTTGTTCATAGCTGGCCCTAAAATTAAACACATAAGGCGCTGGGGGATCTAAACGTAAAATATTAGCGCCCGTATAAGGCGCATAAAAAACAACCTTCGATTCATTGGCTATTGGCCATGTACGCTTGGCGGTAGGCGTGCCCACATTGCCAACAATAGCAACAACCTTATCTTTATCGATAAGCTGCCTGACATTAGCTTCCGCCACAAGCGGGTCGTAACTATCGTCTTTAACGAGTAACTTGAAATAAATGCCCTTGTCCTGCCAAAAAGGGAGGCAGTTTTCCTCGTCTATTCGTTTTTGAACACCATCTAGCATCGCTAGCCCTAAATGCTGGCTAGGGCCACTTAACGCGGTACTCATTCCTAGGCGAACCTCAGTAGAAGATTCACGAGGAGAGCAACTTTCGGCGAAAGCACTCGAAACAATAAGGCAGTAGAGGCTTACGACAACAAATACAGCTTCACAGCAATGGCATTTTATTTTATTTATACAGCCCTGCATTTTTATCCCCTGCCGGCTGGACTTGCCAACAACGATTACTATTTAGACAGCCTAATAAATAAGATATAGGTCAATCTTATGATAAAAAAGGACAGGAAAACTATCGTGTTATCCATTTTTTCGCAAGCGAACAATGAAAACAGTTGTTTAAATGACACCAATGTATTCATTAATACCATTTTTTAGCGGTATATGATGCCTTTGGCGATATATTGCTATTTTTGATGCCTTAACTTAATTCACATAACCCAGTCGGGACAGAACAGATATTGGGCTGGATGCTTTTCTGAACTGATATTTTCGTAGAATTTAACGCTGAAGGGGACGTTAAGCTTAAAAGCTATGACGCATCAAATGCAGAAAATGAACCTCACAGGAGGGAACCTGTTATGACTCTTAACCGCCTTCCAGCGAAGGGGGGCGCTCGATTACCACAGCTTAATGGCGAGAGAAAAAATTTTAATTCAGAGTTTCTGATGAAACTTATCAGGGCTGCGGTTTTACGTTAGCGGGCTCCATAGGTTGTGAATACAGCGACTGATCAAAGGGAGCTGCCCGCATCATAACCCGATAATCTTGGCCATCACGCTCAAAGGTTAAATAACCAGGACCACCGTATTTCCACCAAGCGTCATCAAATGTTAGCTCGGTATCTTGCTCCAGCGCCTGATCAACCTCCATTAGCTTTTTTAGCGTTAAAAAGGTAAATAATCCACCTGTATTTTGTAGCTCTGGCGATCTCAGCTTATACAATGGCAGCGATACAATCACACGACTCATATCTCCCCCTTCGCTTTCAAGCTTTAGAACTAACGAATGGGGGTAATTAACACCTAACAATAAATTTGATTTTTGGCTCAAATTAGCAAGCGCTTGCGTAACCGGCTGATATAGCGATGTAAAAATTGCATCAGGCATTTGCTCAGTCGAGAAGTGCTCGCTAATTTTTCGGCTTGCGACATCTTCTGATAATACCGAATCCAAGTAGATTCCCTCCATAACGACGCCCCCTAACGACTGCCACACTTCGTTGAATTCTTTGGCCGCATTGCGCCCAAAACTATCATCCGTAGCAATAAATGATGCCGTCTTCATATTCTCCCTTGTTGCATAACCCGCCAAAACAGAAGCATCTTCGCGATTCCTAGGGTGAAAGCGGTAAACTGAATTCTTCCCTAGTGACAAATCCATAGCCGATGCCAACGTCAAAATAACGATTGGCCTTTTTGGTAACCGCTCTTCTTCCACTTCATCGAGCTTTTTAACCAACTGATTACATACTTCACTATAGGCGCACACGACATAAGGTGCCCCTTCATTGGTTGAAGTGATTACACGCTCCAGTAAATTGTCACTGTAATTGTTTTGGTGATCTATGACATTAAAGTGGTACTTAGAAGCTAGCTCTGGATGATGCACGTATAAAGCGCCAAAAGCGTGGCCAACTTGGGTTCTATCCTCTGCCGGCTGCCCTAAAACGTTTTTAAGGGGTAATACGACAGTAATCTTTTGCGGTGCGGTTTCTTGATATTCCGATAATATCCGCACGTATTTAACATATAGATAGTACCCGCACACGCCCATGCTTGAAAAAACAATAGGCAAATACATGAGCATGAATTGATGCCGAATAATATACGGCAAGCCGGCCTCACGCTCATACGTGATGATTGAACGATGCTGTAAGAATTTCCACCACATAAGGCAAGCAAGCACAAATGATAAGCCCGCCCCTAAAAAAGCAACGCTAAACACATAGGGAATATAAGCTTTGCTCAAAAAGCTAATTACAATAGAAACTAGGGCAATAGGTGCGTAAATAACGAATAGCACATGGTATGACTTATGTAAAAAACCTTCTTTATGTTCTGCAGACACGAGCAACGTTCCTAATGTTATAAATTAAAGCCACAATACATGAGTTAATAATATTACAGCGAATTAATCTTCGCCCAAAAATCCGCCACTCTGGCGCGCCCACAATTTCGCATAAAGTCCATTCATGGCCAATAGTTGTTGATGTGAGCCATGCTCGACAATATTCCCTTGATCCAGTACTACCAAACGATCTAGCGCCGCTATTGTCGATAAGCGATGCGCAATAGCAATAACCGTTTTCCCCTGCATGAGTTCATTTAAGTTTTCTTGAATTGCAGCTTCGACCTCGCTATCTAGTGCAGAGGTCGCCTCGTCTAGGACTAAGATAGGTGCATTTTTCAATAATACCCGTGCTATAGCTATTCGCTGGCGCTGCCCGCCACTTAACTTAACGCCCCGCTCACCGACGTGCGCATCAAAACCGGTTCGCCCCCTAGCATCGCTTAAGTCTTGAATAAAATCATAGGCTTGCGCTTTTTTAGCCGCGGCAATAACTTGCTCCATGGTTGCGCTGGGTTGGCCATAGGCTATGTTTTCATATACCGAGCGATGCATTAAAGCAGTATCTTGCGTTACCATGCCTATATGTTCGCGCAAGCTATCTTGTGTAACCGTCGATACATCTTGGCCGTCAATACATATACTACCGCTTTCTATATCATAAAAACGCAGCAACAAATTAACCAAAGTGGATTTGCCTGCACCAGAGCGCCCAACCAAGCCAATTTTTTCTCCAGCCTTAATTTCTAAATTAAAATTTTCGATAATGCCGCTGCGCTTACCATAATGAAAATTCATATCACTGTAACGAATGGCACCTGCGGTACACACAAGAGGCTTAGCTGTAGGCTTATCTTTAATCGCCAAGGGCTGGCTTAAAGTATTAATTCCATCTTGCACTGTGCCTATATTTTCAAATAAACCGCTTACCTCCCACATAATCCACTGGCTCATGCCGTACAAGCGAAGAATAACCCCGACTGCAGCCGCAACAACACCAGCAGTAATTAAGCTCAATGACCACAAATGTATGCACAAAGCGGATACTGAAAAGATTAAAATTGCATTAATGCTCCATACACTTGTTTTAAGCTGCACCGCCAAACGCATTTGCGGGTACACCGTTTGCAAAAAACCATCCATGCTTTCACGTGCATAACCTGCTTCTCGCTGAGCGTGGCTAAATAGTTTGACCGTATTAATATTGGTATAGGTATCAACAATACGGCCCGTCATCTCGCTGCGCGCATTGGCTTGGTTCATCGATATGGCTTTTAATCGCGGTAAGAAATGCCGTAACACTAGGACATAAGCCACTAACCAAACCAAGAATGGTATCGCTAGGCGCCAATCTAGGCTAGCAACCATTAACACCACACCGCTAAAGAAAATGATGATATATAAAAAGACGTCCAATAGCTTCACAACTGTTTCACGAACAGCTAGCGATGTTTGCATGACTTTAGTGGCTATTCGACCGGCAAATTCATCCTGATAAAAAGCCATACTTTGGCGCAACAAATAATTATGTGCCTGCCAACGAATAGACATGGGGTAGTTCCCCATTAAACCTTGATGCAAAATAACGCCATGCAAAAAAATACACAGCGGCAATGCAAAAACAACAACACCAGCCATAATTAATAAATGTGTACCATGCTGCTGCCAAAGCTCTGTTGGTGTTAACGCGCTTAACCAGTCTACAAGTAAGCCAAGCATGCGAAACAAAGACACTTCCATAAGTGCCGTTAGCACACTGAAAACGCCCATAACAATTAATAACTTGCCATAGCCGCGGGTAAAATAGCGGCAAAACTCCCATAATTCACTTGGGGGTTGCGAAGTCTGCACTTCTTTAAAAGGCTGAGTGAGTTTTTCTATATAGGTGAACATCAAATACCTGTAGGTAAAAAATAAAGCAGCTTAAAACGATTACGGTAACAGCCTGATTTTAAAGTTCTAACATAAATGTAACTGGGCCATCATTTACCAAGCTTACTTGCATATCAGCACCAAATTCTCCGGTTTGAACATTGCTAGCATCTTGCCTTAACAGCGCGACAAATTCTTGATATTGATTCTTAGCAATATGCGGCAACGCGGCAGAAGAAAAACCAGGCCGTAAACCTTTATGGGTTTGCGCAGCTAAAGTAAATTGCGATACCGCCAACACACCACCATTGATATCTTTTACGCTGAGATTCATCTTGCCTTCATCGTCGGCAAAAATGCGGTAATTTAAAACTTTATGGCACATGCGTTCCAGCGTTTGCTGGTTGTCGTGCTTTTCTAGCCCAACAAGCAGCAACAAACCAGAATCGATTTTCCCGACACAAGCCCCTGCAATATCAACCTGTGCTTGTGTTACACGCTGTATCAATACTTTCATGCTGCATCCTCGCTATGGGTTTTACGTTTTAAATGGATACCCAGACAACCACTCCATTGCACCTACGGAGTTGCGCCATAACAATCTATTTTCCGCAACATACAATGCAGCTTCACTTTTATCGCCAGGGCTGTAATAGCTTGGTAGCTCGCTAGGCATAGGCGCTTTATCGAGTAACAAAGGCACGATATAGCTATTGCTCTTAATAGCGCTTTTAAGCCCCTCGCGCGCTTTAGGGGAGTCGTTATACTTCATGAATAATGCTAGCGCTTTGGTAAATAGCATCATGGCGCCTTGATCTGAATCGAAGCGATCAATTAATTTAAGCGCATCGTCAACGCGTCGCAATTCCATATAAAGGTCGGCCAATAAATAGCGCGCGCCAAGGTTGTCATCCTCACATAACAAAAGGCTTTTTTCGTAACAGGCCACAGCCTTTTCGCGTTGCATAGAAGTCCTGTAAGCTTCGGCTAAGGCTGTAAGTACACGCATGTAAGTACGCGTTTCAATTAACCCCCAGAACATACCGGTGTTTTCTTCAAAGCATTCTTCACCTAAGGCTTTTTCTGCATATTGGTGCAATATTTCAACATGTTTAACACGGTTTGACTTGGGGCCTTCCATCACAACAGGTAACAAGCGATCGATGCGATCATTCATTGCAAAAGGATCTGTTAGCCCGGCAAAGTAACTATGAACATTGCCAATAGGCCCCTGAAACTCCTCTTCCTGCGCCTCATAACCTTCCGATGGAGGCATATGGTTAACCATTTGAGAGGACAAAGTAATATCGCGAATGAGCTTAGGTAAATCGCTGCGCAAGCGGCCAAGCAATTCTGCGCATTCGCTTGGCGGAATTCGGCGTTCGTTTAGCTCACTAAAAAAGTCTTTGGCGAATTTTTTTTCTAAAAAAGGATATGCTGTTTCAGCAATACGCTCCATTAAATAAGCTGTGGTTTCGTCAGCCTCGACATCGCCGTCTTCAATCATAACTTCTAGAATACGACAGGCCATATGCACACCGTTGGCCCACTGGTGAAGCTTGCTGTTTTTAGTATAGTTTGCCGAAAAGTCGCTAACATCCACCTTACAACCCGCAGAGAAACGAAAGCGCTCCAGTTCGATTTCATCGCTAATTTTTGAAGCGTATTGCTCCAGTAGCAAGTTTTCCTCTTTGGTCAAGGTACCCTCTTTTACATCTAGAAACGCTTCGTAACGACTATTTTCACGATATAAATCCAACCATACTAAACCAAGGATAAAGCCCTTAAAATACTCAAGGTCCCACCCGTGAGCATTAAGTAAAGCTGCGACCTTGCGCGTTAACGCTGGCATAGAAGCCATAAATACTACCTATATAACTGAGTTAAATATTCTTGTGCTGCCGCCGACCACAAAAAACGCTGCGCACTGGCTTTTTTGGCAAGCGCAGCATGTTTTGTCGGGTGCTTTTTGTAGTTTTGCAAGGCACGCTTAAAAGTTGCTATTAAGTTTTCTGACTGCTCCATAATGGTGGCGCCATTAAAACAATAACCGGTTACGCCATCTTCGACCGTATCGTTTAACCCTCCTACACTGTGCACCAAGCAAGGTTGCCCCGCACGCATGGCTAACATTTGGCTAATACCGCAAGGCTCAAACGAGCTTGGCATTAAAAATAAATCGCCAGAGTTATAAAGCAAATCGGATACCCCAGTGGAATACCCCTGCAAATAAATAAAATTAGCGTTAGCACCAGCCAAAGCCAATAATTGCCGTTGGTATTGCTCATTACCCGACCCAAGGAAAATAAACATTCCTTTATCGCCTAGCTCATCAAGAATATGCTGCAATACCGTTTGGCCGTCTGCTAGGGTAGAAAAAAGCAAGCGCACCTTTTGCCCGGTGATACGCCCTACCGATGTTATTAGCATGCCCCGATCTTTTTTCGTCGCCCAGCGTTGCAGGCGCTTTTCGGCCAACCAGTGGCAACTTAACAACTGCGTACTTTTTGAAGCCCAACCTAACAAGGCGTTTTCGAGTGCTGGCGCTAGTCGTGTTTTTGCTACTTTGGTATAGCTGGCATTTTCTGGGTATTCACAACCATTTAAAATCCCCACTAAACGACCCTGCTCACGCGCCATGATTAAATCGTTTTCTAAGCCTTCTCCGCCATACACGCCTTGCCCGACATCACTTTTACGGGTAATTTCTGTGGCGTAAGTAGGTGAAACCGCATGCACTTTATTCGCCAAATTAATACCTGCACGCATAGGGTTTAGGCAATGTACGGCCCTTGTGTCACAAATTAAATGCGGGCTGTAATCCAGCTCGGGGAACCAAGCTTCAAAAGACGAATCATCGCCTTTAAATGGGCGCACACCCTGAAGCGATAAATTGTGAATTGTATAAGTTGTGTGAATATTTTTAAGCGATGCGAGTGTTGGGTCGTATTCACGCAGCACTAATAACAAAGCCGCATGCCAGTCGTGCAAGTGAACAACATCCAGCTCGCCAAAGCCATTATTGACAATAACCTGCCCTACTGCGGCGCAAAAAAAGGCGTACTTAGATGCATCGGTTGCAAAAGGGCGGTTATCTTCATCGTTGCAATACACACTGCCGTCACCACAAGGCGAAAAACGCCTATGCCCAAGCCCCCAGTAGGTAACATTTTGGTGCTGATGGCTAGTAGATTGTAAACGGTAAAGCTCTACTCGCTCGGTAGTGCCAGCAAAGCGTAGTTGATACTGGCCACACAACTCAGCCCCGGGCATCACAGCAAAGTGACCGTAATCCGGCAGTACCACCTGCACGTGGCAATCTTGCTCGGCTAGGGCTAATGGGATATCCCGCACAACATCACCAATACCACCCACTTTAGCGTTAGGCAGTGCATCATTTTCAGCCGCTACCATCAATATGCGTTTAGTCACAGATCCATACTCTCCCAAAGAGTCATTCATGCTTTAAAAACAGGCCAGAACCATAGCATAAATTGCTACCGCGCTTGAACCACAAAGGCTTCAGGCAAATTGTTGATTGCCGAGGCAACTGGTATCATCGCGCCTAAATTCCACCCGATTGATTCCTACCTTTGTAGCTGGGTTTACTATGTCTGTTGCCTCTCAAGTATTAGCCGTTAATAACGATCTCCCCATTAAAACCTCTCGCCCGGTGCATAGCGGCAAAGTACGCTCGGTATATTGGCTCAACAGTAGCGATAGCCGGCGCTTAATCGAGCAGCAAGGTTACGCAATACCCGCTGAGACGCCGCTGGCGATAATGGTCATTAGCGATCGTATTTCCGCATTCGACTGCATTTGGCAAGGAGAAGGTGGCCTAGCGGGAGTACCAGGCAAGGGCGCGGCGTTAAACAGCATCGCCAACTACTGGTTTAGTGAATTCAAACAACAAGGCTTGGCCAATAGCCACATTGTAGATATCCCTCACCCGTTTGTTTGGATTGTGCAGCAGGCAAAACCGGTGATGATTGAAGCCATTTGCCGGCAATACATCACCGGCAGCATGTGGCGAGCCTACGCAAAAGGCGAGCGCAACTTTTGCGGCATAACCCTACCCGAAGGTTTAAGTAAAGATCAAAAACTACCCGAGCTACTCATAACGCCATCAACTAAAGGCATTCTTAAAGGTATTGCTGGGGTTCCTGAAGCGGATGATGTCAATATCACTCGGCAGAACATTGTCGATAACTATGCCGCCTTTAACTTTAAAACACTGGCCGACATTCCCCGTTACGAAACTCTACTTAAAGAAGGCTTTAACGTCATTAGCCAAAAAATGGCGGCTCTTGATCAAATATTTGTGGATACAAAATTTGAGTTTGGCTACGTGAAAAACGCACAAGGCGAAGACGAATTGATTTATATGGATGAAGTCGGCACGCCCGATTCTTCACGTATATGGACGGGCAGCAGTTACCGAGAAGGTAAAATTGAAGAGCAAAGTAAAGAAGCATTTAGGCAGTTTTTGCTAAACAAGTTTGATGACCCCGATATTTTATTAAATAAAGATCGCATGCCAGAACGGCAGCTATTGGCCCAAAATAATCTATTGCCACAGCAAGCGATAATGGATGTTTCCAATACTTACTTAGATATTGCTCAAAAAATTACAGGCCGAAAAACTAATTTACCAGAAAACCCTAAAGCCGAAATTATTGAACAGCTCAGCAGCCGCTATCAATTAATAAAATAATTAGCTGAGCACTTTAAGCTTGAATTCAAAGCATAAAAAAGCCCGCACTTGCGGGCTTTTTTATGCTTTATCCAACAGCTTTAAACTTGCGGTTTAGCACCACCGCGTTGCCCAAGCATTTCGGGCGTCACCAACACAACGCCTTTAGAGGTAACTCTAAAACCGTTTGCGCGGTCCTTTTCGTGATCGTAGCCAATTTCCATGCCCTCTGGAATCACACATTGGCGATCAATAATAGCCTTTTTGATTTTAGCGCTGCGATGAATTTCTACCTCAGGAAGAATCACAGACTCCTCGATTTCGGCATATGAGTGCACGCGCACATCAGAAAACAATAAAGACTTTCTTAATTTACCACCAGAAATAATACAACCACCACTGACCATGGAATCGACAGCGTAACCACGGCGATCTTCATCATCAAAAACAAATTTAGCCGGTGGCAATTGCGTTTGATAGGTCCATATTGGCCACTGATGATCGTAAAGGTTTAGTGAAGGGGTTGGTGATATTAACTCCATATTGGCCGCCCAAAACGCATCTAGCGTACCTACGTCGCGCCAATAGGCGCGGTTGCCATCCTCGTCCCTAAAGCGGTAAGCAAATACGTCGGCGCTATCGATAATAGAAGGAATAATATCCTTGCCAAAATCGTGCTCTGAGTTTTCTTGGGTGGAATCTTTTTCTAGGATGTCCAGCAAAAATTCTGTGTCAAAGATGTAGTTGCCCATTGAGGCCAAGCATTGGGTTTCGTCACCGGGGATAGGCGTCGGTTTTTCAGGCTTTTCTTCAAAACCTAAAACTCGGTCGCTCTTATCAACAGACATGACCCCAAATGCACCAGCGGCTTCTTCGATGGGGAATTCAATACAAGAAACTGTTAATTTTGCTTCGTTTTCAACGTGGTAAGCCAGCATGTTGCCATAATCCATTTGGTAAACATGGTCACCAGATAATACCATCACATACTTACAACCCGACGCGCGGATAATATCGGTATTTTGATAAAGTGCATCAGCAGTACCTTGGTACCAGTTGGGCGAGTTGCGCTGGGAAGCCGGTAAAACATCCACATACTCACCAAGCTCACGCTTAAAGTGGCTCCACCCAACCTGAATATGACGGATGAGCGAGTGCGCTTTATATTGCGTTAATACACCGATTTTCCGAATGCCGGAATTTACACAGTTAGACAAGGGAAAATCGATGATACGGAACTTGCCACCAAAATACAGGGCAGGTTTGGCACGCCAATCGGTTAATTCATACAAACGGCTACCACGGCCGCCGGCCAACACAAGCGCGAGCGTGTCTTTCGTTAAACGACTCACATAGCGCGGGTTAGGATGTTCCATACTCACTCCAAATTAAAACGTTTCAAAAAATCTTATATCATCCGCTGCGTTACAACGTCCAAATATCTTTCGCGTATTCGGCAATGGTGCGGTCACTCGAGAACCGGCCACTTGCCGCAGTATTTAAAATACTTTTTCGAACCCAACTGGCTTTATCTTGATAACAACTAATAGCCCGCTGTTGTTCATCAACGTAACTACGGAAGTCAGCAGCTACCATCCAAGGGTCATTGGGATTCCGGATGGTTTGCACTATAGGGTCAAATAAACTGGGCTCAAACAAACTAAAGTGCCCGCACTCGAGCAACTGCATAACGCGTGATAAATCGGCATCGGCTTCAATAATATTATTTGGGCTATACCGAAAACGGTGCGCAGGAATATCCTCGACCTTTAAGCCAAATAGGAAGAAGTTATCGGCGCCTACGGCTTCTAATATTTCAATATTAGCGCCATCATAAGTGCCGATAGTCAAAGCGCCATTCATCATGAACTTCATATTACCGGTACCCGAGGCCTCTTTGCCAGCGGTAGATATTTGCTCAGATAAATCGGTTCCTGGGGTAATAATTTCCATTGCAGAAACGCAATAGTTCGGTAAAAACACCACTTGTAGCAAATGCGATACCGCTGGATCTGAATTCACTACAGCCGCCACATTATTAATCAATTTAATAATGCGCTTAGCCAAAAAATAACCCGGCGCGGCCTTGCCGCCAATAAGTACGCGGCGCGGTTCCAAGCCATCAACATCACCTCGAGATATACGGTCGTATAAATGAATCACATGCATGATATTGAGCAGTTGCCGCTTGTATTCGTGTATACGTTTTACTTGCACATCAAAAAGGCTGTCGGGATTGAAGATAGTTTGGGTTGAATCTTCCACCAACTGAGCTAAACGGACTTTGTTGTCGTATTTAATTTGGTGCCACTCATCGGCAAAGGCCTTATCACCCGCATACTCTTTAAGTCGTGCTAGCTCACCAAGGTCTTTTTTCCATCCAGATCCAATAGCCTGCGTAATATGCTGCGCCAAGGTTGGATTGCAATGGGACAGCCAACGCCTAGGCGTTACACCGTTGGTTTTGTTATTGAACTTTTCTGGCCACAGCTCGTAAAAGTCTTTGAATAAATCCTCAACCAGTAAGCGCGAATGCAATGCCGCAACGCCATTCACACTAAAGCTCCCCACAATACCGAGGTACGCCATACGTACCATCGGCTCCGGCCCTTCTTCAATTAATGACATCCGTCGCTGGCGCTCGGTATCGCCAGGCCAACGCTGAGAAATTAATGCTAAAAAGCGCGCGTTAATTTCATAAATAATATCAAGCAAGCGAGGAAGTAACTCGCCAAACAAACGCAACGGCCAGCGCTCAAGCGCCTCTGGTAAAAGGGTATGGTTAGTATACGCCATGGTTTTTTGGGTAATCCGCCAAGCATCATCCCAAGGCAATTTATGTTCATCAAGCAATAACCGCATTAACTCGGCAATGGCCAATGTCGGGTGGGTGTCGTTTAACTGGAAGCAGTTTTTTTCCGCAAAAGACGAAAAGTCAGTATCAATATGCTCGAGATATTGCTCAATAACATCCTGCAAGCTGGCCGAGGCTAAAAAGTACTGCTGGCGCAACCGAAGCTCCTTACCGTTCTCACTTGCGTCGTTGGGGTACAGCACCATGGTAATTTGTTCCGCTAAATTTTTAGCGGCAACAGCTTCTGCGTAATCTCCAGCGTTAAATTCGTTGAGATTAAGGCTCTTCTCCGCTTTAGTGCGATGAAAAGAGATGCTAAGACCCGCCATATCCGTTGAAATGTAAGGTTCTCACGCCACTACACTTAAACGAATATATGAGCCTTAACATCTCCAGCAAAATTTTGAGCCTTCCTGGTCAGCGTGTCAAACAAGTTCAGCATGACTTGGCCCTGCAAAGATTGACTATACACTGCAAGCGAGACCGTCGTTATAGAGCGATTGACCCGTCAAGTAATGAGGCGGCCAACATCAACCGATACTTGCGCAGAACGATCCGTGATGTCCCTTTGTGTGGCTTCGAGTGCTATTTGGAAGTTGAGCTCGCTCAAGTTGTGACGACTTGCGGTAGGCGTCTAATGGAGGCTTGCGAATTTGTCGATACAGGCAATCGCTATACTCAAAGATTTTGCCAGTTGGTGAGCGGATTGTGTCGCCATATGAGTATCAGCACGGTCAGTCGGCACCTAAAGCTACGATGGGAAACGGTGAAAAATATGGATAAATTTCACCTAGAGAAAACGTTGCCTGCACTTAATCCTGAAAAATTAATTGACTTAAAATATCTTGGGGTCGATGAAGTCGCTAGAGCCAAAGGCCATGATTATATGACGGTGATTTATGACATGGAATCCGGTCATTTAATTGGCGTTGAGACAGGCCGTAAAGCCGAGGTGTTGACAGCGTTTCTAAAGCGCTTACCAGCACAAACCGCTGAAAACATAGAGGCGGTAGCCATGGATATGGGGCCAGCCTATCAAAAATCGGTACGCGAATGCTTGCCTAATGCTGACATTGTTTTCGATCGGTTTCATGTGATGCAAAACTACAGTAAAGCCATGAGCAATCAGCGTAGGATCGAGTTCAGAAAGGCGGATCGCGCAGGCAAAGAGCAGCTTAAAGGTACCCACTACCTGTTGTTAAAAAATGCCGACAAGTTAAATGATAAACAAGCCAATAAACTCCAGACATTGCTCGAAAATAATTCCAATATCAATACACTTTATATACTCAAAGAGCAGCTCCAAGCTTTGTGGAATGCAGGGAATTATGACGCCATGATGAATGCATTGGAGCAGTGGTGCGACATCGCGGAACAGACGAATATGCTCTATCTCAAGAAATTTGCAAAGTCACTAAGGAAGCATAGCGTAGGCATTTGTAACTACGGAAAACACGGGCTGACTAGCGCCAGAATTGAAGCCGGCAATGTCAGCATTGGCATGATTCGCAAGCGAGCAAGAGGCATCAAGGATACCGAGTACTTCAAGCTAAAAATAAGGCAATCATCGATGCCTGACGAGCAATCCATGTTCTATGGAAGCCACTAGATCACCTCACTAAAGCGGAGAAGAGCCGAGATTAAACTCGTCCGTCGCGGTAGCTTTCCACAGGCGCAGGGTATTCACGGTTTGAGTATCATAACCAGGAATTGGCATATCGTACGCCAAAGCATAAACATCGCTGGTATCAACCCAACGAGCACATTGTTTACCAACATCATTAGTGTAGTGATCGGTGCGGCCATAAAACTTAATACGTCGGCGATGATCTGGGCGTTCAAGCTCCCAAGGGTTGCCGTCACGCAGCCAGTGGTCGGGGCACTCAACCTGGCGACCTTGCTCTATGCGCTGTTGAAACATGCCATATTCATAACGAATGCCATAGCCCATCACCGGATAATCTAAAGTCGCACAGCTATCTAAAAAGCATGCAGCCAAACGACCCAAGCCACCATTGCCCAAGCCGGCGTCAATTTCAGAGGTTTCCAGTTCTTCTAACGTGCATCCATAGTTATGCAAGGCTTTTTCTGTACTGTCTTCGAGCCCTAAATTTTTAACCGCGTTAGATAAACTTCTACCCAATAGGAATTCGAGAGACAAATAATAAACCCGTTTGGTTTTTTTATTTGTTTCAGCCTCGCGTGATAGACGCCAACGCTCCATTAGGCGATCTCTTACGGCAAAAGATAAGGCCTTGAGGAGATATTGCGGCTGCACATGGCTATCAACCCGCCCCAGTGTAAAGTTGTAATGCCGCTGTAAATCATCCGCCAAGTGCATACCGCTGTTACCGAGAGTTGGATTGTCGTCATCCTTTTTCATTTTTTGCCCTTAACAATTAAAGAGGAAAAAACATGCCGAACCACTGCATGCTACTTATTAGTTACATCAGTTATTTACTTATTAATTACACAAGAGAATTATCAACACCAATAAAAACCATTAAGCTTTTATCTTCTAACGTGACACTATCAACACTCGCCATTAAGGTGTGTGGCTGGCCATTTGGCTTTGAGGTATCAAGCTTTAATTCCCATTCCCAACCTTTGGGCAAACCAAATGACTGCTTGCGGCTATCGGCGTTAAATAGCGTAAGTACACACTCGTGCACAGGCTCGGTTGATTCCAGCATCCAACCCAAGCTGTGATTATCTTGCTCGTGCCAATCACACTCTTGCATTGGCTCACCATCACGGTTTAACCAAACAATATTAAGGTTTTGCGCTTCATCTTCACCAGGGTTATGAATATAACGAGGGTTACGTAATAGCGATACGCTCTGCCTCAGCTTAATAACCTGTCTCACAAAGTTTTTTAATGTCCAATCATCAAGCGTTAGCTCCGCCCAATTAAACCAACTTATTTCGCTATCTTGGCAATATGCATTGTTGTTACCTTTTTGGCTGCGGCCTAATTCATCACCACCAAGCAACATAGGCGTACCTTGGCTAAGCAGTGATGTCGCCAATAAATTGCGCTTTTGTCGGTTTCGAATTTCAACAATCGCAGCATCGGCCGTAGGCCCTTCTACACCGTGGTTGTGGCTAAAGTTGCCTTTATGGCCGTCATTATTATCTTCTTTGTTGGCAAGATTATGACGCTGGTTATAACTCACAAGGTCAGCCGTGGTAAAACCATCGTGACTAGCCACAAAGTTCACACTGGCAGATGGCCTGCGCCCGCCGGCCTCAAATAGGTCGCTAGAGCCGTGAATGCGCTTAGCGAAATCGGGGAGCATGCCGCTATCACCACGCCAAAAGCGGCGGACAACATCGCGGTATTTATCATTCCACTCGCCCCAGCCTGCAGGGTAATTACCCAACTGATAACCTCCAGGGCCAATATCCCAAGGTTCGGCAATCAGTTTTACACCAGCTAAGGTCGGGTCTTGTCGAACTGCATCAAAAAAACCTGAATGAGGATCAAAACCATGGGGTTCGCGACCCAACACGCTGGCTAAGTCAAAGCGAAAACCATCCACGCCCATTTCGGTAACCCAATAGCGCAAGCTATCCATTACCAGCTGCAACACGCGAGGGTTGTTAATATTAACCGTATTGCCGCAGCCGGTATCATTAATATAAAAACGTCGATCTGCTTCTAAACCATAATAACTCGCGTTATCTACCCCCCTGAAAGAGTAGGTTGGCCCTAGCTGGTTACCTTCACCGGTATGGTTGTAGACTACATCCAGTAATACTTCTATCCCTGCTTCGTGCAAGGCCGAAACCATTTGTTTAAATTCGGCCACGGCGTCGTCATTGGCATACTCGCCATGAGGAAGAAAAAAATTCAGGCTGTTGTAGCCCCAGTAATTTTTAAGCCCTTTATCTTCTACAAACTGGTCGTGAATAAAACCATGGACGGGTAAAAACTCGACGCTAGTAATGCCAAGGTCTTTTAAATAACTAATAACATCTGGGTGACCAAAGCCTAAATATTTACCACGCAGCGCAGGCGGTAAGCGGCGCTGCAAGTGGGTAAACCCTTTTACATGGGTCTCATAAATAATGGTGTCTTCCCAAGCAATGGGCTCAGCTAAAGGTGTCGGCGGCGCAGAGGGCGCTACCACTACCGCTTTGGGCATAAAAGCGGCGTTGTCTAATTTAGAAAAGCTAAGATCTGCGTCAGCATCACCGGGGATGTAGGAATAATGAGCGTCAGACCAAACAAATTCTCCTACTAGAGATTTTGCATAAGGATCTACCAGTAATTTATTGGCATTAAAACGTAAACCTTCTTTGGGTTTGTAATCGCCATCAATACGGTAGGCATACACAAGGCCCGCCCGCGCACCTCGCAAAAATGTATGCCAAACATGATCTGTGCAATCTAGCAGCTCAATGCGTTGAAGCTCTTCTTTACCATCAACCGAGAACAAACAAAGCTCAACTTTTTTTGCTTGCGCAGAAAAAATCGCAAAATTCACTCCGTCACTCGCAGCTGTAGCGCCCAACGGGTAAGGCTTACCGAGTTCTAGCTCGTAACGATCAGCAGTTTTGCTCATTATAATGCAACCCCTTACTCTGGCTTCCACTCAAAAACGACCGTCGCGAGTGGCGGCAACGTTATTGTGATTGAATTTTCTCGACCGTGAGACGAAACAGCTTCAGCGTTAACACCACCGGCATTACCTTTTTCACTGCCACCATAAATACCAGCATCAGTATTTAGTCGTTCTTTGTAGAAGCCCAACTTAGGAACACCCAAACGGTAGCCTTCGCGAAGCACGGGTGTCATATTGCTAACAACCACCACAAAATCATTATGCGCCTTACGCGCAAAAGCAAATACGGATGCGCCGTTATCGTCGGCATCTAACCACTCAAAACCACGCGCTTCGCAGTCATCGTAGTAAAGCGCAGGTGTACTGCTATACAGATGATTTAAATCCTCCACCAGCTTTTGCACACCGCCGTGCCAATGGGTCTCATCCAATAAATGCCAATCGAGCGAACTGTTGTGGTCCCACTCGCGTCCTTGCGCAAATTCACAGCCCATAAACAGTAGCTTTTTGCCTGGGTGCGCCCACATAAAGCCATAATAAGCGCGCAGGTTAGCAAATTTCTGCCATGCATCCCCAGGCATTTTATCGAGTAACGAGCCCTTGCCATGAACAACCTCATCATGACTTAACGGCAGCATGAAATTCTCATTAAAGGCATATAACAAGCTAAATGTCATGTCGTGATGATGGTAACGCCGGTGTATGGGGTCGTTGCTCATATAACGAAGGCTGTCATTCATCCAACCCATATTCCATTTATAGCCAAAGCCTAAACCGCCGGCATAAACAGGGTGCGATACACCCGGCCAAGCCGTTGACTCCTCAGCGACCATCATGGCATTTGGGTAATGCTCGTACACTTTTTGGTTAACCCGTTTCAATAAAGCAATGGCCTCTAGATTCTCACGACCACCATGAACATTAGGCACCCAGTCATCCGCTTCGCGGCTGTAGTCCAAATACAACATCGAGGCCACGGCATCAACGCGTAGGCCATCAATATGAAATTCATCGAACCAGTACAAGGCATTACTAAAAAGGAAGTTGGCAACCTCACAACGTCCATAGTTGTAAATATAGGTATTCCAATCAGGGTGAAAGCCTTGGCGTGGATCTGCATGCTCGTATAGCGGTGAGCCATCAAAAAAGGCTAGCCCATGACCATCAGATGGAAAGTGCCCAGGCACCCAGTCGATTAACACTCCGATGCCCGCCAAGTGGCAGCGATTAATAAATTCACGGAACTGATCCGGCGAGCCAAAACGACTCGTTGGCGCATACAGGCCCACTGGCTGGTAGCCCCAAGAACCATCAAAAGGGAATTCACTAATTGGCATTAATTGAATATGGGTAAAGCCTAAAGTCTGCACATAAGGAATTAACTCATCAGCCAGCTCTAAATAGGTTAAGTAGTCTTCACCTTGCTGGCCTCTGCGCTTCCAAGAGCCCAGATGTACCTCATAAATAGACACCGCTTGGTCACGGTGCCCTTGCTCTACTTTGCGCGCTAGCCACTGCTCGTCGGACCAAGAAAAATCGCTAGGAGCCATAACTTTTGAGGCTGTTTCTGGCGGGTGCTGAGCGGCAAAGCCCATAGGGTCGGCTTTGAGCGGTAGCACTCCGTGGCTCTGACTCAGAATTTCGTATTTATAGAGAGTGTCCGCCTCTACACCAGGAATAAATAATTCCCATAAACCACTGGCGGCATGATGGCGCATAACATGATGGCGACCATCCCAAAAATTAAATTCACCCACTACAGATACACGCTTGGCATTAGGCGCCCAAACGGTAAATAACGTACCCTTTACGCCGTCAATTTCTCGCAGATGCGCGCCCAGCCAACGGTAGAGTTTTTCATGAGTGCCTTCACCAAAAAGGTAAACATCGGTGGGGCTTAAGTCACTGGGAAAGCGATAAGTATCTTCGACGATAGTTTTGTTGTCGCCATAATGGACTTCAAGCTTGTACTGGCTTCGCGAGCGCAAGCTCGCCTCACCTTCAAAAACACCTGCAGGATGAATTTTGTTTAAGACTTGGATATGACTATGATTTTCGCGATCTACAACGATGACTTTACTGGCTTCGGGCAAAAACGTGCGTACTGCATAATTACCATTGTGCATTTGGTGCGGCCCTAACACCGCAAATATATTGCCGTGATAGGCGTGAACAACTGAATCCAATTCAGCTGCCGATATCATCGCTATTGTTACTTCCACGTTTCCCCCAAGTTATTATCATGTGCCTAGCAGGCTTTATTATTGATTTCGCTCTTTAGTAATACTCGCCATTACCGCCTGAATATCTGGGTCGGCAAATACATCGTCGAGATTATCTGCAAGCTTGCGCTGCCAGTTGGCATATTGCGTACTGGTGCCCGGTACATTAACCGGCGCATCCATTAACTCTAAATCTTCTAATTGAATCACAAATATTTGCGAGGCAACTTTAGCACCGCACGTTAAAATTTGGGCTGCCAACTGGCGCGATAATGGTTTTTCGATAAGCTCCTCTCGGGAAGCAATTAAGTTAAAACCGCTACCTTCCAGCCAATCAAGCAAACGGTGCTTATCGCGAATGCGCTCGGCATAAACCTCGCCAACCGGCACCGCATCATCAAGTAAATCTAATTCGCTGCGTAATGCGATATCAGTACTGGACCACCAGCTTGTTAGCGTTGGCACATCGTGATTGGTTAGCATGGCCAGCGCACGAGGCATGTAGTTTTCAGGCGCCTTAAATCGGCCGTCATGCTCTCGCTCGAAGTAAAATAATTTATTGGTAAATACCGCGCCGCCAATTATCGCTTCGCGAAACTCGTCTGGTACCACGCCCATATCTTCGCCAATCACCATACAGCGATTTCTGATACTTTCTAATTTCAAAAGCCCAAGCATTTCAGGAAACGGGTAATAAATATAAGCACCGTAATCAGCCGTGTGACCCGGAGGGCACCACCAAAGGCGCATTAAAGCCATAGCATGATCAATACGCAAAGCGCCGCAGTTAGCCATGTTGGTGCGCAGCAATGTAATAAAATGTTCAAACTTAGATGCCCGCATTAATGCAGGGTCCATCGGCGGCAGGCCCCAATTTTGACCTTTTTCCGCTAGCGGATCTGGTGGTGCACCTACTGACGCCTGCTTACAAAATAAATCTCCAGTTGAACTGACTTCAGCACCACCGCCATCGGCCCCAACAGCCAAATCTCTCATCAAGCCGACTGTCATACCCGCATCTTCTGCTGCATCTTGGCATTCGGCCATTTGAACTTGAGCAGACCATTGTAAGTAAGCGTAAAAATCTATTTTTTCTTGTTGCTCTGCGCTTAATTCCAATGCGTTTTCATCAAACTCGTGCACACCCGCATCACGCATTACTTGGTAAACACAGTAACCGTGTAATGCCTCAGCACCTTTGGTTACATAGCGTGAAAACGCCTTTGCCCTTGGGGTATTCAAAGCGAGGTGCTGCTGTTGAAAGCGCTTGAAAAGCTCAGTGAATACGCTGAATTTCACCTCATATACACGCTTGTAATTTACCTGCGTCCCGCCTCGTAATTCACTAAAGGCTTCTAACGACGGCAGTAAATCTGGAGAAAACTCTTCCAGTTGTTCGGGATCAATGTACAAGGGTTCAATAAAGCGCCTATCTGATGGGCTATAGGGGCTGCAGTGATGTTCATTTGGCGTGCACAAAGCGTGTAAAGGATTTAGGCCAACAATACTTGCACCAACCTTGGCTGTGTGTTCAACCAAAGCCTTTAGATCTGTGAGATCACCAATCCCCCAATTACGAGAAGACCTTAGCGTATAGAGCTGAACAATGACGCCCCATACCTTCTTGCCGGCATCTAGCTCGCCGGGTACGTAGGCTTTTTCAGGCACAACTGCAATTTGCCCAGCACTCTTACGGTTGGTACCTGTAACCTCCAAGGCATGATAGCCCAAGGGCAGTGCACCACACATGATCACGCGGCGCGAAAAACGAACGCCTTCGTAAACGTAATCACCCACTTCGGGCTGTGTGCTTGGTGTGAATTCGCCTTGCTGAATGGAGCCATCTTCCAGGGTAATGACATAAGTTAAACACTGATCGAGATCTTCAGGTGCCGCGTTTACAAAGAAGCAACATTCTTTGTGCTTTTCGACAATTTGAAACGCCTGAACCCATTCTGTCCAAGGCGCTACGTCTAGCTGATATGCGGCTTCAGCGACCTTTTCAGCATCATCAGGGTCTACCGCCATTGCTCGCAGTAAGGCTTTTCGATTCTCAAGAGAGACTTGGACCTTCTCCCCCTTATAGTTAAAGTAATCCGAAGCAATTCCGCGCCAATACAATAACTGATCGAGGGTTTCCATAGCGTATTATCAGCCCGTTTAAAAGGATAGAGGTTCGTGAATGTTAAGTTGTTTGCACTGTATATGCCACTCACAAACAAAACAATGGCAGATAAATTTGCGTTACGGCAATCACCGTACAATTATCAACCAAAGCGCGCCAGAAACAGGCTAAACCGGCACCCATTATGTATTCTTCAGACGAAAAAAAACCGGGCAATGCCCGGTTTTTCACAACGCTTTAGCTTATTCAGCTTCAGCGCTTTCAACAACTTCGCCCACTACTGGGCGATCTACTAACTCAACAAACGCCATTGGCGCTTTATCACCGGTGCGGTATCCACATTTTAAGATGCGGATATAACCACCAGGACGAGCCTCGTAGCGAGGACCTAGCTCATTAAACAGTTTACCTACTGCTGACTTACTACGTAGACGATCAAACGCCAAACGACGGTTAGCAACAGAGTCTACTTTACTCAAAGTAATTAAAGGCTCGGCAAAACGACGAAGCTCTTTAGCTTTAGGTAAGGTAGTTTTGATAGCTTCATGCTCTACTAGAGAAGCTATCATGTTTTTGAACATCGCTTTACGATGCGAGCTGTTCCGATTTAATTTTCGGCCACTTAAACGATGACGCATAACTTAAACCCTTCTTTTTGCTTCTCAGCAAACGTTACTGGGGCTCGTTAGAGCCCGCTCAATTAATTAGTCGCCGGTACGCAAGCTGGCTGGTGGCCAGTTTTCTAAGCGCATACCTAATGACAAGCCACGAGATGCGAGCACATCTTTAATCTCAGTAAGAGATTTTTTACCCAAGTTTGGCGTTTTCAACAACTCAACTTCTGTACGTTGAATCAAATCACCAATGTAGTAAATGTTCTCAGCTTTCAAGCAGTTCGCAGAACGAACAGTAAGCTCAAGATCATCTACTGGGCGAAGAAGAACAGGATCAATTTGATCTTCCTTCTTCTCTGGCTCAGCTTCTTTTTCACCTTCAAGGTCAACGAATACCGCTAACTGTTGCTGAAGGATAGTGGCAGCACGACGAATAGCTTCTTCTGGATCTAAGGTACCATTAGTCTCCAGATCCAATACCAACTTATCTAGGTCTGTACGCTGCTCAACACGAGCACTCTCAACCGAGTAAGCCAAACGGCGAACGGGGCTGTAAGATGCATCCAATTGAAGACGACCAATAGTACGGTTTTCTTCTTCGTCAACAACGCGGGCATCAGCAGGCTGATAACCACGACCACGAGCAACGATCAACTGCATATTCAAGCTAACATCTCCAGTAATATTGGCAATGACTAGATCAGGGTTTTTAATCTCAACACTCTGATCAACTTGAATATCACCAGCGGTTACAACGCCAGGACCTTTTTTAGATAAGCTTAAAGTAACGCTATCTTTACCTTCCAGTGTCAATGCGACGTTCTTGAGGTTAAGCAAGATTTCAATCACATCTTCTTGCACTCCCTCAACTGCACTGTATTCGTGCTGAACGCCTTCAATTTCCACTTCAGTAATTGCGCAACCCGGCATTGAAGACAGCAAGATACGACGCAATGCGTTACCTAAAGTATGACCAAAACCTCGCTCAAGCGGCTCCAAAACTACCTTAGCTCGATTAGGAGATACTTCGGTGACGTCAATGTGACGCGGGGTCAAAAATTCATTCACAGCTGTCTGCATAGTTTCACCTGTTAGCGGTTAGTTGGAGGCCTTACTTAGAGTAAAGCTCTACAATGAGGTTCTCGTTGATGTCAGCGGGTAGATCAGCACGATCTGGTACACGCTTGAAAACACCTTCTTTCTTGTCAGTGTTAACATCAACCCACTCAACATCAGCACGCTGTGCAGCAATGCCCATTGAGTTTTGGATTCGCAATTGGTTTTTAGACTTTTCACGAACAGCAACAACATCACCTACATTCACTTGGAACGAAGCAATATTGACAACAGTGCCATTAACAAGAATAGCTTTGTGAGAAACCAACTGGCGAGATTCAGCACGCGTAGAGCCAAAGCCCATACGGTACACAACGTTATCCAAGCGACACTCAAGAATTTGCAAAAGGTTCTCACCTGTAGCGCCTTTACGACGTGCAGCTTCTTTATAGTAGCCTCGGAATTGTTTCTCAAGTACACCGTAAGTACGACGAACTTTTTGTTTTTCACGTAACTGTACACCGTAGTCAGACAAACGACCACGACGTTGGCCGTGCTGGCCAGGTGCAGTTTCATGTTTACATTTTGATTCTAATGGGCGCGCTCCGCTTTTTAGGAACAAATCAGTTCCTTCGCGACGCGCCAGTTTACAGGTAGGTCCTACATAACGAGCCATAACTGATTAAACTCCTATACGCGACGTTTCTTGGGCGGGCGACAACCATTGTGTGGAATGGGTGTCACATCGGTAATGTTGGTAATTTTGTAACCAACATTGTTAAGTGCACGAACGGCCGATTCACGACCAGGACCTGGGCCCTTAACTTCAACATCTAAATTTTTCAAACCATAATCCAACGCCGCTTGACCCGCGCGCTCTGCAGCAACCTGCGCAGCGAACGGAGTACTTTTACGTGAACCACGGAAACCAGAACCACCGGCAGTTGCCCACGAAAGAGCATTACCTTGACGGTCTGTGATTGTTACGATCGTGTTATTAAACGATGCGTGAATATGCGCAATGCCATCGACTACTGTCTTTTTGACCTTTTTGCGCTGAGTGCTTTTATTACCTGGCTTGGCCATAGCAATGGATCCTCAACTTAACTGGCTATTACTTCTTAATGGGCTTACGTGGACCTTTACGGGTACGCGCATTTGTTTTAGTGCGCTGACCACGCAATGGCAGATTACGACGGTGGCGCAAACCACGGTAACAACCTAAATCCATTAAACGTTTGATGTTCATTGACACTTCACGACGAAGGTCACCTTCAACCGTTAATTTAGCCACTTCAGTACGCAACAACTCAAGTTGCTCTTCAGTTAAGTCGCCAATTTTTGCACTCTCTTCAATACCAGCATCAGCACAAACCTTCTTGGCTGAAGTAGTACCTACGCCGTAGACGTAAGTTAAAGAGATTACGGCATGTTTGTGATCTGGTATGTTGACACCAGCAATACGAGCCATCTAGATACTCCAATATTTCATTATGTTGCGGTACTAACAGCAACCCTTACACGTTACAAACGCAAGGCCCCGAGGATAACCTCGGGGCCAAAGGCGCGGAAGAATAACGGCATTGTTGCTGGAATTCAATAGCTAACCGAATGATTAACGACAGTTAGTACCCCCAGTTGTGTTGCTCATTGCTGAGCAACGAAAGCGGCAAGCCGCTTAATACTTAACCCTGACGTTGCTTATGACGGGGTTCCGCACTACAGATTACGCGTACAACACCACTACGACGAACAATCTTACAGTTACGGCAGATTTTTTTAACAGATGCACGAACTTTCATCGAATTAACCTCACCGAAATTAGCCGCTAACTTAGCGGCCGTAGTTTTTCAAATTTGCTTTTTTCAGCACAGACTCATACTGGTGACTCATGAGGTGAGATTGCACTTGAGACATAAAGTCCATAACAACCACGACCACAATCAACAGTGATGTACCACCGAGATAAAATGGGATATCTGCAGACACGACTAAGAACTGTGGAAGAAGAGCTACACCAGCGATGTAGACAGCCCCAACCATGGTCAAGCGAGTTAATACTGAATCAATATACTTTGCTGATTGCTCACCAGGACGGATCCCCGGAATATAAGCCCCACCTTTTTTAAGGTTATCAGCAACTTCCTTCGGATTATACATCATCGCTGTATAAACAAAACAGAAGAGTATGATCAATGCACCAAAAATAACGAAGTTTAGTGGTTGACCAGGCCCAATAGCCAAAGCAATTTCTTGCAGTATTTCACCAGAGCGACCTTCTTGCGACTGCCCAAACCACTGCGCAATAGACGCAGGGAATAACAATAAGCTACTCGCAAAGATCACTGGAATCACACCAGCCATGTTGATTTTCAATGGCAAGTGACTTGTTTGCTGATTGTAGCCGCCGTGACGACCTGTTTGGCGCTTAGCGTAGTTAATTGTGATGCGACGCTGTGCTCGCTCCATAAAGACCACAAACCAAACAATCGCAATAGCAAAGCAACCGATTAATAGCAGCAATAGGAAGTGCAAATCGCCTTGGCGTGCACTTTCAATCGCCTGCCCAATAGCACTAGGCAAACCTGCAACAATACCAGCAAAAATGAGCATTGAAATACCGTTACCGATACCTCGTTCAGTCACTTGCTCACCCAACCACATCATAAACATGGCACCGGTGACCAGAGAACTTACAGCCACTAAATAGAAGCTAAAAGGACTTAGGCCTACGTAAGCCATTCCAGAACCAGCCATCCCAGCGACCATAATGAAGCCTTGGATAAGTGCTAGTCCGAGCGTCAAGTAACGCGTGTATTGGCTAATCTTACGACGCCCTGCATCACCCTCTTTTTTAAGCGTCTCCAACGAAGGCGTCACAGCCGTCATCATCTGCATGATAATAGAAGCAGAGATATAAGGCATGATACCCAGCGCTAGAATGCTCATACGCTCTAAAGCACCACCAGAGAACATGTTAAACATCCCCAAGATGGTGCCTTGATTTTGATTGAATAGTTCAGCTACACGCTGTGGATCAATTCCCGGAACAGGAATATGAGTACCGATTCGGTATACCACAATGGCTAAAAACAAAAACCACAGACGAGCTTTAAGCTCGCCTGTGCCTTTAGAACCACCTAGCGCTAAATTTCCCGGCGTTGCCATAGGAACCTCGCTTAGTCTTCTACTTTGCCACCAGCAGCTTCAATTGCAGCTTTGGCACCCTTAGTAACCGCTAAACCTTTCAAGGTTACAGCTTTAGTCAGCTCGCCCGACAAGAATACTTTTGCACGCTTGGCGCTAAGCTTAACTAGATCGGCACGCTTCAACGCATCAAGATCGATAACATCACCATCAACTTTATTTAACTCACCAAGACGAATCTCAGCAGAAATTAAGCTAACGCGACTAGAAAAACCGAACTTAGGTAAACGTTTCTGCAAAGGCATCTGGCCACCCTCGAAACCTGGACGCACACGACCGCCAGAACGAGACTTTTGACCTTTGTGGCCACGACCACAGGTTTTACCCAGGCCAGAACCAATACCACGACCAACACGCTTAGCGCTCTGTGAGCGGCCTGGGCCTGGTGATAATTCATTCAAACGCATCGGATTAACCCTCAACCTTAAGTAGGTAGTTAACTTTGTTGATCATACCGCGCACAGAAGGAGTGTCTTCTACTTGAACAGTGTGACCTATGCGACGAAGCCCTAAACCTGCAACACAGGCTTTATGAGCTTTCAATCGACCGGCAATACTCTTAACCTGAGTAACCGTGATCGTATTCTTAGACATGGCTAGATACTCGTAATTAGTACTAGAACGCCCTAAGGCGCTCTATTAATTCAAAATCTCTTCTACAGTCTTGCCGCGCTTAGCTGCAACAGACTCTGGAGAAGACATTGCCCCCAACGCTTCAAAAGTAGCGCGAACAACGTTTACAGGGTTAGTAGAACCGTAGCATTTAGCAAGAACGTTCTGTACACCCGCGATTTCTAATACAGCACGCATTGCGCCACCAGCAATAACACCGGTACCCGCAGAAGCAGGCTGCATGTAAACGTTAGAAGAGCTGTGAACACCTTTGGTAGGGTATTGAATAGTGTCGCCATTAAGCTCAACACTAATCATATTGCGGCGCGCAGATTCCATTGCTTTTTGAATAGCAATAGGCACTTCACGTGCTTTACCACGGCCGTAACCTACACGACCATTACCGTCACCAACAACAGTCAATGCGGTAAACTGGAAGATACGTCCACCTTTAACAGTTTTCGAAACGCGGTTCACCTGAACCAATTTTTCTTGCATGCCTTCGGCGCTGCTATCTTTCTTATCGGTAGTCGACATAGTATTAGAACTCCAATCCAGCTTCGCGTGCAGCATCGGCTAACGCCTTAACACGACCATGGTAACGGAAACCGCTACGATCAAAAGCTACACTGGTGATACCAGCCGCTTTTGCTCGCTCAGCAACAAGTTGACCAACAACTTTTGCAGCATCAGCGTTACCGGTTTTATCAAGAGAAAAATCTTTCTCTACAGTCGATGCACTTGCCAAAATACGATCGCCTTCAGGGGCAATGATTTGAGCATAAATGTGACGCGGAGTACGATGAATACTCAAGCGCGTCGCACCTAGCTGACTGATTTTGCTACGAGCACGGCGAGCGCGACGTAGACGTGCTTCTTTTTTATCGCTCATAACCTATGCCTACTTCTTCTTAGCTTCTTTACGACGAATATGCTCGTCGGCGTAGCGAACACCCTTGCCTTTATAAGGCTCTGGCGGACGGAAAGCACGAATCTCAGCTGCGACCTGACCTAACAATTGCTTGTCAGTACTTTTCAGTACGATATCAGTTTGCGATGGAGTTTCGGCCTTTACACCTTCTGGCAATTCATAATCAACAGGGTGAGAAAAACCCAAAGTTAGGTTTAAGGTGC
The DNA here is from genome assembly GCF_021655555.1 of Marinagarivorans cellulosilyticus. Taxonomy (NCBI): domain Bacteria; kingdom Pseudomonadati; phylum Pseudomonadota; class Gammaproteobacteria; order Cellvibrionales; family Cellvibrionaceae; genus Marinagarivorans; species Marinagarivorans cellulosilyticus. The sequence goes on along the minus strand of NZ_AP023086.1, from coordinate 471,970 downwards.
TACCCGTTGCTTTCGCACGATAACCAACACCGACTAACTGAAGTTTTTTCTCAAAACCAGCGCTAACGCCGGTAACCATATTATTTACTAAAGCGCGAGTAGTACCGGCTAATGCGTCAGACGCTTTACCACCATCGCGGGCGGCAAAAGTCAAAACGTTATCTTCCTGCTTTACTTCAACGCTATTGTGAACTTCTAGTTCAAGCGTGCCTTGGCTGCCTTTAACGCTGATGTTCTGACCGCTAAGGGTCACATTAACACCGCTAGGCAAGCTCACTGGGCTTTTTGCAACACGTGACATAACTGTATTCCCGTTAAATCTCGGCGTTTAGAAAACGGTGCAGAGAACTTCACCGCCGATACCTGCAGCACGGGCTGCGCGATCTGTCATTACACCTTTACTGGTAGTAACAATCGCTACGCCTAAGCCACCACGAACCGAAGGCAATGCGCCTTTACCGGCATAAGAGCGCAAACCTGGACGGCTTACGCGATCGATTTCAGCGATTACTGGCTTACCTTCGAAGTACTTAAGTTCGATAGTTAGCTCGGCTTTCACCTCGTCGTTTACACCAAAATCAGTAATGTAGCCTTCGCTTTTAAGAACTTGTGCTACGTTTTTTTTCAGCTTAGATGAAGGCATAGAAACGCTAGTCTTACCGACCATTTGTGCGTTTCGGATGCGAGTCAGCATATCAGCTAATGGATCTTGCATGCTCATTGTTAATTGCTCCTCAGAACCAACCTTACCAACTAGCTTTAACTAAGCCAGGGACATCACCGCGCATTGCTGCTTCGCGGAGCTTATTTCGACACAAGCCGAACTTGCGGTAAACCGCATGTGGACGACCAGTGATACGACAACGACGTTGAATGCGTGCAGCGCTACCATCACGTGGCAATTTCTGCAGTTTAATCATCGCTTCCCACACTTCTTCTTCAGAAGAGTCGACGCTTGAGATGATTGCTTTCAACGCATCGCGTTTTGCTGAATCTTTTTTAACAAGGTTGGCGCGCTTAGCTTCGCGCGCGATCATAGATTTCTTTGCCATTTACTACACCAATTCCTATTAACCTTTGAACGGGAAGTTGAACGCTTTAAGTAGCGCACGACCTTCGTCATCAGTGCGGGCTGTGGTGGAAATACAGATATCCAAACCGCGCATTTTGTCGATCTTGTCGTAGTCAATCTCAGGGAAAATGATTTGCTCAGAAACACCCATAGAGAAGTTTCCACGCCCATCAAATTGCTTAGGACTGATACCACGGAAGTCACGAATACGTGGAATCGCAATTGACACTAAACGATCCAAAAATTCGTACATTTTTTCAGCACGTAAAGTTACTTTACAACCGACCGGCCAGCCTTCGCGAACCTTAAAACCAGCGATTGATCTACGCGCCAATGTAACAACAGGCTTTTGACCAGCAATTTTTTGCATATCGCTAACTGCGTGATCTAAAACCTTTTTATCGCCAACTGCTTCACCAACACCCATGTTAATGGTGATTTTGGTGATCTTTGGCGTTTCCATTACATTTTTCAAACCCAGCTCTTTGAAGAGCTGAGGTGCAATTTCGTTTTTATAACGTTCTTGTAGCCTGGCCATCATTCTCTCAGTGCGCTTACGCGTCTACCGCCTCGCCATTGGACTTGAACACACGAATCTTGCGCTTATCGTCCAAAACTTTAAAACCAACACGGTCAGCCTTACCTGTAGCGGCATTAAAAATCGCTACATTAGATTCCTGAATTGGCGCCTCTTTTTCGATAATGCCACCGGCAATACCTGCTTGAGGGTTTGGCTTTTGGTGCTTTTTAATCATTTGCACACCGGTAACTAGTAAGCGACCATCAGAAAATACTCGAGACACTTTGCCTCGTTTTCCTTTGTCGCGACCGGTGATTACAATCACTTCGTCATCACGTTTAATTTTACGCATTAACCCGTCCTCTAAATACCGGCGTGCTTAAAGCACTTCGGGCGCCAAAGAAATAATCTTCATGAATTTTTCGCTGCGCAACTCGCGAGTTACTGGTCCAAAAATACGCGTACCTACGGGCGCATCTTGAGCATTCAGTAATACTGCTGCATTGTCATCGAAGCGAATGATAGAGCCATCGTTGCGACGAACACCTTTTTTGGTGCGCACAACCACAGCATTCATTACTTGGCCTTTTTTCACTTTACCGCGGGGAATTGCTTCCTTAACGGTTACTTTAATAATGTCACCTACTGCAGCATAACGACGGTGAGAGCCGCCTAGCACCTTGATACACATCACACGACGTGCACCACTGTTATCCGCCACATCAAGGTATGTTTGCGTTTGAATCATCTTTTATCTCCAAAGCTCCAATGGCGGTTAGATCGCCGCAGCGCGCTCTTCCACTTTAACCAAAGACCAGTTTTTAGTCTTAGATAGTGGACGCGATTCTGCAATCGTTACCAAATCACCAGTGTTGCACTCATTATTTTCATCATGAGCCTTGACTTTTGATGATTTACTGACGTATTTGCCGTAAATAGGATGCTTAACACGACGCTCAATAAGTACCGTTATAGACTTATCCATTTTGTCGCTGACAACTTTTCCGGTTAGGGTACGAACAAGTTTTTTCTCAGACATCTTATTTACCTGCCTTTTCTGCGAGCAAAGTTTTAATACGGGCAATATTGCGACGCACTTGTTTAACCAAGTGAGTTTGCGTCAACTGACCCGTAGACGCTTGCATGCGAAGCTTGAACTGTTCTTGTAATTGAGCGAGCAATTCGTTGTTCAACTCTTCGACTGATTTTTCGCGGAGTTCTTGCGCTTTCATTACATCACCGATCGCTTAACAAACGTTGTTTCCACAGGAAGCTTGGCTGCCGCTAAGGCAAAAGCTTCTCGTGCCAGCTCTTCAGAAACACCTTCCATTTCATAAAGAACTTTACCTGGTTGAATCTGGCAAACCCAGTATTCAACGTTACCCTTACCTTTACCTTGACGAACTTCTAAAGGCTTTTGAGTAATTGGCTTATCAGGAAACACTCGTATCCAAATTTTACCGCCACGCTTAATGTGACGAGTCATAGCACGACGAGCTGCTTCGATTTGACGGGCTGTAATGCGACCGCGACCGGTAGCTTTCAAGCCGTACTCACCAAAACTCACTTTAGAGCCGCGCTGGGCTAAGCCGCGGTTACGGCCTTTTTGCTGCTTACGAAATTTCGTACGCTTAGGTTGTAACATTTTGCGTACCCCTTATCTTGAGCTCTTTTTCTTTTGATTGGTCTCGACTTCCTCGACACCACCAATGACTTCGCCTTTGAAGATCCACACTTTGACACCAATGATGCCGTAAGTAGTGGCTGCTTCTGCAGTTGCGTAGTCGATATCTGCGCGCAAAGTATGAAGAGGTACACGACCTTCACGGTACCATTCGGTACGTGCGATCTCTGCACCGCCTAAGCGGCCGCCAACTTGAATTTTTACACCCTCGGCACCTTGACGCATTGCGTTCTGTACAGCGCGCTTCATAGCGCGACGGAACATGACACGGCGTTCAAGTTGTTGCGCAACACTCTGCGCAGCCAAAGTTGCATCCAAGTCAGGCTTGCGAATTTCTTCGATATTGATGTGAACAGGCACACCCATTTTCTTAGTTATCGCAGCGCGTAACTTCTCTACATCTTCGCCCTTTTTACCGATAACGATACCGGGGCGAGCAGTGTGAATAGTGATGCGAGCAGTGTTTGCTGGACGCTCAATTTCCACACGGCTTACAGATGCGTGAGCCAATGTCGATTGAATGAATGCACGCACAGTAAGATCAGTGTAAAGCTTTTCAGCATACTGCTCCTTACCGGCATACCAAGTCGACGTATGCTTTTTAACGATTCCGAGACGAATGCCTGTCGGATGTACTTTTTGACCCATAACGTCGCTCTCTTATTGATCAGCTACTTTAACGGTAATGTGACAGCTGCGCTTAAGGATGCGATCTGCACGTCCTTTAGCACGCGGCATTATCCGCTTCATGGTTATACCTTCATCTACAAAAATCGTAGACACTTTAAGCTCATCGACATCAGCGCCTTCGTTATGCTCGGCATTAGCGATTGCGGATTCAAGAACTTTCTTAATTAAGGCTGCACCTTTCTTCGTGCTGAACGTTAGAAGTTCTAGTGCTTCTTCAACACCTAAACCTCTAATCTGATCAGCCACCAATCGCGCTTTCTGCGCAGAGATGCGAGCACCTTTATGTTTTGCTGCTACTTCCATCGTGAAACACCTCGTAGGTTCTCGCGCGATTAGCGCTTAGCTTTCTTATCTGCAACGTGACCTTTATAAGTACGTGTCGCAGAAAATTCACCCAGTTTGTGTCCAACCATTTCTTCGTTAATCGAAACAGGGACGTGTTGACGACCGTTATGTACCGCGATAGTCAAGCCAACCATTTCAGGCAAAATCATTGAACGTCGCGACCAAGTTTTAATAGGACGGCGATCGTTTTTCTCGGCTGCCACTTCTACCTTCTTCAAAAGATGGTGGTCAATGAACGGGCCTTTTTTTAGTGAACGTGGCACTGCAAGTTCCTCTCTATGTCCGGTCAGTCGTCGTTATTTTTTGTTACGACGACGAACAATCATGTTGTCGGTGCGCTTGTTACTGCGCGTTTTATAACCCTTAGTTGGAGTACCCCAAGGTGATACAGGATGACGGCCACCAGAGGTACGACCTTCACCACCACCATGCGGGTGATCAACTGGGTTCATTGCAACACCGCGGACAGTAGGACGAACACCACGCCAGCGCGTAGCACCTGCCTTACCTAGTGAACGCAGGTTATGCTCACTATTTGAAACTTCGCCCAATGTTGCACGACAATCCGCAGGTACTTTACGCATTTCGCCAGAGCGCAAACGAACAGTAGCGTAAGCACCTTCGCGAGCAACCAACTGAACGCTGGTACCAGCTGAACGCGCGATTTGAGCACCCTTACCAGGCTTCAATTCAACACAGTGAACAACACTACCTAAAGGCACGTTACGCAAAGGTAATGTGTTACCTACCTTGATAGGTGCCGCATCGCCAGACTGAATAACGTCGCCAGCTTTAAGCGATTTAGGAGCAATAATGTAGCGGCGTTCACCGTCGGCATAACATACCAATGCGATGTTAGCTGTGCGGTTCGGATCATATTCCAAACGCTCAACTTTCGCGGGGATACCATCTTTATTACGACGGAAGTCGATAAGACGGTAACGCTGCTTGTGACCACCACCAACGTGACGAACAGTAATTCGACCGTTGTTGTTGCGACCACCGCTTTTAGATTTCTTTTCAATCAAAGGAGCATAAGGTGCGCCTTTGTGCAAATCAGGGGTCACAACACTTACTACAAAGCGGCGCCCTGGTGACGTAGGTTTACGTTTTACAATAGCCATCTCTTATGCTCCTGCCTCTGCAGAAAGAAGATCGAGATCTTGACCTTCTTCCAAGCGAACGTAAGCTTTTTTCCAGTCGCTGCGCTTGCCAATGCCGTGCTTAGTACGCTTGGTTTTACCTTTAACAAGCGCTGTACGAACATCAACAACCTTCACTTCAAACAACTGCTCTACCGCTGCTTTGATTTCTGGCTTGGCCGCATCACGTGCAACTTTAAATACAACTTGATTTGACGCTTCAGTTAGGATTGCAGCTTTCTCAGAAACTACAGGCCCTAATAGCACCTTGTATAAACGCTCTTGGTTCATGCCAAAGCCTCCTCAAGTTGCTTAAGTGCAGCAACAGTAACCACAACTTTCTCTGCGCGGATTAAGCTAACAGGATCAACAGCCTGCGCATCACACACTTCGATTTTGTGCAAATTACGTGAAGCAAGATATAAGTTTTCACTAACCTCTTGGCTCACAATCAAAGCATTCGATAAGCTGAATTCATTCAACTTGGCGACTAGAGCTTTGGTTTTTGGTGCATCAACATCAAAGCTCTCAACAACGATTAAACGCTCTTGACGTGCAAGCTCAGACAAAATGCAACGCAATGCTGCGCGGTACATTTTCTTATTTAATTTTTGCTCAAAATTACGTGGTTTCGCAGCAAAGTTAACACCACCCGTACGCCAAATTGGGCTACGGATAGTACCAGCACGTGCGCGACCAGTACCTTTTTGACGGAATGGCTTTTTGCCACCGCCAGATACTTCTGAACGAGTTTTCTGAGCTTTGGTACCTTGACGAGCACCAGCCATGTACGCAACAACAGCTTGGTGTACAAGGTCTTGATTAAACTCTTTACCAAACGCAACCTCTGAAACTGCAACAGTTCCGTTAGTGCCGCTTGGCGTAGCAATATTTAATTCCATGGTCGACCCCCTAGGAAATTAACCGTTATTACGCAATTTAACGGCAGGACGAACAATCACGCTGCCACCTGGCGCACCAGGAACTGCACCTTTGATAAGAAGCAAGTTGCGCTCAACATCGACCTTAACAACTTCCAAGTTCTGTGTAGTCACACGAGCTGCGCCCATATGACCGGCCATTTTTTTGCCTTTGAAAACACGACCTGGAGTTTGACACTGACCAATTGAACCTGGCGCACGGTGAGACAAAGAGTTACCGTGAGTAGCATCTTGCATTGCAAAATTCCAACGCTTAACACCACCGGCAAAACCTTTACCTTTTGATTGACCTGTTACGTCAACAACTTGACCAGCTTCGAAAGCTTCTACTGTAATTTGACCACCCACTTCGAAAGCTTCTTGCGCGTCGTTGCGTAGCTCTACCAAAATAGAACCGGCTTCTGATTGCGCTTTTTCGTAATGGCCTTTTTGTGGCTTAGTTACACGGGAGGCTCGACGAGACCCTACAGCTACTTGAATCGCATTGTAGCCATCGGTTTCTGCATTCTTAACCTGGGTGATGCGGTTAGGCTCTACCTCAACCACAGTGACAGGAATGGAAGAACCATCTTCTGTAAATATACGTGTCATACCGCTTTTGCGGCCGACAATACCAATCGTCATTGTTTTAACCTCAAGTGTACGGGGCTCTTACCCGCTATGGCCGCCCATCTCAGAGCGTTACACACCCCAAATGGACTTGCCGGTAAGGGGCTGGTTTTGGAGCTTTAATTAACCGAGACTAATTTGAACTTCAACACCAGCCGCCAAATCTAGCTTCATTAGGGCGTCTACAGTTTTCTCGGTTGGTTCTACTATGTCGAGTAAACGCTTGTGAGTGCGAATCTCGTATTGGTCACGCGCATCTTTGTTTACGTGCGGTGATACCAAAATGGTATAGCGTTCTTTGCGTGTAGGTAGCGGGATAGGACCGCGAACCTGCGCACCAGTACGCTTTGCTGTTTCAACAATTTCTTGCGTCGAAGCATCGATCAACTTGTGATCAAACGCTTTTAAGCGAATTCGTATGCGTTGATTCTGCATTTGAACCAAAACTCCAGTAATTTTTAAAGAACTTTTGGGCAGGCGCCTTATGGGCCCACTCAAAATGGAGGCGGCATTCTATGTTGGGGGCAACACCATGTCAACAGCAGAACAAAAATAATCGCATATTTTTTGGGCAACCCAGCACTTTTGTGAACAACCACAAAAAAGGGGAGCCATTAGCTCCCCTTTTCAAGCCCTAAGGCTAAATCGCAAATATTACTCTACGATTTTTGCTACAACACCAGCACCAACGGTACGACCACCTTCACGGATAGCGAAGCGCAAGCCTTCGTCCATCGCAACAGGGTTGATCAAAGTAACGTTCATTTTGATGTTATCGCCAGGCATTACCATTTCAACGCCATCTGGAAGCTCACAAGCACCAGTGATGTCAGTGGTACGGAAGTAGAACTGTGGACGATAGCCTTTAAAGAATGGAGTGTGACGACCACCTTCATCTTTAGACAATACGTAAACTTCTGCTTCGAACTTGGTGTGTGGATTAATTGAACCAGGCTTAGCCAAAACTTGACCGCGCTCAACATCTTCACGCTTAGTACCACGCAAAAGAACACCAACGTTCTCACCAGCGCGACCTTCGTCAAGAAGCTTGCGGAACATCTCTACACCAGTACAGGTTGTTTTAGTCGTTTCGCGGATACCGATAATTTCGATTTCCTCACCAACTTTAACAATACCACGCTCTACACGACCAGTTACAACAGTACCACGACCAGAAATAGAGAATACATCTTCGATAGGCATAATGAATGGCTTGTCGATGTCACGCTCAGGCTCAGGAATGTAAGAATCCAAAGCTTCAACCAATTTCTTAACAGCGGTTGTGCCAAGCTCGTTCTCGTCTTTACCTTCCAATGCCATCAATGCAGAACCTGCAATGATTGGAGTGTCGTCGCCAGGGAATTCGTAAGCTGACAACAAGTCACGAATTTCCATTTCAACAAGCTCAAGCATTTCTGCATATTCTTCTGAATCAACGCCGCCACAATCTTCAGCAAGAAGGTCAGCTTTGTTCAAGAACACAACGATGAAAGGAACACCAACCTGGCGAGACAACAAGATGTGCTCACGCGTTTGTGGCATTGGGCCATCGGTAGTACCACAAACCAAGATAGCGCCATCCATTTGAGCAGCACCAGTAATCATGTTTTTAACATAATCGGCGTGACCTGGGCAATCTACGTGCGCGTAGTGGCGAGTTGGTGAATCATACTCAACGTGAGAAGTCGCAATGGTTATACCACGCGCTTTTTCTTCTGGAGCGTTATCAATACCGTCGAAAGCAACAGCAGTACCGCCAAAAACTTCAGCACATACGCGAGTCAATGCTGCAGTCAAAGTTGTTTTACCGTGGTCAACGTGGCCGATAGTACCGACGTTAACGTGGGGTTTATTACGTTCAAATTTTTCTTTTGCCACTTTTAAAGTCCTCTTAAGAAATTACTTTAGTGAAGTCAGATAAAAACCAATTATTCGCCGGTACCATCTTACAGTTAAATTTTTACAGTCAGATTCTAGCGATGATGTCCTGCGCAACATTACCTGGCACCTCTGCATATTTGCAGAACTCCATGGCATAAGTCGCGCGACCTTGTGTGGCAGAACGGACGGCCGTTGCATAGCCAAACATTTCTGCCAAAGGTACTTCAGCCGTGACAACCTTACCGGAAACACTTTCATCCATACCCAAGATCAACCCTCGACGTCGATTTAAATCGCCAACTACATCTCCCATATTTTCTTCGGGAGTGACGACCTCAACCTTCATCACGGGCTCCAACAGCACCGCACCACCAAACTCAACCAGCTTTTTAGTTGCCATCGAGGCAGCAATCTTAAAGGCCATTTCAGAAGAGTCAACATCATGATACGAACCGTCGTAAATTGTCGCCTTTAATCCAAGCAAAGGATACCCGGCTACTACACCGTTTTTCATTTGCTCTTCAATGCCCTTTTGGATTGCTGGAATAAAATCTTTAGGCACAACACCACCTACGACCTCATTCACAAACTCAAGCCCTTCTGAAGATTCATCCTCACCTGGCTCAAACTTAATCCAAACATGCCCGTACTGGCCGCGACCGCCAGACTGACGAACAAACTTACCCTCGATCTCACACGAATTACGAATCGCTTCGCGATAGGCAACTTGAGGCTTACCAATATTGGCTTGAACCCCAAACTCTCGACTCATGCGGTCAACAAGAATATCTAAGTGAAGCTCACCCATTCCAGAAATAATAGTTTGGCCCGTCTCCTCGTCAGTTTTCACCTGAAAGGAAGGATCCTCTTGCGCCAACTTGCCTAACGCTATCCCCATTTTTTCTTGATCAGCCTGTGTTCGCGGCTCTACTGCCACCGAAATTACAGGCTCAGGAAACTCCATGCGCTCCAAGGTAATTACACCATCCTGCGAACACAATGTATCCCCAGTGGTGACATCCTTAAAGCCTATCCCAGCGGCAATATCACCCGCCAAGACTTCTTTAATTTCTTCGCGCTGATTCGCATGCATTTGCACCATGCGACCTACACGCTCTTTCTTACCCTTCACCGGATTAAAAACTGAATCTCCCTGCTTTAGGGTGCCAGAGTAAACTCGGAAAAAAGTTAACGTACCCACAAAAGGATCCGTCGCGATCTTAAAGGCCAGCGCTGCGAAAGGTGCGCTATCGTCTGCTTCACGCGTCGCAACCGAAGAGTCCTTATCATCAAGAATCCCCTCAATAGCCTTAACCTGATCGGGAGCGGGCAAATACTCAATTACCGCATCCAGAACAGCCTGCACACCTTTATTTTTAAAGGCCGAGCCACCCAACACAGGGACAAGCTTATTCTCTAGCGTGAGCTTACGGATACCGAACTTAATCTCTTCTTCGGTTAACTCCCCGCCCTCGAGGTACTTTTCCATTAACTCATCGGTAGCTTCAGCGGCTGATTCAACCACAAATTCGCGCATTTCAGCACACTCTTCGGCCAAATCTGCGGGAATATCAGCATACTCAAAAGAAACACCCTGATCCTGCTCACTCCAGAGTATTGCTTTATTTTTAACTAAATCGACAACGCCTTTAAAATCTTCTTCAGCGCCTATTGTCATATGCAGCGGCACTGCATTAGCGCCGAGACGCGTTTTCAGCTGCTCGACAACACGACGGAAATCAGCACCTGTACGGTCCATTTTATTCACGAAAACCATTCGCGGAACTTCGTACTTATTGGCCTGACGCCATACGGTTTCTGTTTGGGGCTGCACACCAGAGGAGCCACACAATACAACAACCGCACCATCTAGCACACGGAGCGAACGCTCTACCTCAATTGTGAAGTCTACGTGGCCAGGTGTATCAATAATATTGATTCGATGCTCATCAAACTGCTGCGCCATACCCTTCCAAAAACAGGTAGTCGCGGCTGAGGTAATAGTAATCCCCCGCTCTTGCTCTTGAGCCATCCAATCCATCGTCGCGGCACCATCGTGCACTTCGCCGATTTTATGTGAAACGCCAGTATAAAAAAGCACTCGCTCCGTTGTTGTGGTTTTACCCGCATCAACGTGCGCACAAATACCAATATTGCGGTAACGCGAAATTGGAGTTTTACGTGCCACTATGCCGTTCCTCAGAATTCTTATAAATAATTAGTTTGACTAAAAAATAAGCCAGATAAACAACGAAAAGGCAGCAAAAATAGCTGCCTTTTCGTTGCAAACACAACATAAAGCTTAGAAACGAAAATGCGAGAACGCTTTGTTCGCTTCAGCCATACGGTGTACGTCTTCACGTTTCTTAACTGCTGCACCTTTACTTTGAGATGCATCAATTAGCTCACCCGCTAAGCGGAAAGCCATAGACTTTTCACCACGACCACGCGAGTAATCAACCAACCAGCGCATAGCCAAAGCTGTGCGACGTGATGGGCGAACCTCAACAGGCACTTGGTAAGTTGCACCACCAACACGGCGAGACTTAACCTCAACCATAGGGGCAACATTTTCTAATGCTTCTTGGAAAACTTCCAATGGGTCCTTGCTGGTTTTTTCAGCAACGACATCTAAAGCACCATATACAATGCGCTCAGCGACAGATTTCTTACCGCTGACCATTACGTGGTTCATAAACTTAGCCAAAGTTTGATCTCCAAACTTTGGATCCGGAAGAATCTCACGTTTTGCGACGACGCGTCTTCTTGGCATATAACTACACTCACTTTAATTCAGGTTTGCCTGAGACTAAACCACCTAGATGGTACTAGCTCAGCCTTACTGGATCTTAAGACTTAAAAACGTTAAGCAACCTTATTTAGGACGCTTGGCACCGTACTTAGAACGAGCTTGTTTACGATCTGCAACACCAGAGGTGTCAAGCGAACCGCGAACAGTGTGGTAACGAACACCTGGCAAATCTTTAACACGACCGCCACGAATCAAAACAACACTGTGCTCCTGCAAATTGTGCCCTTCACCACCAATGTAAGAAGTCACTTCGTAGCCGCTAGTTAAGCGAACACGACAAACTTTACGCAAGGCAGAGTTTGGCTTCTTAGGGGTTGTGGTGTAAACGCGGGTGCAAACACCGCGACGCTGAGGACAGTTTTGCAACGCAGGAACGTCACTCTTCTGTACTTTACGTTTTCTCGGCTTACGAACCAACTGGTTGATCGTTGCCATGGAAAAAACTCCAAAATAAATTACGCTGCAATTAAACAGCTATTAAACAAAAACGGGTGCTAATAACCCGCCCGCAAAATGCGGGTGGCGCATTCTAAATGCGCCACCCAGCAAGGTCAAGCAGTGATTGCCTGAAAATTAATCATTACTTGAGCGCAGCGCTTCTGTAAGTGCGGCTTCAACTTCCGCTGCACTAACTGTCTCTGTAACAACTTCCTCAACTTGCTCACGCTTACGACGACGCTCTTTGTGATAAGCCAAACCGGTTCCCGCAGGAATAAGTCGACCCACAACAACGTTTTCTTTCAAACCGCGCAAGGTATCAACCTTACCGGTTACCGCAGCCTCAGTAAGTACACGTGTGGTCTCCTGGAACGATGCCGCCGAAATAAACGACTCTGTTGCCAAAGAGGCCTTAGTAATACCCAACAGCTCACGCACATAACGCGCAGGCTGCTTGCCTTCAGCACGCAGCTTTTCGTTTTGCTCAAGCACGCGTACAAATTCCGCCTGTTCGCCCTTAACGAAGTCAGAATCACCCATTTCTGTGATTTCAACTTTGCGCAACATCTGGCGAACAATAACCTCGATGTGCTTATCGTTAATTTTTACACCCTGTAAGCGGTAAACGTCTTGGATTTCGTTGGTGATGTAATCTGCCAACGCCGCCACGCCCTTCAACCTTAAGATGTCATGCGGGTTAGATGGGCCATCTGACACAACCTCACCCTTAGTTACCGCTTCACCTTCGAACACGGTTAACTGACGATGCTTAGGAATCAGCACTTCGTAGTGCGTAGAGCCATCTTCCATTACTTCACCATTTGGTGGCGTAATAACAAGGCGGCGCTTACCTTTAGTTTCTTTACCGAACGATACCGTACCGGATATCTCCGCCAAGATTGAAGGCTCTTTCGGTTTACGCGCTTCAAACAAGTCGGCAACACGCGGCAGACCACCGGTAATATCACGCGTTTTTGAACCCTCTTGAGGAATACGCGCAATAACGTCACCAATGCTAACCATATCGCCATTGGCCAAGCTCAAAATCGACTTGTTTGGCAGCATGTAGTGTGCAGGCTGGTTAGTGTTAGGCAAGTACAATTCATTGCCTTCGGCATCAACTAAGGTCACAGCAGGTTTCAAGTCTTTACCGGCAGATGGACGCTCGGAAGGGTCCATAATCTCGATTGACGAAAGACCTGTGATCGCATCTTGCTGGCGACGCACAGATAACCCATCTTCCATGCCACTCAAAATAACCTTACCGGTCATTTCTGTAATGATGGGGTGAGTGTGCGGATCCCATTTCGCAACAATAGCGCCACCGGCAACTTCAGCACCCTCTTTCGCACTAATTACGGCACCGTAAGGAATCTTATAACGCTCACGCTCACGGCCAGTAGCATCGGCAACAGCAATTTCGCCCGAGCGCGATACCGCAACCAAAGAGCCATCTTCACGAGATACAGTTTTAATGTTGTGTAAGCGAATAGTACCGTCTTGCTTAATTTGAACATTGTCAACAGCAGACGCTCGGCTAGCCGCACCACCAATGTGGAAGGTACGCATCGTAAGCTGTGTGCCAGGCTCACCAATTGACTGTGCAGCAATAACACCAATAGCTTCACCCACATTGGCACGATGCCCGCGAGCCAAGTCACGACCGTAACACTGCGCACAGATACCATGGCGGGTTTCACAGTTAATGGCAGAGCGCACGATAACTTCATCGATCGCCATATGCTCTACGCGCTCAACCCATTTCTCATCGATAATGGTGCCCGCAGGTACTAGGATTTCATCGCTACCTGGGCGAACAACATCCTGCGCGATAACACGACCCAAGATACGATCACCCAAAGATTCGATGATGTCACCACCCTCAATTACAGGCGTCATGGTCAAGCCGCGGTCAGTGCCACAATCTACTTCTGTAATAACAACGTCCTGTGCAACATCCACCAAGCGACGCGTTAAGTAACCCGAGTTAGCCGTTTTTAGTGCGGTATCCGCAAGCCCCTTACGAGCACCGTGCGTTGATATAAAGTACTGAAGTACGTTTAGGCCTTCACGGAAGTTAGCGGTAATGGGGGTCTCGATGATCGAACCATCTGGACGCGCCATCAAACCGCGCATACCGGCCAACTGACGGATCTGAGCTGGCGAACCACGAGCACCTGAATCGGCATACATAAATACCGAGTTGAATGAGGCTTGCTTCTCTTCTTCGCCAGCTTTATTAATCACAGGCTCAGTAGAAATACCTTCCATCATCGACTTCGCCACTAGATCGTTAGCTCGCGACCAAATATCGATAACTTTGTTGTATTTTTCGCCTTGTGTTACCAAACCTGAAGCATACTGGGTTTCGATTTCTTTCACTTCGGCTTCAGCACGACCAATAAGCTCGGCTTTCTCATCCGGTATTTGGAAATCATTCACACCAATCGATGAGCCAGACTTAGTTGAGAAGTCGTATCCCATGTACATTAATTGGTCTGCGAAAATAACTGTCGCCTTAAGACCAACAATGCGATAACAGAAGTTTATAACCGTTGAGATCGCCTTTTTAACCATGTTGCGGTTAATTAGTTCGAAAGGAACGCCGTCGGGAACAATTTCCCACAACAAAATACGACCTACAGTAGTCTCAACAAGTTTTTTGGTCTCTTCCGTTTCGCCATCTTCACTCATAATAATGTCGTTAATACGACATTTAATGCGCGACTGAAGATGCACCTTACCGGCGTAGAATGCACGCGATACTTCTTGTGCATCAGAGAAAGCCATGCCTTCACCTAAACCATTTACGCGCTCACGCGTCATCCAGTACAAGCCCAATACCACGTCCTGAGAAGGCACGATGATAGGCTCACCTGATGCTGGCGATAAAATATTGTTGGTAGACATCATCAAAGCACGCGCCTCTAGCTGCGCTTCGATAGTCAAAGGTACGTGAACCGCCATTTGGTCACCATCGAAGTCGGCGTTATACGCCGCACACACGAGAGGGTGCAATTGGATAGCTTTACCTTCAATAAGAACAGGCTCAAACGCTTGAATACCCAAACGGTGAAGCGTTGGCGCGCGGTTAAGCAACACAGGGTGCTCACGAATCACTTCATCAAGAATATCCCAAACAACAGGCTCTTCGCGCTCTACCATTTTCTTAGCGGCTTTAATGGTCGTCGCTAAACCGCGCAACTCAAGCTTACTGAAAATAAAGGGCTTAAATAACTCAAGTGCCATCTTCTTGGGAAGACCACACTGATGCAAACGTAGAGTAGGACCGGTCACAATTACAGAACGACCAGAGTAATCCACACGCTTACCAAGTAAGTTCTGACGGAAACGACCCTGCTTACCTTTGATCATGTCGGCAAGTGATTTTAAAGGACGCTTGTTAGAACCGGTAATGGCGCGACCGCGACGACCGTTATCTAACAGCGCATCAACAGACTCTTGCAGCATGCGCTTTTCGTTGCGCACGATAATGTCTGGAGCATTAAGGTCTAATAGGCGCTTCAAGCGGTTGTTACGGTTGATAACACGACGGTATAAATCGTTAAGATCCGAAGTCGCAAAACGACCACCGTCCAATGGCACTAACGGACGAAGATCTGGCGGAAGAACCGGTAAAGCTTCAAGTACCATCCACTGCGGCTTATTGCCAGAGTTGATAAAGGCTTCAACCAACTTCAAACGCTTAGAAAGCTTTTTAATTTTGGTTTCGGAATTGGTGTTCGGAATTTCTTCGCGCAACATTTGCGCTTCGGCATCCAAATCGATATCCATCATTAGGCGCTGAATAGCTTCGGCACCCATTTTGGCATCAAAGTCGTCACCAAACTCTTCCATCGCTTCGAAGTATTGCTCGTCTGTCAGCAATTGGCCGCGCTCAAGCGTGGTCATGCCAGGGTCGACAACAACATAAGATTCGAAATACAACACGCGCTCGATGCTACGCAAGGTCATATCAAGCAGCAAACCGATACGGCTTGGCAATGATTTCAAGAACCAGATATGCGCACAAGGTGCTGCGAGTTCAATGTGCGCCATACGGTCGCGACGCACTTTCGCCAAAGTCACTTCAACACCACATTTTTCACAAATGATGCCGCGATGCTTCATGCGTTTGTACTTACCACACAAGCACTCGTAATCTTTTACTGGGCCAAAAATCTTGGCACAAAACAAGCCTTCACGCTCAGGCTTAAAAGTACGGTAGTTGATGGTTTCGGGTTTTTTAACTTCACCAAATGACCAAGAGCGGATCATTTCTGGTGATGATAAACCAATACGGATACCGTCAAACTCGTCCGCTTGCCCTTGGTTTTTCAAAATGTTCAGCAAATCTTTCAAGGTGTTTCCTCCAGTGGGTGCCTTGCACAGTGGGTTGACGCTTACGCCAACCCACCACCGTTTTAGGGGTCTACTTTATTTAGTGTCCAAATACGGATTACGAGTCGTGCTCAAGTTCAATATTGATACCCAAAGAGCGAATCTCTTTGACCAATACGTTGAACGACTCAGGCATGCCAGGCTCCATGCGATGATCGCCATCCACAATGTTTTTATACATTTTGGTTCGACCATTCACGTCATCCGACTTAACCGTCAACATTTCCTGCAGGGTATAAGCAGCACCATAAGCTTCAAGTGCCCACACTTCCATCTCACCAAAACGCTGACCACCGAATTGCGCTTTACCACCCAGCGGTTGCTGAGTAACCAAGCTGTAAGAACCGGTAGAACGTGCGTGCATCTTGTCATCAACCAAGTGGTTAAGCTTCAGCATGTACATGTAACCAACCGTGGTATGACGCAAGAACGGATCGCCAGTACGGCCATCATGCAACTGCATTTGACCAGAATCAGGAACACCCGCTAAACGCAACAGTTCTTTGATTTCGCTCTCTTTGGCGCCATCAAACGCTGGCGTAGCCATAGGTACACCGGCACGTAAGTTCTGAGCCATTTCGATGATTTGCGTATCGCTGAACGAAGCAAGGTCTTCTTTATCTTTGGCAATACCCGACTTGTTGTAGATTTCCTCAAGGAAAGCTCGGATTTCAGCAACAGCGCGCTGCTCCGCCATCATGGTATCGATTTTTTCGCCCAAGCTCTTAGCCGCAAGACCTAGGTGCATTTCCAGCACCTGCCCAACGTTCATTCGAGAAGGAACACCCAGCGGGTTCAAAACGATATCAACAGGAACACCATGTTCGTCATAAGGCATATCTTCAACCGGCATAATTACCGAGATAACACCTTTGTTGCCGTGACGGCCGGCCATTTTATCGCCCGGCTGAATACGACGCTTAATCGCCAAGTAAACCTTAACAATCTTGAGGACGCCGGGCGCCAAATCATCACCGGTTTCCAACTTGCCTTTTTTATCTTCAAAACGGTCATCAAGCTCTTTACGACGCTCGGCAAGGCTTTCTTCGGCGCGGTCGATTTGCTCGCTTAAAGCGTCCTCATCCATACGGATTTTGAACCACTCTTTATTCGGCAATTCGTTTAGCTGCTCATCGGTAACTGGGCTGCCTTTAACAACACCTTTGCCGCCAGCTGCTACTTGACCAACCAATGCTGCACGCAGACGCTCAAAAGTTGCTGCCTCTACAATGCGGTACTCTTCGTTTAAGTCTTTACGAACCTGGTCGAGCTGAGACTTTTCAATGTCGCGCGAACGCTGGTCTTTTTCGAGGCCGTCACGGGTAAAGACCTGAACATCGATAACAGTACCCTTTGTGCTAGTCGGCACACGCAATGATGTGTCTTTTACATCACTGGCTTTTTCACCAAAAATAGCACGCAGTAGTTTTTCTTCTGGCGTTAACTGGGTTTCACCTTTAGGTGTTACCTTGCCAACAAGAATATCGCCAGGGCCAACTTCAGCACCGATATAAACAACGCCAGACTCATCAAGCTTAGAAAGCGCAGACTCGCCCACATTAGGAATATCCGCCGTAATTTCTTCTGAACCCAACTTAGTATCACGGGCAATACAGGTTAGCTCTTGAATGTGAATGGTTGTGAAGCGGTCTTCTTGTACAACGCGCTCACTTACAAGGATTGAATCCTCAAAGTTATAACCATTCCAAGGCATGAATGCGATACGCATGTTCTGCCCCAGAGCAAGCTCACCCATATCTACCGATGGCCCATCGGCTAGAATGTCGCCGCGAACGATGGTATCGCCAGTGCGAACAATCGGGCGCTGGTTAATACAGGTATTTTGGTTTGAGCGGGTGTACTTAGTGAGGTTGTAGATATCAACACCGGCATCACCGGCTTCAACCTCTTCTTGCGCCGCACGCACAACAATACGACCTGCATCGACGCGATCAATAACACCGCCGCGCTTAGCAACAACACACACACCTGAGTCAGAAGCAACCTTACGCTCCATCCCCGTTCCCACTAAAGGCTTTTGCGCCTTCAACGTTGGAACAGCTTGACGCTGCATGTTCGAACCCATCAAGGCGCGGTTAGCATCATCGTGCTCAAGGAATGGAATTAGTGACGCAGCCACCGATACAACCTGACGAGGCGACACATCCATATACTGAACATCAGATGGCGCAACCAAGGTAAATTCATTCATGTGACGAGAAGAAACTAGCTCGTCAATTAAATTACCGTTTTCATCTTGGGTTGCTGATGCCTGTGCAATAACGAATTTTGATTCGTTAATTGCAGAAAGATATTCAATTTCATCAGTTACTTTGCCATCAACAACTTTGCGCACCGGGCTTTCTAAGAAGCCGTAGCTGTTAGTTCGCGCATAAGTTGCCAACGAGTTGATCAAACCAATGTTTGGACCTTCCGGCGTTTCAATAGGACATACACGACCGTAGTGAGTCGGGTGTACATCTCGAACCTCAAAGCCTGCACGCTCACGCGTTAGGCCACCAGGCCCTAATGCAGAAACACGACGTTTGTGGGTAACTTCTGAAAGCGGGTTGTTTTGGTCCATAAACTGCGACAACTGGCTAGAGCCAAAGAACTCTTTAACCGCTGCGGCAACAGGCTTGGCGTTGACCAAATCTTGCGGCATTAAGCCTTCGCTTTCAGCCATAGACAAACGCTCTTTAACAGCGCGCTCTACACGTACCAAACCAACACGGAATTGGTTTTCGGCCATCTCGCCCACAGAACGAATACGACGGTTACCTAAGTGGTCGATATCATCCACAACGCCTTTACCATTACGGATATCAATCAAGGTTTTTAATACCTCAACAATATCTTCGCGCGATAAAGTGCCTTCGCCAGTTTCTTCTTCACGCCCCAAACGACGGTTGAACTTCATGCGGCCTACCGCAGAAAGATCATAACGCTCTTGGCTGAAGAATAAGTTCTGGAACAAAGCCTCTGCCGATTCTTTAGTCGGTGGCTCACCTGGGCGCATCATGCGGTAAATTTCTACCAACGCTTCTAGCTCTGTGCGCGAAGGATCGCTGCGCAAAGTATCAGATAAGAAAGAACCGCAATCGAGATCGTTGGTGTACAAGGTTTCAACATCAGAAACACCTGCCGCAATTAATTGCGCCATCACTTCTTCAGTGATTTCAGTATTACATTCAACTAAAACTTCACCAGTGCTCTCGTCGATAATGTCTTTCGCTAAAGCACGACCCAACATGTAGTCGGAGGGGACATCTAGCTCTTTAACATTCGCTTTTTCAAGCTGCTTGATATGGCGCGCAGTGATACGTCGAGTTTCCTCAACGATTACATTGCCTTCTGTATCGCAAATATCAAACGAAGCTGTATCACCGCGTAAACGCGAAGGTACTAGCTCAAGCTTCAAACCACCATCTTCTAAAATACGGAAATTACTGGTCTCAAAGAACATATCCAGCATTTCTTGCGAGCTATAACCCAAGGCACGCAACAAAATAGTTGCAGGCAATTTACGACGACGGTCAATACGCACAAAGACCAAGTCTTTAGGATCAAACTCAAAATCTAACCATGAACCACGGTAAGGAATAACGCGCGCAGAATAAAGCAACTTGCCTGATGAGTGAGTCTTACCTTTATCGTGCTCAAAGAACACACCAGGGGAACGGTGTAACTGAGAAACGATTACGCGCTCAGTACCATTGATAACGAATGTACCGTTATCCGTCATGAGTGGAATTTCACCCATGTACACTTCTTGCTCTTTAATATCTTTAATTGTTTTTGCGCTGGATTCTTTATCGTAAATAATCAAGCGTACTTTTACGCGCAACGGCACAGCATAAGTTGCGCCACGCAACACACATTCGTTGACGTCAAATACCGGCTTACCAAGCACGTAGCTCACATATTCAAGAGCAGCGCTGCCAGAGTAGCTTACGATTGGAAATACCGATTTAAACGCGGCATGCAAACCCATATCCAAACGCTTTTTGGGCGCGGTATCAATTTGCGTAAATTTTCTGTATGAATCGAGTTGTATTGCCAGGAGGAACGGCACATCCATGACGTGCGGCAACTTGCCAAAATCCTTGCGGATACGTTTTTTCTCAGTATACGAGTAAGCCATCAGATTTCCTCAGCTTTTCACGGGGATGCAATCTTTGCGAGACACGGGGAGGGTGAACTCCCAATTCACACTAATAAGCGCGAATATCAAATATCAGTTCCATTCTACAAACTCAAACACACTAGTCTGCAAACGGAAAAAGGCCAGCAGGTAAATTACCTGCCAGCCCTGCGCCAATCAGAGATTGGGCTTTAACTTCAAACTTACTTAAGCTCGACAGCTGCACCAGCAGCTTCAAGTTTCTCTTTAGCAGCTTCAGCGTCTTCTTTAGAAATACCTTCTTTAACAGCAGCAGGTACGCCGTCAACGATTGCTTTAGCTTCTTTCAAACCAAGGCCGGTGATTTCACGAACAGCTTTAATGGCGTTAACTTTCTTATCGCCAGCAGCGGTAAGGATAACGTCAAATTCAGTTTGCTCTTCAGCAGCACCGCCAGCGTCGCCACCAGCAACAGCAACAGCAGCTGCAGCGCTAACGCCAAATTTTTCTTCCATTGCAGTAACTAATTCAACAACGTCTTTAACAGACATTTCAGCAATGGCGTTTAAGATATCTTCTTGTGAGATAGACATTTTTCAAGTCCTATTCTTACGTGAGCTTTAAGCTCGGATAATTTTTTAAAAAACTCGGTAATTCAAATCGATTAAGATAATAAATTAAGCGGCTTCTTGTTCTTTTTGATCGCGAAGTGCTGCAAGAGTACGTACCAACTTGCCAGCGGCTGCTTCTTTCATAACGCTCATGAGTTTCGCAATAGCTTCGTCGTATGTCGGTAAAGATGCCAACAAATTGATATCAACTAATGCACCCTCAAAGGAGGCAGCTTTTAATTCCAACTTTTCATTTGTCTTAGCGAAGTCACGCAAGATACGCGCGCCAGCACCTGGGTGCTCGCTAGAAAATGCAATAATAGTTGGACCTACGAAGCTCTCAACGAGACACTCGTAGTCAGTGCCTTCAACCGCGCGACGAGCCAAGGTGTTGCGAACTACGCGTAACCATACGCCATGTTCACGAGCCTCTTTTCGTAGAGCCGTCATCTGACTAACAGTAACGCCACGTGAATCGGCTACTACTGCAGAAAGAGCGCTCTTGGCAGCCTCTGAGACTTCAGCAACAATCGCTTGTTTGTCTTTAAGCCCTAATGCCACGGGATTTCTCCTGGTTAATGACGGGAATGACCCCATCGTTTTGTACCAGCTCAAATGTTGCCATTTGAACCCTATGTCGGCGACAACAGGTTCAGAATTCTGAACAGGGTCCACCATCTGCGTAGGCTTTGCTTTGCTCAATTAAGAGGTTAATGACACACAAGATTGTAGACTAAGATTTGCATCTTGCCTTAATTCTGCTACCACTAACTTCACCTACGGTCTTTGACGACCTAGCCTAAAGGCTAGACCCCAAAGTTTTTTGCGCCCGAGGGCGCTACGCTAAAGCGCTATAAAGAGTTACGCTTCGAGAGACGAGGCATCCAAGGTTAAACCTGGGCCCATTGTCGTGCTCAAAGAGATTTTCTTCACGTAAACGCCTTTCGCAGAAGCTGGCTTTAACTTTTTCAAGTCAACCAATAACGCTTCTAAGTTTTCTTTTAATGCGTTTGCATCGAAGCTCAATTTACCGATGCCACCGTGAATGATGCCGCCTTTGTCAGCACGGAAACGTACTTGACCTGCTTTAGCATTCTTAACAGCTGTTGCAACATCAGGTGTTACGGTACCGGTTTTAGGGTTTGGCATAAGACCACGAGGACCTAATACTTGACCTAATTGACCAACAACACGCATAGCCGCAGGGTCGGCGATAACAACATCAAAGTCCATCATGCCGCCTTTGATTTCTGCTGCTAACTCGTCCATACCAACAAATTCAGCGCCAGCTTCTTTAGCTGCGTCTGCGTTAGCACCGGAAGTAAACACTGCAACACGCACTTCTTTACCAGTACCGTGCGGCAAAGTTGTCGCGCCACGAACAGATTGGTCAGATTTACGTGGGTCAATACCCAAGTTAATTGCCGCTTCTACGGTTTCAGGAAATTTAACTGCAGACAATTCTTTTAACAAAGCAACAGCTTCGTCGATACCGTACTGCTTAGTTGAATCAATTTTTTCGTTGATAGCGCGTTGGCGCTTAGATAACTTAGCCATTATTAAACCCCTTCAACATCCAAACCCATGGCACGAGCAGAGCCCGCGATAGTACGAACCGCTGCGTCCATATCGGCAGCAGTCAAGTCCGGCGCTTTAGTTGTAGCAATTTCTTCCAACTGCGCACGCGTTACAGTACCCACTTTCTTAGTATTAGGGTTGCTGCTGCCGCTGGTGATGCCAGCTGCTTTCTTCAACAAGAAAGATGCTGGTGGAGTTTTCATCGCAAAAGTGAAGCTCTTATCACTGTACACAGTGATAACAACAGGTACTGGAGCGCCAGCTTCAATATCTTGGGTCTGTGCGTTAAACGCTTTACAGAATTCCATGATATTTACACCGTGCTGACCCAAAGCAGGACCAACTGGTGGACTTGGGTTTGCCTTACCTGCGCCAACTTGCAGTTTAATATAGGCACTAATCTTCTTTGCCATTTTCAACTTCCTCTAGTTATGGGTTAAACGCCTCAATTAAGTAAAACTTAACGTCATTGGCTCCCCGTTTGTGGGCTTTTATTACGCAAAAAAAACGCAATGCCCAGAGACACAAAAACCCCCACTACCCAAAAGGTAGTGAGAGTCATAAAAATTCAGCTTTTAAATCAGCTTTTCTCGACCTGCCCAAACTCCAATTCAACAGGAGTCGAGCGACCAAAAATAAGCACCGCAACGCGTAAGCGGCTTTTTTCGTAATTCACTTCTTCAACAACACCGTTAAAGTCATTGAACGGACCATCAGTTACGCGGACCATTTCACCCGGCTCAAACAGCGTTTTGGGCTTAGGCTTATCAACAGAGTCATCAACGCGCTGAAGAATTAAATTCGCTTCTTTTTCCGTAATAGGCGCAGGCTTATCTGCCTTGCCGCCAATAAACCCCATAACGCGCGGAGTCTCTTTAACCAAGTGCCAAGCTTCGTCGTTTAGCTCCATTTGAACTAAAACGTAGCCGGGGAAAAACTTACGCTCAGACTTACGTTTTTGGCCATCCCGCATTTCAACCACTTCTTCAGTGGGAACAAGGACATCACCAAAATGCTCCTGCATACCTTCAAGCTCAATACGCTCTTTCAGTGCAGTTGCAACTTTCTTTTCGTAACCTGAATAGGCGTGTACCACATACCAACGCTTTGCCATGGGGAGAAATGTCCGTAGTTAACCAATAATAAAAGAGGCGATTTTTCCGAATAGAGCATCAAGCCCCCACAGGAGAATAGCCATCACGAACACAACCACTAAAACCATTAACGTCGTTTGGTTAGTTTCTGGCTTAGTTGGCCAAACCACCTTGCGCATTTCGATTT
Source organism: Marinagarivorans cellulosilyticus (assembly GCF_021655555.1). Taxonomy (NCBI): domain Bacteria; kingdom Pseudomonadati; phylum Pseudomonadota; class Gammaproteobacteria; order Cellvibrionales; family Cellvibrionaceae; genus Marinagarivorans; species Marinagarivorans cellulosilyticus. Next base: position 447,842 of record NZ_AP023086.1, on the reverse strand, counting down.
GGGCTGACTTCAACAGTTCCCAAAATGCAGCACCCTTGGCTGTTTGCAAAGCGACGAACGCGGCGGCCAAACCCAAAACAACCATTGCCAGCACACGATACAAAATCGCGAACTGATCGGCGTAATAAGAATTACCCACCGTGCCAGCAGCAATAATAGCGATAACAACCAACCATTTAAGGCCGTCTAGCTTATATTGTGGAGACTCTGCATTTGTACTCATGGTTTCTCTCTTCCTACGAAAGTGCGTAATACACAGAAAGGTTGAAACTTGCATTTCAACCTTTCGCGCCGCACGCATTCGTGCAAATAGTGGCAGGCCAGGAGGGACTCGAACCCCCAACTTTCGGTTTTGGAGACCGACGCTCTACCAATTGAACTACTGGCCTGTATCACTCATCACTAGAGCGTATTCTGTGATGAGGGTGTGAATTCAGTGCTCGATATCATAAGCCTGAATATCACAAAGGCCAGCGAGCCTTTAACTCTGCTGACCTTTATAAGAAAAAGTGGAGCTCATAAGCGGATTTGAACCGCTGACCTCACCCTTACCAAGGGTGTGCTCTACCAACTGAGCTATATGAGCCTTTGTTCACACTAAGTAGTATGGAGCGGGCAGCGGGAATCGAACCCGCATATTCAGCTTGGAAGGCTGACGTTCTACCACTGAACTATGCCCGCACAATTAGGGCCCACCGCGCGCTCAAAGCAATTTGTAACCTAGGCGCTACACTGGCCATCTGGCCGCAAGCTAAGCTAGCTTAATGGTGCAGGGGGGTGGATTCGAACCACCGAAGCTTGCGCGTCAGATTTACAGTCTGATCCCTTTGGCCACTCGGGAACCCCTGCACTTATACTTACCAAGCAATAATTGCTTAACAGCAAGCTTAAGCACCTTACTGACATTAGCCAGTAACGGCCTGCGAAAATGGAGCTGGCGAGAGGAGTCGAACCCCCGACCGGCTGATTACAAGTCAGCTGCTCTACCAACTGAGCTACGCCAGCATTCCTACCCAAAACATCAAATGCTTTGGCCTTCGCAACACATTAAGAGCTGCCTCTCAATGTGGAGGCGGGATTCTAGTGAATGTTGTTATGAGAAGCAACAGGCAATTCACATTTTTTTTCTATTATTGTCACGTCAGATTTATTTTTGAGCATTCTGGGCAAAATGCCTTCACCAACGGCATCCAACTGTTCTTTGCTCGCCGTTATCCAGCGCTGATTGACGCTGCGCGTATACGTATCCATTGTCGCCTCCCAACCGGCAGACCTAACTTCTGCTTCTCGGTTTTCCGCAAGCTCTAGCCGGCTAAACAATCCTAACGATATGCCATTTTTGCGCTCACCCTTATGAATGAGGTAGCTATCAATGCCTTTACTTTGCAGGGCGGCTAACTGGGCTTTCGCCTCCTCTTTCGAGCCTAACGGCGGCAAATAAACCCAATAACGCAGATCGCCCGTCGCTCGCGTCACGCGCTCCGATGCCACTATATTTAAACCCTTAAGGCGCCGCAGTAGTACATCGCGATCAGCATCATCAGCTAATGGGCCCGCCCAATAGCAAACATCACCACTATGCGTTACCTCATCAAAGGCCAGCCCAGAGGGGCTTGAAATCTCCCTCGAGGAGTCCAGCTCTTCTAATAAAGTAATTGAAGGGGAGTTATCGACAACGGGCTTAGGCAAGCTCGGTACTGCTGAAGGTTTTTTCTGCGGGCTGGGCAAAGCCTCTGCAGAGGGTGGCGCAAAGTAACGCCACGAAAAAAAAATCGCATTCATTAATACGAGGGATAAAAAGACCCACCTCACGCCAACACCTAACCTTATTGCCCCTCTTAAAAGCACTCTATCGCTATATCAGGGTAATGCAATCGCCAACCCGTCTAGAACGGGATTACTCACAAGAGACACTCTAAATTTGTGCTCTTGCGCACACATGGTTAGCATAGCCTGAGCATCCCCACCGGCTAAGATAATCCGCGCCCCAAGGCAGCGTGATGCGACATGATTTATAAAGCCCCGCAACAAAACCGCAACGCCCCCATCAACACAAGTTTCTGTCGATTGGCCAAGTGCAATATCAAGTAATTCCCCCGGCACCCGCGGGGTAAGCAATACATTTGCCACATCGCCATACAGCGATGCCAGCATACGCTCGCGCCCTGGCGCAATAAAGCCTCCTAAATGCTGTCCATCTTGGGCCACCCAATCAGCCGTCAGAGCACTACCCGCGCTCACCGCCACGAACTCATCACCCACCGATTTAAAAGCAGCCAGCATTGCTAACCAACGATCCACCCCCAAGCGGCTCACATCCTCGTAACACACCGCTAAACCGGCATAGTTACGCTGCACGCGAGCCAGCTCGATATCTATCCCCCAACGCTCACGCACCGCAGCGGCAAAACACTGCAGTACATCGGCGCCAGCCACACACGCCACTCGCACCCGCGTAATAGCTGCGCCACTATATTGCCACGCTTGGGGTAATGAGCGGGTTGACTGCACATAAATTCGACTGTCACCTTGGCAGCGCCACTTCGCATTAGTATTGCCAATATCGACATCAACAATCACGCACTCACCTTCACAGAAACCTCGCCACCATTTAAAACCTGCTCTCCCTCGTCGGTTTGCACGATAAGACCGCCGCCCTCGGTTAAGCCCACAACAGTACCTTGAACCAATTGCGCGCCAGTGGTGAATACCAGCTTGCCCGCCAAGGCATTACGCAACAACCACGCCTCACGATAAGCGCCGAAGCCTTTGTCTTGATAACTCGCCAGCATCAGCAATAACTGTTCGATAAGCGCTGCAGCCAGCGGATTGCGCCCGGCTCGATACCCCAAACCGGCAAGGTCAACCCAAGCCTGATCAATATCAGCCCCACCCCCAACCGGCATTGCCACATTCAAACCAACACCGATTACCGCATGGCAATCACCATTTACGTCGCCACCAATCTCAACCAACACACCACCAAGCTTTTTACCATCCACCCAGAGATCGTTAGGCCATTTAAGCTCAACATCCGGCACACCAAGCGCCGCCAAGGCATCAGCAAGCACAACGCCTACCGCAAGGCTCAACCCCTCAAGACAGGCAATACCCTGAGTAAAATGCCACCGAACGGATAAATAAATATTGGCAGCCAGCGGGCTCACCCAAACACGCCCTCGCCGCCCTCGTCCGGCGGTTTGCTGCTCGGCTAATACTGCCGCACCACAAGGATAACCTGGGCCGGCAATAGTCGTATTTGTCGAAGCTGTTTGCGGTAGCACATCCAGCCGAGAAAGAATCACTCGCCCGGCCTCTGACATATATTGTTGAATCAAATCCGCGCAGAGCAAATCAAGCCCTGCAGGTATGCGGTAGCCCTGCCCCTTAACCGACTCCACCGCCAAGCCCGCCGCCTCTAGCTGTTGAATCATTTTCCAAATGGCTGCGCGACTCACCCCCAAGTGCTGCCCTAAAAGCTCACCCGAATGGCTTTGCCCGTCGGCCAACAACGTTAACAACCCCCAGGGTAGGCCAGCCATTATTCCGCACCACTAAGGTAGGCGCGTCGCAGCCTATCGCCCAAACGCGTTAACACTTCATAGCCAATCGTGCCGGCAGCCGCGCCTTGGGCATCGGCAGATATGTAGTCGCCTAGAATTTCAATTTGACCGTTCTCGACATCGCCCTCAACCTCCGTTATATCAAAGGTTAATGTGTCCATAGAAACGCGCCCGACCAAGGGGACTCTTACGCCATTCAAACGCCCAACCATTTTAGGGAATGCCGCCCGAAAAATGCCATCAGCATAACCACCAGCAACAACGGCTAACCGGCGAGGGCCACTTACACAGGCCTCGGCACCATAGCCCACATAGTTTTCGCCACTGACATTACGCGTTTGCAATATTGGTAGCGCAAGCCGTACCGTGCTGCGCATGGGGTTTTTTGCTTCGGGGGTAGGGTTCAAGCCGTACAAAGCAGCGCCTGGGCGCGCCACATCGAAGCAGTAGCGCTCACCTAAAAATATGCCCGAGGAATTCGCCAGCGATGCTTTAATTTGCGCATTAACCTTGCGCACCCGCGCTAACGCTTGCTCAAAGCTAGCCAACTGCTGAGCATTCAAGGGGTGATGGGGCTCGTCAGCACAAGCTAGATGACTAAGCAGCAACCCCACCTGCTGCCCCCAAAACGCAGGGAATGCCTCCAATAATGCCGGTAACGAACCAACATCCACCCCCAAGCGATTCATGCCGGTATTCAGCTTTACGGCACAAGGCTCGCCCGCATGTTCTTTGGTGAAGCTTGCCCACCTGCGCACCATAGCTTCAGAGATAAGCACGGGCCGAAGGCGAAAATCCAAGCACTCCTGCTCGCTGCCGGCTTCAACCCCCTGCAGCACATAAATGCACACGCGCGAGTAGCTTTGTAAACAGCTGCGTAAGAACGCCCCCTCGCTGACATTCGCCACAAAAAAAGTACGGCAGCCAGCAGCAGCTAGGCAGCCGGCCACCTCCGCCATACCCAAACCGTAAGCATTGGCCTTAACCACAGCACCGCACTCGCGGTTTGCGCCCAACCGATGCTGTAGTTGCCGCCAATTATCCGCGATCGCACCAAGATTAATAGTTACTGATAGCCGTGAGCTCACACCGCCTCCTATATCGTTAGGCGCGTATTATGGCACAGGGCATGACTTAGATAAGCGGCAAATACCTGTTAACGCAAACACCAAAAAGCAATAGCGTGCGCAGGTAAATAATGGCTTAGGGGCGCAACAGGGAATGACGACAAAGCAGGCACTCGACCCTCTTCCAAGCGTGCTTTTTTACCGTTGATGCGCACTTTTTTACTGGTGAGCTTTTTCGCGGTAACTGTGTACTGAGCCACCACCTGCCCAAACGAGAACTCTCCCGTCATATCGACTTTGCAGGCTTTGCCCGACAAATTAATTAGCAGTAAGGTGCGTCCATTGCCCCGCTTTGCGCTATGGCAATAACTGCGCAGCTGCGCATGCGGGCTAGCCACATCAAACACATCCACCCCCATTAGCTGCTGCCACAGCCAAGTCAACCAGTAATCTGGCCTGGGCTTAAGTCCTGTGCGGCTGAGCAAGCCATAATCTCCACCTACAAGGCTTTGCCGAATCATCACCTCTTGCCCATGGCGCGCGCCCAAACCTAACTGATCTGCCCACCAAAAGCACGAGGCAAAACGGTCTGATAGCCTAGGCTCCCCACCACACTGAGCGGAGCCTGTTTCCCCTGTCCACAACTGCGCATTTGGGAAAAAGGCGTCCCGCATTTTTTTAAGCTGCAAGCAGTATTGCTTATATTCGTTTAACGCTTTGGGGCGCAACATACTGCTTTGGGTGGCGCGCCGCGTACGCACTGGCGATCGCCGGCTTTGGAAGGGGTAATAATGCCAATCCACAATATCCAACTTCATACCGCTGGCTTGGCACAATTGCAAAAACTTGTGCGAAATATTCGAAAAGGGCTTGATGGTCTCCCCTAAACGGGGCCAAAAGGCGCTGCCAGGGCCGATAATTTTGGCATCGGGAAGTAGGTGCTTTACCTCTGTGCTAAAAGTCAGATAATCATCAGCCAATTTACTAGCGCGCGGCTGAGACGATAGCCCATGAAAAGCCCAGTAGGCATTGAGCTCATTGCCCAATTCACACACATGAATGTGGTAGCCCTTGCGGTTGCTGTAGACCAATAAATCCAACACCTCGTTTGGGCACCAGCCGCCATGCTCCTTGCGCTTAAACAAACCGTACTTAAAGGTAAACGACAATTTAAGGTCGTGTCGCGCGATAAAATCGTGCAGACGATCCCATATTTGATGGGTTAACACCAGCGCACCGGGCTCATCCTGAGGCGCACGAAAGTAGTGGATTTTATCGGCCTCTGAACCACCTATTCTTAAGTATGCCGGCCCTAGCGCTCGCGTTAGGTTGTCTAGCTTTGTTCCGACCAGCTGAAAAGGTAAAACCTTTTGCCCACCCAAACCACCGATAACTTTATGGCTACCCTCCCACCATTGGCCACCAGCCAGCACTGAAATATCAATAGAAAAAGAAACATAGCGTTCATCCACTCGCGCCACAGGCAACATACTGCAAAGCGCAACCGGTGCGGGCTTTACCACCGTCGACTGACGCCAAAACGCATTAACCTGTAAGCGAGCAAGGGGGGCGAGCAAAAGCTTTAAAGTTGAGCCAGCGCCACTGAGCTTACGCCAAAGGGTAAAAAGAGGAGCCTGATAACGAGCAAGAGAAAAAGCCATAACGTGAAAAAGCACCAAAGCTTAGAACCTCGAGACCGTAACCGATAACTATGACACTTTAATCACAAGGTATAATTAATCACGAGGTACCGTTTACACACAAGGTACGGTTTAATCACAAGGTACACTTTAACCACAAGGCACAATGCAATTGAAAATCACTGGGTTTGATGAGCACCCGACATGTAGTAGCGAACCTTTTGTAGCACAAAGTCTTCATCAATGGGCTTAGGGATAAAATCATCCATACCAACCTCATCGCATTGCTGACGATCTTGAACCGCGATGCCCGCCGTCACAGCCACTATCGGCACATGACTACGCAAGCGCCCGCGAATTATCCGCGTTGCCTCCAAGCCATCCATTACCGGCATTTGTATATCCATTAACACTAGCTGGTAAACATCGGGGCTGGACTCCATTGTGTCTACAGCCTCTTGGCCGTTGTTCGCCACATCCACGCGGTAACCAGCATCCTCAAGTATGCACAAAGCAATTTCCTGATTAAGGCGATTGTCCTCTACCAATAAAATACGCTCGCCAGCTTTGCCGTTGACCGACTGCGATGCATTGGATTTTCCAGCAAGACCTTCCACCACATCCAACCATTCGTGCATAAGTACAGGCGCTTGCACACAAGTAACGTTTACCAACTGCTCGCGGACTGACGCTATATGCACAACGTCTTTTGAAGCCACCACTGCAACAGGTAACTTTTCGCTGCCAGCTTCTGCTAACCAATGCGCCAGCTGGCCAGATTCAGCCAAATCACAGCTAGCATCTATAACCAAGCCGGCTATTGGGGTTTGCCCCAACTGCAGAGATAGCGGAACTCGGTTATCAATACGGTGAATCGCCACACCCAAAAAGCGCAATGCGTTTTCGGTAATTAGCGCATCGCCCTGCAGCGACACCAGCCCTATAGCAGCTTCTACATTCGAAGCCCTGGCCGCTGGAGCATCTGATAACACAACCGGCAGACTCAAAGTAAATACACTTCCTTGACCTAAAACGCTTTCTACATCAATGGTGCCGCCCATTGTTTTCACCAAGCGATAGGCCAAATGCAAGCCCAAGCCCGCACCTCCATAAGCGCGGGTGTTCGATACATTTTGCTGGGTGAAGGGTTCAAAAATATCACCAATGAATTGCTGATCAATCCCCACGCCCGTATCGGCTACAGTAATCGTTAGCGAACCAACATCTTGCTCGCCTAGCGTAAAATCCATCTGTACGTGTATTTCACCCTTTTGCGTAAATTTAAGTGCGTTGCTCAATAAATTAACAACCACCTTTTGCACATGATGCTCCGCCATTAGCAACTTTGGGGGCACCGTAGGGGCAATGCTGTAACCAAACTTAATGGGCTTTTGTTGCAGCTGGCTGGCCGCCTGTTCGACAACATCGTCAAGTAGTTGATGGCTCAGAACATCTTGCTCGGGCAGCTCAACAATGCCGTCTTCTAAGCGGGAAAGCTCAAGCACATCGTTAAGCATTGTCATAAGTTGCTGGCCAGCATCGAGCATGCTTTGCACTTGTAAGCGCTGGCTTTGATTCAGCTCCGATTTTAATAGCATCTGACAAAAGGCCAGCATGGCATTCATTGGCGTCTTAACTTCGTGACTCATATTGGCAACAAAAGCACTTTTTACTCGGTTGGCCTTTTGCGCACGATGCCGGGCGTCACGCTCCTGCCTTGCCAGTAGCTGGTACTGCTCTTGTAACTTTTTACTTTTTTCAAGCTCGGCCTCTAAGGAACGCTGGGCCTGCGCACCCACAATTTCGGCGGCTATACGGCCAGAAAACACCGAGAAAAGCGTTTGTACGGGCTCTGGGTGTGCGATGGGCTTTTTAAATAGCGCAACAATTAACCCAAAAACACCGCCATCAGGGGCAAATAGCGGGGCACCTATGTAGCCCTGCACCCCTAGCTCGGCCAACATATTGTCCTCGGGGAAGGCATCGCAAACCCCCGACGTATGAATACATAAATTTTGCTCTACCACGCCTTGACAGGGCGTACCCAATAAAGCGTATTGAATGTTATCGATAATGCGCGTCCCCTCGCACAAACAAAGGGAATCGGCGCGTGTAAAGCTTGCGTCCACCAACCCCACAAAGGTGTAATCAGCCTGAATCGTTTCTGCCAGCAACGGCGTTATGCGCTCAATAAAAGAGTTACCGCGAAGCGTTTCTACTTGCTCCAATATGCGCACAAGAGTCGACGAAAAATGCTGCTTATCGCTATCGATCACACTGGCTCCACTTATTGCTTCGTGCGTAGGTGTATGATTTGCCATAAAAAAGAAACCTCTTCATTCTTTTAGCTTAGCCCAGCCTCCCTTCCCGCTAAGACTATCTGACTCTTAATTCAACAATTACGCATGCCGTTAGTTATAACGCTCCCCTCCTGATTACAGTTGGGCGTATACTGAACTTTTTTTCAGTTTTAGCGGAGATTTTTCGTGCCAGAAACCAGCCCGCAAGATATTCAGTGGTTCCGTCATTCAGCACCTTACATTCATGCGCACAGAGGCAAGACTTTTGTATTGATGTTGCCAGGCGACTGCATTAGCCAACCCAACCTTGGCAACGTCATTGCTGATATCGCCCTGCTTGATAGCCTCGGTATAAAGTTAGTGATCGTGCATGGTGCGCGTTCGCAAATCGATAGCAAACTATCGGAGCATGACGAGACCTCGTTAATGCATCACGGCCTTCGCGTGACCCGCAAAGAAGATATGCCAAAAGTGCTCGAAACTATTGGTGCTACACGCCTGCAACTAGAGGCCAGTTTCTCGCATGGGCTGCCAGACTCCCCCATGTACGGAGCCAAAATCAAAGTGCGCGGCGGCAACTTTGTCACCGCCAAGCCGCTGGGCGTTATTGACGGGGTGGATCTTCAGCACACAGGTAAAGTCCGAAGCGTCGATACCCAAGGCATTCAAAGGATTCTTGCCGACGGTGGCATTGTGTTGCTTTCGCCGCTGGGCTATTCCGCCACAGGGGAAATCTTTAACCTTAATTTCGCCGATGTTGCTGTTCACACCGCCCTAGAACTAAAAGCCGACAAGCTTATTGCCCTAAACGACGACGGCCCTATTCGTGATGAAAACGACCAAATCTATAGAGAACTTACGCTGCTAAAAAGTGAAAAGTTCTTATTACGCCAAAAAGCGGCAAGCAATTCAAACAACACTTATTTTTCGTTGAAGGCCTGCCACAAAGCTTGCGATGGTGGTATTTCAAGAGCACACGTCATCTCCTCAAACGAAGACGGCGCCTTACTCAAAGAGCTATTTACCCGCGACGGCTCCGGCACAATGGTCTACCGCGACAGCTACGAAACCATTCGCCGCGCACGCATTGATGATGTGATGGGCATACTCAATTTGATTGCACCGCTAGAGCACGAGGGCATTTTGGTTAAGCGCTCGCGCGAACTTCTAGAGCGCGAAATCCATTGCTTTACCGTCATGGAGAAAGACGGCGTGGTCATTGCGTGTGCCGCGTTATACCCCTTTAGCGACCAAGAGTCTGGCGAGCTTGCCTGCATGGCTGTGCACCCAGACTATCGCCGCGATGGCAAAGCCGCCAAGCTACTCACCCATATCGAGCGCCAAGCCCTAAAGCTTGAGATTAAAAAACTGTTTGTACTCACCACACAAACAGCGCATTGGTTTATCGAGCAGGGGTTTGTTGAAACACTCACCAGCAGCTTGCCTGTCGAGCGCGCAGCACTTTACAACTACCAGCGCAAATCCAAAGTGTTCGTCAAGAGTTTGTCCAGTAAAAGCTAACAATGCCGGCGCCGCTATTGCGCCGCAACCACCACTGATACCTGCGATTTAAACGCTTGGCGCGTAAATGCGCGCGCCAGCGGCAATCATGCTAAATGCGTCTAGACTGAAGCTATAAGGATTAATTTATTCAGTCACGCGGCGGGCGTGCCCCTAAGGCACGCGTGTTGTAATACGTAAGGCGCGCACATGAAAGCACATACACTCGACCTTGGACAAATATCCCCAGACGACGTCAAACAGATTGATATCGTTAAAATCTTCTCCAACAAGAAGTGCTTAGTGGCCGATGACTTTCCTGAAATTCGCGGCTCACTAAAGCGCTCGTTACGCAGTTATGGCGCCGAGCATGTCGATACCGCCGCCGACGGCACCGAAGCGGTGAAACTTTGCTCTACCAACAAATACGATATTGTTATTTGCGATTACAACCTAGGCACCGGCAAAGATGGCCAGCAAGTCTTAGAGGAAGTTCGATTTTTGCGCGTGCTTTTAATGACAAGCCTGTTCGTACTTTTAACCGGCGAGCAATCGCGCGAAATGGTACTAGGCGCCCTCGAATGCCAGCCCGATGACTACATCACCAAGCCTTATACCGAGCAATCTTTAAAATCGCGTCTTAACCGCGCCATTATTCGCCACGAAGCACTCATCTCCATCAAGCAGGCCATTGCCGACGGCAACTACCGCAAAGCGCTCGAAGGCTGCAACGAAATGATTGCCAGCGGCAGCCGCTACGCTAAAGACTGCATTAAAATGAAAGGCCAGCTGCTTTTTTTACTGCGCGAACTTAAAGAAGCAAAGTCCCTTTACGAAAGTATTTTAGGCAAACGTCCCATGGTTTGGGCCAAGCTTGGTCTAGGCAAAACCCTCGTTGAGCTTGGCGACCTCGAAACCGCCGAAGACTTAATGGAAGAAGTGTTGCAAGAAGACGAGCGCTACATTGAAGCCCACGACATGCTGGCTGAAATAAACGTCAAACGCAACGATATGCTCGGCGCCCAAAAAGCGATGGAGCGCGCCACACATATTTCGCCCAAGTCAGTCACCCGTCACCGAGAACTTGCCGAACTTGCCGACATTAATCACGATGATGACGTTTCGCTAAAAGCCCATCAAAGCGCAATTAAGTGGGGCAATAATTCCTGCCATGAATCAGCCCAAGACTATTTTAATTTTGTCCGCAAAGTTGCCGACACCACAAAAGGCGATAAAAGCACAGAATCCAAGCAATTAATAAAACAAGCCAATACCTTTTTAGATCGTGCGCGCAAACGCTATGGCAACTCGCCAGAAGTTGAAGCGCAAGCATTAATGGTGGAATCACAACTTGCCGTTAGCATGGGCAACAAAGACAAAGCCAAAACCATGGCCGATAAAGCCACAAAACTTTATAACAATGTGCGCGCGCCATCGGTAAATTCCAGTTTAGAATTTGCACGAACCCTGTACGCTATGGATGAAGAAGAGCAAGCTCGTGCCATTTTAACCTCTGTTGCTGCAAGTAACCCTAAAGATAAAAAACTACTGCGGATTATCGATGGCATCACCGGCGAACCCATTAGTGATGAAGGTAAAGGGCAAGCGGCAAAACTCACAAAATCGGGCATTAATGCCTACGACGAAAAAGATTTTGAAGCCGCCATTGAAGTGTTCAACCAAGCATTGGCAAGCTACCCCAAGCACATTGGTCTAAACCTTAACCTTGTACAAGCCATTACGGCATTTGATGAAGAAAACGGCGCGACCCACCAACACGAAAAAGTATGCCGCCGCTGTTTACGCGCTATTGGCGACTTAAAGTCTGACCACAAACAATTTAAACGTTACGCATATATCCAAAAACAGCTCAGTAAGCTTTACCCTAACTTACTAGCCAGCATTTAATTTATCGGGTAAATTTAATCACACTTAATATGGCGTGTTCGCAATCACTCAAATAGCCTTCGCCAAATAAATTAAAGTGATTAAGCTGGTGATAAATATTATATAACACCTGTCGTTGCACAACTTGTTCAGGCAGGCTCAAGGCTTGCGACGCGGCTATTGCATCTTTTGTTGATGCCCCCGCAAGTAAGCTGCGCGCATGGTTATACGAGTTATAAAAGTCGGCACCAAAGCCACCAAAAAGCCGCGTGAACGCGATATCGGTTTCTGGGTCACCATAATAACTAGCGGGGTCAAAAATAACAGGTTCCCCCGAAGCCAAATAAGCCTTATTACCACCCCATAAATCTCCGTGTAATAATGCTGGTGCTGGGTTGTGATGATCAAGCAATGCATCGCTGGCAGCAATAAAATCATCCACATATTTTGACAGCACATGCCCATGGCTACTTTGAAGCGCCATCGCTAATTGCGGCAGCAAGCGTTGCTCTCGCCAAAAAGTAGCCCAGCTTTCGCACCAAGTATTGTGCTGTACATTGTGACCAATAAAATTATCAGCCGCCCAACCAAAGCGATCACTACTATGCTGATGCATTTGCGCTAACTGTCGGCCAAGTGCGGTTTCATCGCCGCTAGTACTCAGCTCTAGCCACTCCAATACCAGGTAACAATAGCCTTCGCACTCTCCTGTACCGAGTACTTCCGGTACTTTTATGGCGCAGGCCTGCTGCAGTGCCGCAAGCGCATAATGCTCTTGCTCTAAGAGGTTGGCATAGCGCGCGTGGTTACACTTAATAAAAAAGTGGCTATTGTCAGCCAATACAATTTGATAACAATGGTGAATATCACCGCCGCCAACCGGCGCCGCATGCACTATTTTTACTGGCCGAGTAAATACTTGCTGCAACAACTGTGTAAAAAACGGCATATCGTGATTAACTTGGGCCACGCTCTCACTCCTCTAGCAATTGCTTATGCTGTTCTCCCTTATCCTTGATCAGCCCTTCTACGGCTTTTGCTTTTTCCAGTGCCTTTAGCTGGTGCGCAGGAATTACCCCTGTTGGCTCTGGTTGCTTAGCACACCCTATAAAAGCGACGACAAACAATAAACTGGCACATTTATAAACCATCACAACTCCTTAAACATTGGCTATTAAAAGAGGGTCATTTCAGCAAAGGCAAGTCACGCAACCTTACCTATACTACAGTTAACACTTTAGGGCATTTTACTACAGCCCTATTCAATTACTTACAAGACACTCAATCACTGAGCCAACATGTTTAGCACATTATTTCGCGAGTTGCGCTATTCCGTATTCACACTTTTGCACTTTTTTCACCGTGTAAAAGTGAAGCTAATGCTCAAGTTTTTGGGTTATGCCGGTAGCGTCTTTACCTTTGGCGTTGTGGGTATCAGCATCTTCGAGCTGCACACTAACCCAGCATTCCAACATATTGGCGATGTGATTTATTACGTAATTAGCACGATGTCGACGGTAGGATTTGGCGATAAAACCAGCATTACCACCGGCGGCAGAATCATCACCGTCATGATGATTCTCATGTCACTCGGGTTAATCGCCCTATTTTCAGCCTTAATGGCCGCGCTATTCATTGAAACCAAGCTTAGAGAGGAGATGGGGATGAATCCAATCAAGACAAAAAATCATATTCTGCTGATTGGCTGGAATATGAAAGGCCGGAAAATCATCGAACGCCTCCATAACGACCCGCACCACAAAGGAACAGAAGTCGTCATTATCGCCGACCTCGATAACAAGCCGATTCAAGACGATGCGGTCTTTTTTGTCCGCTATAAAAACTTACTCGACACGCAAATGTTATTGCGCGCATCAGCAGATACAGCACAGAAAATTATTGTTTTGGCAAATTACGAACAAAAGTTTGGTGCCGACGCATTTACTACAACCCATTGCATGCTGGCGAGAAAGGTCAATCCAGAAGCACAAATTATTGTAGAGATGTTAAATATCCACGCCCGTGAATATTTTGAAATTGCGGGCGCCAACGACATTATTGGCGTAGGAGAACTGGGAGGGTTAATGATTACCGAGGCATGCCTTGGTAATCAATCCGATGTGTTAGCCGTATTAGATAAACTAAAAACAGGTTAAGGGCCGCAAGCGCTGGCCGATACAAACGTTGAAAATATCATTCGCTAAGCCCCCTTAGGTATACCTCAGGGGGCGGCGGCGATTACTCTTTATATTTACCCTGTAATACCTTTTTAAAGAAAGCCCCCTGCTCGGTAGGCTCAAAATCCCAGTTTTTAATCATGGTCGGTGACCACTCAGGATCGAACGCCCATACCGTCCAGGATATGCCTTTTTTCGCTAAGTACTTAACGATATTAGGCCCGTAGGTGTGATCATTATTAATGGTTGGCACATGAGCACCGTGTTCATTTTCGTTTGCCCAGCCAATTTCTGTTGCAATCATTGGCGCGCGATCGGCCACAAAACCCCAATGCTCTTCCCATAAGCGAAAGAATTCCTCGCGCGATTCGTTCTCAGGCTTAGCCTTTTGTGGATAAGGGTGCGCGGCATAGGCAATGTTTTCGCGCTCAAAAGGTTGCGTTCTTACTGGCGTTAAATCGTAAGCCCAGTTAAACCCAGCAACCAACGGTATGACTTGTTTATCGTACGCTTGAATAAGGTCAATCATCGCTTCAACTTGGGTCTTCCATTGTGCCCACGTAATGCTGCCCAAACTATAATCGCCATTGCCTATATAGTTATGTGTCGGCTCGTTAAAAAGCTCATAAACCGCTACCGTTGGAACACCTTTATAGCGAAAGGCTGTTTTTTGCCAAAAGTCTTGTGTCTGTTGAAAATCGGTAACGTACATAGGGTGCTGGAACAAACCAGAATGCAAATTGCCAATAGAATGCCAATCGATAATTAAATACAAGCCTAATTCGTTTGCCCAAATAACGGCTTCATCCAACCAAGCGTAATATTGCCCTGGGCCGTGCTTAGCCCAAGCCGCGGGGTGAATGGGTAAGCGTATTGTATTTGCGCCCCAACGTTTTACTTCTTCAAACAGTGCTTTATTCCACTGCCCTTGCTGGGCCAGTTTGTCGGGGTCGGCAACGTTGACACCTTTAAAGAAAAAAACGGCGCCGTCTTCGTCGACAAATTTGTTGCCTTGAATCGTAATAGCACTTTGCTTTTTAGCAAGCAAACTGTGCTCGAAAGGTTTGGGGTAGCCGCCTTGCCACCAGCTGGCTGAAAGGTCAGCCCAAGCCACCGACGTTAGCAACAAGCCAACTAATGCTATTATTTTTTTCATGTTATTTCCTCGTGTCGCTATTTAGCGTCAAAATATACAACCAGCAGCTTAAGAAGTGTTGCCTGACACCACAAGCCATAAAACAGTGATCAAAAATAGCAGACACACAAATGGGATACCTTTTGCTGCGGCTCACAACATATACTCTATGGCGTCAAGCTACGCGCTATTTGCCCGTTAATAAAAATCAGGGCACCCGTATTCTACATTCGCAGCAGGCATTCATACATTTGTATTAATCGATAAAGAAGTGCGCGACAGAAAAATGTCATTTATGACTATTTGTTTAGAACACTGATTACTTTATATTTTTTTTTGGCACACTGGGGTTTCAGCACACTTTAAATACCGTTGATCTAGAAACGCGCATCTCGATAATAAAACATGAAAAACAATGCGCGTGTTTACCTTTTAAATGCACCGCTAGTCGCATCGCAGCTGCGTTTAATTCTTGATTAGGATTTAATGCAATTAACCCGGCAACAGGTGACAAAGGGCCTATGCTCAACACGTGCGACAACAAAGGAATTTGCCCGCCGACATAAATAGTACTCATCAGCATTCACGGGTACTTTTACAGTACCTCTCTCTGTACTCGGATGGCACATAAGAGCAATAAACCGCAATGACAGATGTAAACCACCAACAAGCCTCAAACTACAACGTAAGCAGCATACTAGAGCGCCGAGCAGCCCAATTAACACTATTGGCTCTGGGCGGGGCTGTTGCTATTGGGGCGGTTACGCTTGTCGAGCAAAACTGGCTGCCACTGTTTATGCTCTTAGCCAGCTTGCCCTTTCTGGGAGCTTGCTTTTGGCTTGCACAAAAAAAACAAACCAAAGCCGCCTCTGAACTACTGATTTGGACACTTGCCACCCTCGCGCTCTCTATACTTTGGGTGTCTAATGGTCATTACGACTCTGGCTTGATGGGCTTGCCCTGTATTCTTATTTTTGCCGCCATGGTCGGCAGCCGGCGTAGCTTTACCATTTTACTGATCGTTTTTATTGCGAATATCTTTGCCATGGGCTATGCGCAACAAAGCGGGCTATTGACGTTTAATAACTCTTTTAACGATGCCACACGCCCCGTCACTACGGCCATTATTCTGTTGATATCTGGGTTAGCGGTGCGCCTTCTTATTAACGACTACGTGAATACTATTCACAACCTCAATAGTGAAAACGTCAAGGTACGTGAGTCTGAAAAAGCGATTGCCTTTTTAGCCAACCACGACAACCTTACCGAACTCCCCAACCGAACACTGGCCAGCGACCGCTTCGAGCAAGCCGTACAGCGCGCGGCACGCACCCACTCCGATAAAAAAATCGCACTGATATTTATTGATTTGGACGACTTTAAAGCCATTAACGATTCGCTTGGGCACGAAACCGGCGACCGTTATTTAGTTGCCATTGCCGAACGCTTGCGCGATGCCACCCGCGCCAGCGATACCGTCTGCCGGTTGGGCGGCGATGAGTTCCTACTCATTTTAGAAGGGCTATCTGATGAGCGCGATGTGTCTAACATTGCAACAGTTATTCAAGAGCGCGTATCGCGCCCCGTAATTACCGGCCAGCATAAATTGGTTTGCAGTGCTTCGATTGGTATTTCTGTTTACCCCAACGATGGCGAGCGTTATGACGAGCTAGTCAAAAAAGCCGATATCGCCATGTACCGTTCGAAAGACCTCGGCCGCAACACATTCCACTATTACAACTCCTCGATGAACTCCGATGCCCTAGAGCGAATGCAGCTGCTAGAAGATTTGCGTACTGCATTAAAGGACGACGAGCTTTATGTGGAATACCAACCGATTGTTCTATTAGAAACCGGCAAAATTATCGGCGCCGAAGCATTAGTGCGCTGGCAGCACCCCAAGCGCGGCCTGATCCGCCCAGATATATTTATTCCCCTTGCCGAGAAGTCGGGCTTGATTGTAGATATCGGCGCTTGGGTACTAGAACGTGCCTGCCGCGACATATCCGGCCTACAAAGCAAGTACTTTCCCGAGTTCCGGGTAGCCGTTAATGTATCGACCATTCAGCTCAAACGTGACGATTTCAAAAAACGCGTCAAGAAAATATTAGCTGATGTGCCAATCTCGCCAAACTCCCTCGAATTAGAAATTACAGAATCTGAACTGCTGTCGGACTCGCCCGAATTTGATGAGTCGGTAGAACAACTTAAGCTAATGGGCATCAGCTTGGCCATCGACGATTTTGGTACCGGCTATTCCAACTTGGGCTATGTGCAAAAAATCAAAGTCGCCAAACTGAAGATCGACCGATCCTTTGTACATGGCATAGAGGGCAACTCAGACAACCAGGCGATCGTTCGCGCCGTTCACAACATTGCCGATGGCCTAATAATGAATACGGTTGCAGAAGGCGTAGAAAATGCCGAAGAGCTCCTATTTTTAAAAGAGCTTGGCATTACCCACGGCCAGGGCTACCTGTGGTCGCGCCCGGTTTCCATTAAATCGTTGATTCGCCTACTACAGGATGCGGCCTAGCCATCGGTTTTGTCCTCTGGCTCGAATGTTATTAAGTCACCGGGCTGGCACTGTAAAAACTCGCACATTTTTTCGAGGGTACTAAAACGCACTCCGCGCGCCTTACCCGACTTAAAGACCGAGATATTCTGCTCGGTAATGCCAACATATTCCGCCAGCTCTTTAGAGCGCACTTTGTTTTTAGCCAATACGGCATCTAAGGTTACAACAATAGGCATTAAATAATTTCCGCGTTTTCTTCGGCAAGCAATATAGCTTCTGTAAAAACCCATGCAATCACCGCAAACACGGCGGCAAAAAGTAATAGCAACAATTCATGGCTGCCAAAGCTTACATTCAGGGCCCGCAAACCTTCTGGGTTATTCCAAGTTGCCACAAGGCTTAGCGCCGTATTACTCAACATGCTGGCCACAACCGCGGCTAACAGGGCCAGCGCAAAAGCAAGCAGGTGGCTCACCGTACTGGCGGTAAAGTAAACACTGCGTGCAAATAGCTGAAACAAACTAAACAACCGATATAAGCCGTAGCATAAAACCACTAAGGGTACCGCCACCAAAGCACACACAAGCCCCCACTGCACAGCAGAGAAATCACCAGGCACAACAATCAAACCCCGCTGCGTCCCATAGGCCTCCAAGTGCATAGGTGCATGTATCAGCCCCCAAATCGCACCGCCAATTAATGCCAACACTATAAGTACACATACCAGTTGCATGGCCCTGCAAGTTAAAAAAACGCGTTTTTGCAGTGTTTGCTTCACGCTGAACCCTCCACGGTTAAAAACCTTATTCAAGCATATAGGTCAAGCCAAAACAACATTTTATTATCGTAAAACGATAACTTATTATTGAATAACAATCATATTCAACTAAAAGGATTAGCCATGCTCACGAACACCCGCCGCTCCAGTTTGTGCAAGGCCTTCATTCAAAGCCGGTTATTAAGCGCCTTTATCATCATGCTGGCAGCACCAACAACTGCCCAAGCTATGCCTTGGCAAGAACTGCAAAAGGAGATTTACAATATGGAAAAGGGCAAAAAAATCGACAAAGTCCAGATGGCCAAGCTTGTTGCCACAATGGATACCACGATGATTTACACCCGCGCACTCACGGCACAAGGGTTACCCGCTCTTATTTGCGTACCCGAAGGCACGCCAATGCAACTAAAAGATGTTTTATCGATTATCACTGGGCAGGCCAAAAGCCAAAAAGCCAAGCCTAAAACTCCGGTAGGCGAATTGCTAATCCGCGGATTCGCAGCACGCTATCCGTGCCAAACAACACAGTAGCATCACATATAATCTTCAATAAACCACGCCGAAAAAGCGTGGCGGCCGCTAACACCGGCCTTTTTATAAACGGCTGATGCCTGCTGGCGAACCGTCTTTTCTTTGGTTTCTCGCAGGCTCGCGATCTCGGCTAAGCTAAAGCCCTTTAATACTAAAAAACCGATATCGTGCTCGCTTTTGCTTAACCCCCATGCATCAAACTGCTCTGCAATCACTTTTGCAAAAGCAATACGGCCATCCTTTAAAGACTCACTCGCTTTTTCTATTTCTTGAGCAGCCGTCGCTAACTCTCGTTTGAGACCGGCGATTCGCTTAGATTGGCGGCGAACGCCTAGTAACAAATTGGCTACCGCAATTAAACACAAAAAAAGCACCACTCCCTCTTGTGCCATATGCTCAAAACCCGCACCTTCGCTATGGTCAACTATCAAGTCGGCAATACTCATAACACTTAACAATGTGAGTAAGGTAACGATGAAATAACGGTGTGTGAAAAATGCCTGCATGCCTAGCTTCCAAATACGTGGCGACTGATTCGCTATTTTATGATGGTACATATGCCCTATAAACGCATATTATGGGCTTGGCATGTGTTTATCCAGCATGCGTGCTATAGCGCTTTACGCTTATGCCGTCATAATTGGCCCGAGCTACGTTAGCTTGTTACTTTGCTTTATTACGAATAGAGGCCTTCATGCACAAGCCATTTATTGCCCTTGCACTTTCATTGGCAGCCAGCACATTGGTGGGCTGCAGCTCGCTAGGCGCCAAACCCTACCAACGCGGCACCCTCGCAAAAGATACAATGCAGCTCGATCACGATGCCATTACAGCAAGCTTCGACGATCATATTTACTTCAGCAAAGAAGCCAGTAGCGGTGGCGCAAGCTTTGGCGGAGGTGGCTGCGGATGCAATTAGATAAAACTAACAAGCCAAAAAGCAGCTGCACATCACGATACAGACACGCTACAAAATTGGGCGTAGCTGCAGGCCTAGCCCAAGCCACTACCGCATTACTCGGCACAGCCCCTGCGTTAGCCGGCGACAAAAGCTGGGACGTAGATACCGCAGTGCTCTACTACAGCGAAACAGATCGCGTTACCGCCGTAGAGCCTGTGATTAGCGCCACTAAAAAGCTCGAAGGCGACCGCTTTTGGAATATAAAACTGGCTATTGACTCCCTAACAGGCGCCACCCCCAACGGCGCCTCGCCTGCCGACGAAGTGCAAACTTTTTCAACGCCCTCTGGCAAAAACACCTACCAAACACCCGAAAGCGAGCTACCGTTAGACGATGTATTTAAAGATACCCGCGCCGCGCTTAGCACCCAATACACAGCACCACTGAGCGATACCTTGAGGTTTTCTGGCGGTATTGCAGCATCGCGCGAATACGATTACCAGTCGGTTGCTCTTAACGTCAATATTGCCAAAGACCTTAACCAGCACAACACAACGCTATCTGCCGGTTTAGCGCTTGCCGGCGACAGGATTAAACCCGTCGGCGGTAAGCCGATTCCGCTATCAGAAATGACTATCGGTTCGAACGGCAATAAAGAGGGCGAAGACGATAACAAAACCGTGACAGACCTTTTACTGGGTGTCACTCAAGTTATGTCCCCAAGGTGGTTAGTCCAGCTGAACTACTCATTCAGCAACCAAAGCGGCTACCTTAACGATGCTTACAAAGTTGTTTCATTATTGGATAGCGATGGCGCACCGCAAGGCTATGTTTATGAATCGCGGCCTGATAAACGCACCAAGCACAGTATTTTCATGCGCAGCAAATCTCATCACGGCAAAGATAATATTTTTGATATTTCGTACCGTTACCACACCGATGACTGGGGCATAGATTCGCACACCATCGATACCCGTTATCGCTGGCAGCTGAACGAGCACCATTACCTTGAGCCACATCTCAGGTATTACCAACAAGCCGGCGCCGACTTTTACGTGCAAGGCTTAGATGCTTCGCTAACTGAGCTTCCTGCCAACATCAGCGCCGATTCCCGTTTAGGCGAGTTCACCGGAACTACCTTTGGCGCGAAATACGGTTACCTATTTGGCGACAACAAAGAAATTAACTTGCGCATAGAACGCTACAAACAAACAGGCGAACACCAAACCCTACCGGGCAACCTACAAGACAGGCACAATACCTTCCCAGATCTAGATGCCATTATTGTTCAAGTGGGCTACTCGTTTAAATTTTAAACCTACCATCAATGTATTCATGCTCAGCTATAGGACTCCCAATCACAGACAACACGCTACACTTACATCACAATGACTGCACCTAACCGCTCCATTCACTTAACATTGCGCAAGCCCTTTTGGCTGGCGCAATTTTCCGCCATGGCGTGCCCCTGCGAAGCCTTAATTGCTGTAGACGATAAAACCCAAGCCAGCCAAATTGCACAAGTCATTGCCACCGAAGCCTGGCGTATAGAAGACAAATACAGCCGCTTTACTAAAACGGGCATTACGGCAGCCATTAACAATGCGAATGGCCAGCCTATTACACTAGACGACGAAACCACAGCCCTCTTCCATTATGCGCAACAGCTTTATGAACTTAGTGATGGGCTGTTTGATATTAGCGCTGGCGTACTAAAAAATATTTGGGCCTTTCATCAGAAAAAAACAGCTGGCCAGCAAGAATTACCCAGCCAAGCTTCGATTCAAGCCGTATTACCTTTAATTGGTTTAACAAAAGCCAAGCTCACCGGCAATACGCTTGCACTGCCCAAAGGAATGCAAATTGATTTTGGCGGCATAGGTAAAGAATATGCCGCCGACAAAAGCCTGCGCCTTGCGTTAGAAGGCAATGCCAGCAATGCCAGCACTGCCATACTCGTTAACTTAGGTGGTGATTTAGTGGCTAGCCAATCCTTACCGAAACGTCCATGGCATATTGGTTTTAATGATACAAAAGCCGATAACAATTTAACCGCAAGCGAGCGCCTTACCTTTCAAGACGGTGCCGTTACCACCAGCGGTACAAGCCAACGGCAGTGGGTTATCGATGGCAAAAGTTATAGCCACCTACTCAACCCCAAAACCGGCTGGCCAGTGCTTAACCCACCCAAAGCGGTTACCGTAGCCGCCCCAACATGTATGCAAGCCGGCATGCTCTCGACACTCATCATGCTACAAGGCGAGCACGCTGAAACCTTTGCCCATAACGAGGCTATAAAGTGCTGGATTACCCGTTAGCATCTTAAACCTAAAAACCGCAGTTGAACCATCAAAGTCTACGCATCCCCTTGGTGCACCTGACGCGTGATAAAAATGATTCATCACCAATAAGGTGACTACACATTTTTACTACACACCATGCACACCAACGGAATACGCATCTTTTTGACTCTCAACTGCGGTTTCTAGGTTAAAAAGTGCAATATCGTAAGAATATGAAGTACCCCTAATAAATCTAATGGTTTATTTCTTTGCGTGATGTCGCATTTCCCCTTATAAACAATAGCGCTTTGTTTAACGACTATTGATCTATGTCAATAGGTCGGGCACCATCAGAGTCAGATTTTCAGGGTTTAGGGCGCATAGTTATGGCAGACACTCAAGTTCTTACACTTGGCATTGATGTGGGTTCAACAACGGTCAAACTTGTTGCCGTTGATGCGAATAGCCAAGAGATACTTTGGAGCAATTACCAGCGCCACGAAACCAAGCAGGCCGAAAAAGTCCTAGAGATGTTAACGGCGGTTTGCGCCGAGCTACCGCAGCTAGACCTTAGTCAAACCCGCCTTTTTATTACCGGCTCCGGCGCTGGCCCCATCGCACCACATATTAATGCCAAATTTATTCAAGAAGTAAACGCCGTGACCATGGCGGTAGAAAACCTTCACCCCGATGTTGGCAGCGTGATTGAACTAGGCGGGCAAGACGCCAAAATCATCATGTTTAAAACCAGCGAGAAAACCGGCGAAAAGCGCGCCACCACTTCGATGAACGACAAATGCGCATCCGGCACCGGCGCCACCATCGATAAATGCTTTATTAAAGTCGGCATGCCACAAAGCGATATTGCCAAGCTAACATTCGACCCCACCAAGTTGCACCACGTTGCTGCAAAGTGCGGTGTATTTGCAGAGACCGATATTGTTAACTTAGTGAAAAGCGGGATTCCTTCTGCCGAGATTATGTGTTCATTAGCCGATGCCATCGTAGGCCAAAACCTGTCGGTGCTAACGCGTGGTAATACACTCAAGCCCAAGGTTTTATTGCTGGGTGGCCCCAATGCTTACCTTCCCTTTTTACGCGCTTGCTGGCGTTACCGCATACCCGAAACCTGGGAAGAACGCGGTTTTGATTATCCAAAAGATATTCCGCTAGAAGAGCTTATTTTCGCCCCCGATAATTCAGAATATTATGCTGCCTATGGCGCCGTTTTATTCGGCTTACACGAAAAAGACACCCAAGCTTGCGGTACTTTGGCCAAACTGGAAGATTTTATTAACAATGGCCGTAAAGCGCAGTTAGGCGCAGGCGCTGGGCCTGGCTTAGTGGGCAGTAGCGATGAAGCCAGCCAATTTATCGAATTGTATTCAGCCCCAACATTTAACCCCATCAAGGCTACCAGTAATACGATTCAAGGTTTCATAGGCTTAGATGGCGGGTCGACATCCAGTAAATGTGTGTTGGTCAACGCCGACGGCGAAATTTTGCAAAAGGTATATCAGCTATCTAAGGGCAACCCGCTTGAAGATATGAAGCAAATGTTCATCCAGCTAAAAGACTGGGCCGATGAACAAAAAGCCACACTGGATATCCAAGGTTTTGGCGTAACCGGCTACGCCGGCGACGTAATGGAAGCCGCATTAAAGGCCGATGCCAATATTGTAGAAACCGTTGCCCACATGAAAAGCGCGCAACATTACTTTGAGGATGTTGACGTCATTTGTGACGTTGGCGGGCAAGATATCAAAGTCATGTTTATGGAAAACAAAGTCATTAAAAACTTTCGTTTGTCCAATTCCTGTAGCGCCGGTAATGGCATGTTGTTACAAGCCATGGCAGACCAATTCGGCGTACCCGTTACCCGCTATGCAGAGACAGCCTTTAAAGCCGATTTATCACCCGAGTTCAGTTATGGCTGCGCAGTATTTCTAGATTCCGACCGCGTTAACTTTCAAAAAGAAGGCTACAACGGCGAAGAACTGCTCGCGGGTTTAGCACTAGTATTACCTAAAAATATTTGGCAATACGTTGTACAAATCCCCCGCATGGCAGAGCTGGGCCGCGTATTTGTTTTACAAGGCGGCACACAAAAGAACCTTGCCGCCGTAAAAGCCCAAGTCGATTACATTAAAGAGCGCGTACCTAACGCCGAAGTACATATTCACCCCCACACCGGCGAAGCTGGTGCATTAGGTGCAGCCTTTGAAGCCATTCGCGTTGTACAACGCGAAGGCCATTCGCGCTTTATTGGCCTAAACGAAGCCATTAACCTGCATTACACCACCCGCAACGACGAAGAAACCCGTTGCGATTTCTGCCCTAATAATTGCTCGCGTACTTTTATTGATGCTGATGTAGGCGATGTAAAACCCGTACGGTATATTTCTGGCTTTTCCTGCGAAAAAGGCACCGTTGAGGATCACGATGCACTGCGCGCATTAAACAAAACCCGCCGCGAAAGAATGCGCGCGTATCCTAACCTTGTCGATTACGAAGCAACCTGGGCTTATAAACGTTTATATACCCCGGAGGAAACACCTGCAGCGGGCACCTTGATCGACGATATAAAAGTTTCGCGTACGTTATTTGGCGGCATTAAACACAAGCCTATTCAACGCGCCTTTATTCGCTCGTCCGAGGAAGCACACAGCCACCGTCAAGACATTCGCATAGGCATTCCAAAAGCACTCAATATTTGGAGCACAGCACCATTTTGGCGAACCTATTTTGAAGCCTTAGGGGTAAAACCGCGCAATATTGTATTTTCTGACGATACCAGCGAAGAACTTTGGCAAGCCGGCGGCAAGTATGGCTCTGTCGACCCTTGTTACCCAGCCAAAGTCGTGCAGGCACATATTCATAATTTACTATTTGAACACCATGTAAAAAAGCCGCTGAACATAATTTTCTTCCCGTCCATTACCCACATCCCTACGTTTGTAGAGCAAGTCATGGATACCGCCTGCTGCCCCATTGTGGCCGGCACACCGAAGGTTATTGGCGCTGCATTCACCAAAGAGCAAGACTTCTTCGCACAACGTGACATCACCTACATTGATACCGCGGTAACGCTTCAGGAGCCCTTATTATTAAAAGATCGCATGTTTGAGGCCTTTAAAGAACAACTTCAAATATCGGAAGATGAAAATAACTTCGCGGTTGATCAAGCCTTTAATTCGCTCGATTATTTTGACAAGCACATGCAAGAAAAAGGGCGCATTATCTTAGATGCCGTCGCCGAGGAAAACCGCATCGCGCTGCTAATGACTGGCCGCCCTTACCACAACGACCCAGGAATGAACCACGGTGTACTGGAAGAATACCAAGCTATGGGCTATCCCATTTTATCCATGCGATCTATTCCAAAAGATAAAGACTATTTAACGCCTTATTTTCAGGACGACCTGAATAAAAAGTTTGTAGATTCACCACTAGAAATTCACGACATCTGGCCAGAAAATTACAGCGTAAACAGCGTACAAAAAGTGTGGGCAACCAAGTTTGCAGCACGCCACCCCAATGTAGCGGTGCTAGATTTATCCAGTTTTAAATGCGGACACGACGCCCCAACCTATGGCTTGGTAGACCGGATGATGAGCGCTAGCGGGTCACCCTATTCAGCGCTGCACGATATCGATGCCAACAAACCTTCCGGCTCTATAAAAATTCGCGTTAAAACCTACGGCTACACACTTAAGCTAGCAGAAGAAAAACTGGAAGATAACGCAAGAAAAAGCCTTGAGCATGAGTTACAGACGATAAATAAGCGTTTGGACTTTTTAGCGGTAGCCCCAGAAAAAATAAAGCAAGATTCACTATTTAAGGCCGAGCTCGAAAAATGGCAATTCGCCAAAGAACAAATACTGGCCAAGCTACCACAAACCGAAACGCCTGAATTAAATCCCCAGCAAGCAAGCACACCCTCAAAACCCAAAGCTCCACTTTATATTGATGCTGGCACTTCCAACCTTATCACCGCTGTTGAAATCGACTAGGAGATTACACCATGAATATGCAACAAACCGTTGACACACATTCATCCACATCAGCCATTGCGGACCTAGACGGTAACCTTAGCGCAGAAGATTATTTAAAACATGTGGATGGTGAAATTAAAGCCTTTGAAAATTCGCAAAATAAAGGGGAGGCAACCGAACACTGGCGAGACAAAAACCCCACGACCTTTACCGCATCACAACGCGCACACACCACGGTATTGCATGCAGGCCTAACCATGGCGCACGATTTATTTATTCAATCGGCATTTAGAGGATTAGGCTATAAAGTTGAAGCCATGGAAGTACCCGATACCGATGCACTACAGTTTGGTCGTGAATTTGGTAATAGGGGCCAATGCAACCCCACCTACTTCACGGTGGGTAATTTGGTTAAAAAACTCAAACAAATGGAAGCCAGCGGCATCAGCAAAGAAGACATTATTACCAAATATCTTTTTGCCACCGCAGGCTCTTGCGGCCCCTGCCGCTTTGGCACCTACGTAACCGAATATCGCAAAGCGCTACGCGATGCCGGCTTTGAAGGTTTTCGCGTTATTTTATTCCAACAATCTGGCGGCGCCAAACAAGCCACCGGCGAAGACCTAGGCTTAAAAATCGACAGTAAATTCTTTTTAACCTTCGGTAAAGCGGTAATAATTGGCGATATTTTAAATGCACTAATGTACCGCATTCGCCCTTACGAAGTTAACGAGGGCGAAACTAACGCTGTTATTGCAAACGCCAAACAACGGATAGCCAAAGCCTTCGAAACCCGCAAAGGCTTATGGAAAGCCCTTTGGCAAACTCGCAAAGAACTCGCAAAAATAAAAGTCGATAAATCCCAAATAAAACCCCGCGTCGCCATTATTGGTGAGTTTTGGGCCATGACGACAGAAGGCGACGGCAACTACAAAATGCAAGGCTTCCTCGAGAAAGAAGGCGCCGAAGTTGAGATTCAATTAGTTACCAACTGGATTTTATATTTATTCTGGTCCGCCAAATACGACACCCTACAAAGGCTAAAACTCAGAGGCACCGATAAAAACCTTAAGCACGATACCAAAGGCAGCAAGTTCGCCTTAGAAGGCGTAAGTATTCGCAAGCGCTTATGGGGCCTAAAAGCCGTAGAGCTATACGTACGCGGCCTATTTTGGACCGCCTCAAAAGTTGTAGGCCTACGCGATTACCACCTCCCAGATATGGACCACATCGCCGAAATCAGCCACGCATTTTACGACAACAACCTACGCGGCGGCGAAGGCCACATGGAAGTGGGCAAACTTATCCACAACGTAGTGGATAACACCATGACAATGACACTCAGCATAAAACCCTTCGGCTGCATGCCCTCCAGCGCCGTATCGGACGGAGTGCAATCCCTCATCACCGAAATGTTCCCACAAGCGATATTTTTGCCGATTGAAACCAACGGCGATGGCGCGGTGAATGTCTATAGCCGGGTGCAAATGCAGCTGTTTAAAGCTAAACAATCGGCGGAAAAAGAGGTGATGGCCGTTCTTGAAAAAGCCGGCATAAGCAAAGAGCAGTTTGAGCAGCAGCTATCGAATAGCAATATAAATACCCCACTGCATCGCAGCCCGCATGCGGGAAGTTGCTCTGTGGTGGATGTGGCAAGTGAACTAAGCAGCAACACTGGTTTGCTCACCCGTTTGCGCAATCGACTTAGACGCACACTTAGCACCGAAAATGCGCAAAAGCAAACGTTAGGAATTGTCGCCAATGTCTCGCGAAGCTATAAGAACCGGCATAAGGGGCAGACAGAAGATGTGGTTAAGATAGTTTCGCCGGTTTAGTGGGCTGCCATTTGAAACCTAATCGAACCGCACAGTGGGGTTCGATTAGTGAGGTTTCTCTATTGCCCTTTAATAAAGCCCTTCGAAAGACCTATGATCTCTAGCTTACAATTGTTATTTTTTGTATTCCATACTCAATTCCGAAGTTTTGAGCGCTTGACTTGCTCAGCAGGAACCTATTTAAAGGGTGCCGGTTACAATTCACGCTCCGAGCTTCCCCATGCAAAGCACAATCAATGCCTGAAGAGCAGCAGGCCGGCAAAGCATCTGCCCTTCGACAACAAAAAGAACAAGCCCCCCTATCGTGCTCATTCAATTTCTTCCTGCGCTACCACCTATATCGATCAACTTTTCGAAGCTCTGCGAGAACTTACAGCCTCCGCTAAAATTTCAAGGCCTCAAAAACTATGGCTAACCACTGTTTTAATGGGTATCGTTATTACACGAAAGTTAAACTGGGCGGTGATTGAGGGCAGCAAGCTCAATGAGTATCGCCAAGATGGATTGCGCTGGATGTTCAGCCATTCAAAAATGCCTTGGGAAAGCCTAATTTCTGCAAGCACTAGAGTATTGATCAAACATTACAGCATCACTTCCGGAACATTAACAATTGATGATAGCGACAAGCTGCGTTCAAGTAACACCCCCAGAATAGCCCATGCTCACAAGGTAAAAGATAAGTCGGCGGGATGTTATGGCAAGGGCCAATAATTTATTTTTATGCTCATTGTCACGAACACCGTTACTATCCCTATAGATTTTCTACTTTACACACCCGACCCGGCGTTGAGCGCTTGGCGACAATAAAATCATAGGCTTAAAAGGCAAAAAGTACCAGCAAAAATGCGTCCAAAGAGACCGAGCCCAAACTTAAGCCACCCAACACCCAACCAAAGAAACCTTAGCGCTTGAAATGCTAGAGAGCTTTTCTCGGAAGTATCCAGAGGTTAATGTTAAAATTATCACCGCCGATGCACTGTATGGTACCGGTAGTTTTATGGAAAAAAGCAATCAATACTTCCCTCATTCACAGGTCGTTACTCAACTCAGAAAAAACCAATCGGTACGCTGCAAAAATGGTTGCTGGGCGTCCCTTAAGTCGTACTTCTCTCGCAATGAGGGTGTTGAGGTTTAGCTTATTGTAAGAGGTCGGATAAGTAAAAAAGTCAATATGCTCGGGCATCGATTAGAGGTGAAAGCGCATGGAAAAAGACGTTTTGTTATTGCCTTAAAGTATGAAGGGGAAAGTGAATTATGCCAGGTTCATTTTATCCATAAAGTGGCAAAGAAATGTGTCCGGATCTATTGACCAGAACAGTTTGCCAGCAAATATTGCTCAAAACCTCTTATCATTCTCACTAACTCCAACAAGCGTTGCCCCTCTATACTTACCGCATTCCAATGTATTGAAAAGAACTTTATATTCCGCCCAGAAACGAGCAGGGTCCTCATCCCGCCAAACGCGAACAAGCATAGAGTACCTTTCATCGTTAATACCAAGCTCATTCGATAGCTCAATAATAAACCACATAAACTCATTTATTTCTGTACTTGAAGAGTGCCGCAACCAGCAACCAGCACTCTCTAACAAGCCCTTCAGCATCTCCTGTTGCACCGAAATATTTCCATATTTTATAGCCATTGTGTAACCGCTAATAAACCCAGGATCTTTTGTAACAGCTATTCTTAAATTATCTATCGCTAAATTTTCTTCGCCCATTCGATTTAAAAAATAAGCCCTGTAATAGTACGGCAGGGGTGTAAGTGGACGAGAATCAGCATAATCATTTGCAACCCTCAACCCATAATCAAGAAGTATCTCTTGCTGCCCACTTCCCCCGGTAGCTTCCAGCAACCCCATGAGTATATACGTAGAAGAAAACTCTTCGCCAGCATCTAGAGAGGCTATAATATTAGCATATAGATCTTTAGTGTTTTTTTCACCATACTCAAAAATATAGTATTTAACAGCATATAAGACGTAAGCAAACACTACACTGAAATAAAATATGCACAAGCACCTAACCAACCATTTTGCATGCGTTTGCAAGCTCATACTGAATGCCACGGGTTTATTAAAGTAACCTAAACTAGCACCCAGTAAAAACGCCAATACCGGCACATATATAGAGTAGTTGACCAATGAGAAGGCTAGAATTACGGTCGTAATTACTAAGTGAGTTCCCGCTTCATTAGTCAACCTATCTCGGGAACTAATCACCTTAATCCAACTTAATAATAGCCACCCAAAAAGCAATGCATACACCACAAAAAGCAGAAGCCCGCCTTCTAGTAAAATCTGTATTGCATCGGAATGAACGAAGTCCCCAGAGCTTACAAACTCGCCCCGTACAGAAGGATACAGCAAAATAAAACTGCCGATACCAGCTCCAAATAGCCACTCAATGAGCGTGAAATCAGAGAATAACTCTATAGTCCCTATGTATATTGGAATTCTTAAACCAAGGCTCGCAACTGAGCTTTGAGAAAACCCTGCACCCTCACCAATACTCACAGAATGAAACCACTGAATAAGCAAGATAGCTATAGCGGCAACAATTGCACTGAAAATTAGATTATTAAAAGATACTCGCCAACCGAACGAAGCTCGATCCAGCAACACCTGGCCAATAAAGGCACCCACCATTAATAATATTGCTGAACGAGAAAAAGCGGCAGCCAACCCCAGCAAAAAAACAAACAAACCGGCGTAATATACTACCCGAGAAAAACGACATTTGGCACACGTCACACTCCAGGCCAAAACACCCAATAGTGTAAAGACTGCGGCAACATTAGCATCTTCAAAAAATCCGTCTGCGCGGTGAGAATAATGCTTAATAAAAGCGAAATCGAATAGGATAACTAAAGAGCTTACGAGCGAAACAAGACATAAAGAAGGTAGTAAAAAATTTTTCGCCGTGTCTGACACAGACAATACTAGGTAACCTAGCACCATCAATACAAATGGAAAAATCGCAACCAAAGGAATCAATGAATCGTTATAAAGATAATTATGGCCAATCCAAAACGGGGCACCTAAAAAAATAGTTACACAAATCAAATCTAGCCGGCATTTCAGCTTAGCTAGCATCAATCCAATTAACATTATAACAAGGGGCGGGATATAAGGCTGTTTGCCTATGAATACTGCAGCCAACCAAATAGAGGAAACAAGCAGAAGCAGAAAAAAAACGGAGTGAGCGCTCACCTTAGACATAGCGTGAACGCCCAAAAAAGTGCATTTCAAGAATCGCTAGTTATTAGCGACAGTTTGATGGTCTGTAATTTGAACTCAAGTTTCCACCAGTGCACGTCCATGAAAGAGAGTTAGACGCGGGCGTGCCAGCAGTCAAGGCAGTCCCGGATGCCGTTGGAGTAAATATCATCGTTGCATTAGCACTGACTGCGGAGCCGAAGGTTATTGTAATTGCGCCGGTTGACGAGTTAATTGCAACACTAGTAACACTTGCTGTCGCCGTAGGAGCAGTCCACCCAGCAGCTAAAGACGATGCCCCTGCGGCGGCGTTCTCGGCAACAGTTACTTTTGCTGCCGCAGCAAAGCCAATACCTTCGGTTACTCTCGCCCTAATTGTATAATCTTGATAGGCGGGCAAAGCGACTGCAGCCAAAATACCGATAATAGCCACAACGATCATTAATTCGATTAGGGTAAAACCTTGTTGTACTTTCTTCATTGTTACACACCTCAAATAGTGTTTTTAGGGGTAAGGGTGATTAGGTCTTACAAGTTATATGCCAACCATGCATACCCTACACACAGGACATTTGCGGGGCTCTGGTTGTCGTTTCAGCACACACAAGCGACGCAATTTGTAAGCCGTGGACGTAAAACGGCAGATTTAGCCAAATAGACATCCCACCGCAGACAGTTATCAAGACTGTAAAGCGGCATGCTAGCAGTAGCTATAACCAGAAGAGCGATCATTTCACTTTAATATAACCAGCACCCCCTGAATGAACTATGTTAATCAAACACCCACAATGTAAAGGATTATTCTATGACCATTAAAACCTTATCCCACTGCGTTGCTAGCATACTTTTAACGTCAGGAATACTTTCAACCACCGCCTACGCTGCCAGTACAGCGAAAAGCACTGCAACAGAAACCACCTCTAATCAAACAGCCAACCGCGTCAGCATCAACTCCGCCAATGCCGCTGTGCTTGCTGAACACCTTATTGGAATTGGCCCCTCAAAAGCTGAGGCTATTGTTGCATGGCGATCAAAAAATGGACGATTCAGTAATATTGAGCAACTGCTGGAAGTTAAAGGCATTGGCGCCGCTACGCTTAATAAGAACAAACATCTGATTACGCTTTAACAAAAAGCTAATATTCACCTACACATTGATTAAAGGTTTTTGGGTAGCGCTATCACGCCCAAAAACCTCTGCGTAACAACACCTTTCCCTGTAAGCTATTTATTTCCATTTCATTATCCTCTAGACTGGGGCAGATATACCTGCCTTAACGTGCAGGGCTGCAATGGTGGCCTACAATGGGTATGTGTCTTTTGTAGTTAAGATGTGACGCCAGCTAATAACATAATAAACACAAGAATTAAGCAGCATGAATACTCCAACACTCAGCGGTCTCACCAAGCGATTGATTCGAGATGAAACCATCACCAGCGAAGTGGCTCAGCAAGCAACGGCAGCAGCACACGAAAGTAAACGCCCACTCCCCTTGTGCCTTATTGACGCCGGCGCCAAAAGCCTAGACATTGCCGCTGCCGATGAGTTCGGTTCGCCACTACTAAACTTAGGCAGCATCGAACTAAATCCAGCGCTTAGGGAAGTAGTCGACAAAAAACTGGTCGAAAAGCACTTTGCCCTACCAATATTCAAGCGCGGAAACCGCCTATTTATTGCAGTAGCAGACCCAACCAACCTACATGGCTTGGACGAGATTAAATTCAATACCGGCTTAAGTACAGAAGCTATTGTCGTCGAAGCCGATAAACTCGCCGTAGGTGTTGAAGCATTCCTGAAGGATTCCGAAGAGGATATTTCCGAAAGCCTTGGCGGGCTTGATGATGACGACCTTGACCTCGAGCTTGAAAACCCCGACGAAGCAAAACCCGTCGAACAGACTAACGACGTAGACGAAGCGCCCATTGTTAAATTTGTGAATAAAATCCTACTGGATGCTATCAAAATAGGCGCTTCCGATATTCACTTCGAACCTTACGAAAAAGCTTATCGCGTTCGCTACCGCACAGATGGAATACTAAAAGAAGTCGCAAGGCCCCCAACAAACCTTGCATCTAGGCTTTCTGCTCGACTAAAGGTCATGTCTCAAATGGATATTTCTGAGCGCCGCATTCCGCAGGACGGTCGCATTAAGATGAAAATATCCAAAACCCGCGCCATCGATTTTCGCGTCAACACGCTTCCTACACTATTTGGCGAAAAGATCGTACTAAGGATTTTAGACCCCTCAAGCGCCAAGCTTGGCATCGATGCACTAGGCTATGAAGATGATCAGAAGAAGCTTTACCTAGATGCATTGAAACAGCCACAAGGTATGATTTTAGTGACAGGTCCTACGGGGTCAGGGAAAACAGTTTCACTTTATACCGGCCTGAATATCCTCAACACTAAAGAAGTTAATATTTCTACAGCCGAAGACCCTGTAGAAATTAACCTTGAAGGCATTAACCAAGTCAACGTCAACACCAAAGTAGGCCTTGGTTTCGCGGAAGCTCTTCGTTCATTCTTACGCCAAGATCCCGATATTGTGATGGTAGGGGAGATTCGAGACTTAGATACAGCATCAATTGCCATCAAAGCGGCGCAAACCGGTCACATGGTGATGAGTACACTGCACACCAATAGCGCACCCGAGACATTGACTCGCTTACTCAATATGGGTGTACCGACCTTTAACGTCGCAACAACCGTTAGCCTTATTATTGCTCAGCGCTTGGCTCGACGCTTATGCCCAAGCTGCAAGCAACCGGACGATATTCCCAAGCCCATCCTTGAAGAGGAAGGCATGATGGATATAGGCATCCCACCAGAAGAATTTGAGCTTTATAAGCCCATCGGTTGCGATAAGTGCACCGACGGCTATAAAGGTCGTGTCGGCGTCTATGAAGTTGTTCGCATTACTCCAGCTATTTCTCGCATTATAATGGAGGGCGGCAATTCCATTGAGATTGCTGATGCCGCAAAGAAAGCTGGCTTTAACGACCTTCGCATATCTGCGCTTCGAAAAACAGCTCAAGGGCTAACCAGCCTTGCAGAAGCTAACCGTGTTACCAAGGATTAACCTATGGCTACATCCAGCACAAACCAAGTATACGTTTACAAAGGCGTTGACAAAAAAGGCAAAAAAATTCAAGGCGAAATATCTGGCAGCAGCCCTGCTATCGCAAAAGCAGCTCTCCTAAAGCAAGGCGTTAAGGCCACTAACGTTCGAAAAAAAGCCAAGCCTTTATTCGGGGACGGAGGTAAAAAGATAACCCCTCAAGATATTGCAATTTTTACACGACAAATGGCCACCATGATGAAGGCCGGTGTACCGCTAGTACAAAGCTTTGACATAGTATCTGACGGCGTTGACAATCCGTCATTAGCGAAGCTAATTAAAGCTATACGGGAGGATGTTGCAGCTGGCGGAGGGTTTGCCAACGCACTAAGAAAACAACCCAAATATTTTGATGATTTATTTTGTAACCTAGTTGAATCTGGCGAGCAATCAGGCGCGTTAGAAACCATGCTACATAGAATTGCAATCTATAAAGAGAAAACAGAGCAGCTTAAAGCCAAGATAAAAAAGGCACTGACATATCCAATTGCAGTAGTCGTTGTTGCCGTGATTGTTACCGGCATCCTCCTAGTTAAAGTCGTACCACAATTTGCTGAGACCTTTAGTAGTTTTGGCGCAAATTTACCCGCGTTTACCTTATTTGTATTAGGGCTGTCGAATTTGGCTCAAGAGTATTGGCTCCACTTCCTTGGTGTTGTTGGTGTCAGTATTTTTATATTTAGCAAGCTAAAACAAAGCAATAAGAAATTTCGCAACTTACTCGATAGGCTGACACTCAAACTTCCTATTGTTGGAAAAATTGTTTACGAAGCCATTATTGCGCGATTTGCGCGCACATTATCTACAACGTTTGCCGCAGGCGTTCCATTAATTGACGCATTAACCTCCGTAGCCGGTGCAACGGGCAATAGCATTTACGAAGATGCGACCATCAAAATTCGCGATGAGGTTTCAACCGGCACCCAATTGAACGTTGCGCTACGTCACGCAAAGGCATTCCCCTCAATGCTTATACAGATGGCGTCCATTGGCGAAGAGTCTGGCGCCCTAGACGAGATGCTCGATAAAGTAGCGTCTTTTTATGAGGAGTCGGTTGATAATATGGTAGATAACTTAACTAGCTTACTTGAACCTATGATTATGGCAATTCTAGGCGTATTAGTAGGCGGCCTACTCATCGCCATGTATCTCCCAATATTCCAGCTAGGCAACGTCGTTTAATGTCACTCGACCAATTCGTATCCCTCCATCAAACTGCGCCATGGTTCACTCTTGGCGTTGTTTGCATTTTAGGTTTAGTTGTCGGTAGTTTTTTAAACGTGGTTATTTATCGCATCCCCGTTATGCTTTTTAAGGAGTGGAAGGAAGCCTGCGATGAGATGATTGCGAACCCGGCAGAAGCGCCACTACCAGAAGGTAAGTTCAACCTCGCCATCCCCAACTCTCGCTGCCCTAAATGCAATAGCGCAATTAAGCCTTGGCAAAACATCCCCGTTGTAAGTTTTTTAATACTTAAAGGCGCCTGCGCTAAATGCGGGGAGAAGATTTCAACCCGCTATCCGCTAGTCGAGCTATTTACAGGCATTGCAAGCTTGATGGTGTTGTGGCTGCTTGGCGTAACGCCGCAGGCCGCTATGGCACTGATATTAGTCTGGGCGTTAATCGCGCTAACAATGATTGATATCGACCACCAGCTGCTACCAGATAACCTCACCTTGCCACTTATGTGGCTGGGCCTGCTGTGCAACCTAAACGGTCTTTATACCGATCTAAACAGCGCTGTTATTGGGGCTATGGCCGGTTATTTAAGCCTTTGGAGCGTGTATTGGTTGTTTAAGCTTGTTACCGGCAAAGAAGGCATGGGCTTTGGTGATTTCAAACTACTGGCTGCGCTTGGCGCTTGGATGGGCTGGGAGCAGCTGCCCGTCATTATTATTCTCTCCTCACTGGTTGGCGCTGTTTTTGGTATTGCAGGCATGATTATGGCTGGCAAAGATAAAGAGTGGCGCATTCCTTTTGGCCCCTATTTAGCTATCGCCGGTGCTATTGCATTTTTTTGGGGTGACCTAATTACCGAGAAATACCTTAGCCTTTCAGGCTTAAGTTAAAACCTGTGATAGTAGGACTTACTGGGGGTATTGGCAGCGGCAAAAGCACCGTCGCCGGCTTGTTTTCTAAGTTAGGTATTGAATGGGTTGATCTGGATATTGTGGCGAGGCAAGTCGTCGAGCGTGGCGAGCCGGCTCTTACAGCTATTACACAACGCTTTTCAGCCACTATCCCCAGCATTCAAAACGCCAACGGCGAGCTTAATCGCACCGCGTTACGCCATTATATTTTCCAGCACCCCGACGAAAAAGCGTGGCTAGAAACCCTGCTCCACCCGCTCATTCAAAAACGCAGTCAAATGTTGCTCAGCAAAACACAATCACCTTATGTACTATTAATAAGCCCGCTCCTTTTCGAGAAAAACACGCCTACCGACAAAAGCATCAGCATTGATGTTGACAAAGCCACTCAAATATCGAGAGCAACCTCCCGTGATGGCAACACGCCAGAACAAATCAAACGCATTATGGCCACCCAGCTATCCCGACAAGAGCGCAACCAGCGCGCCGATTATATTATTGATAATTCACACAGCCTTAGCGATACCGAACGACAAGTGTATGCTATTCACCAAATGCTAATATCCCTCCTCTAGCGATACCATCAATTATGACAACGCCATCCATCCCCTGCCCAACCTGCAAAAAAACAGTATTAATGAACGAGCAATATCCGCATCGCCCGTTTTGCTCCAAACGCTGCCAACTTATTGATCTTGGTGAGTGGGCCGCTGAGAGTCATCGTATTGCCGGAAGCCACAACGACGAAGATATTGAGCATTGGTCAGAAGGCGAACAACAATAGTCCAGCCCAGCAAGCCAAAAGAAAAAGACACTGATATTCCCAGCATTTAAAAGAGATTGGCGCCTAAGATTTCTTTTCCCGCGCCATGGCAGTGGCATTTATTGTAAGGTCGTGCAAAATAGCTAACCTGTTCGAAACTGCGCAACACAGTTATGGCTGCATTTAAAATAAGTCATTTCTCTTACTGCGCACCAAAGCCTAACAATACACCTGCTACCGCTGGGGATAAAAATGCCACTTAGGAAATCTCAGACACTTGCTTTCGTTATTAGCAGCCTTGCCGTCTACGGCTTGCCCGCTATAGCCCAAGACGCACCTGCACTTGAAGAAGTTTTAGTGACAGCCACAAAACGCGAGCAATCACTTCAAGAAATCCCGTTATCTGTTGCTGCCGTAACCGGTGAAAAACTCAATGATACTGGCACCAAAACGCTGGCAGACCTTACCACCTTAGTTCCCAATATTCACTTTACTCAAACAGGCCTTAGTACCCAAATGCGGATACGCGGGATTGGCTCAGATAACAGCCAAGGCTTTGAGCAATCGGTTGGCGTATACAGCGACGGTATTTTCCGAGGGCGCGCACAATTATTTCGCGCCCCCATGTTTGATATGGAACGCGTAGAAGTGATGCGCGGCCCACAAAGCACTCTGTTTGGTAAAAATAGTATTGCTGGCGCCTTGGACCTTATTACAGCCAAGCCGACTGAAGAGTTGACCGGTTACCTTACCGGCAGCTACGAAACCGAATTTGGCGCGAAAGAATTAACAACGGTTGTTTCTGGCCCGCTAACCGATACTCTGCGTGGCCGCATTGCATTAAGAAAGCTCGACGACCCAGGCTACTTTGAAAACACATTTAAAGGTACAGACGAGCCGGAGCAAGATGTAACCTCTGGCCGAATCAGCCTAGAGTGGGAGCCCAATGACCAAACTCGCATTTTATATATCGGTGAAAAAAGCGAATTTGATACGCTAGGTCGGCCCATCGAAATAACTAAAGACTCCCCCTCGGTTATCCCGCCAAGCACCCCTGGCTTAGGTGTGTTCAACGGCTTTACCTACCAGCAAATTCTCCCAGCGTTAGGGCAACCAACGTTTGATGCACAGCAGGACTATAAACGCCAAACTAACGACGCAGAGTTTAGTGAGAACAATACAAGTTCACATACACTGCAAATGGAATGGGACGTTAACGGTTATACCATTACCTCTTTGACCGGCGGCGTAGGTTACGACTACAAAGAAAATTGCGATTGTGACTTTACTGCGGCCAACATATTCAACTTAGGTATGGAAGAAGACTATTCACAATATAGTCAAGAAATACGTATTGCCTCGCCACTGGGCAAAACCTTTGATTGGATTGGTGGCGTATTTTTTCAAAGCTACAACCAAAACTTTAGTGACCTCCTTCGCGTACCAGGTAACTCAACGGAGTCTGCAGAAAACTCAATACTACCCGGACTTGTCGCTGGCGCTACGCCATTAGCGGCCTACGAAAAGCAATATCAAGCCTCCCTAGAAGCCGGTAGAGATGAAGCTTTGGCCAGAATGGACGCGCAGAGTGCTGCCGATCAAGTCACCGCCCTAATTCCAGTAACAACTGCCGAATTTGCCAACACCGGAGTACAAAGAAACTTTGAACAGGATTCGCGAGCACAAGCTATTTTTGGCCAAGTCACATGGAATATTAATACCGACTTCAGAATGATTTTAGGCGGCCGCTACACCAGTGAAACCAAAAAAGGACAAAAAGCTGTTCAAATTATGGACTTAGCAACTAATGATGTCTATAGCAGTGAAGGCGTAGCGCTACCGCCAGGCCTTCTCCCGCCCGCGCTTTATGCATCTGATAGCTTTAAAGTTAACGCGCATGACATCTCCAATGTCCGCAGTGAATCAGCCTTTACCCCGCTTGTGATTGGCCAATGGGATATCAACGAAGATACTAGCGCTTATGCGAGCTATACGAAAGGCTTCAAGGCAGGCGGCTTTGATCCGCGCTCGAATACACCTTTTGCGTTTGAGTTTGATGAAGAAAAAGCGACTGCGTATGAACTCGGCTTTAAAACAACAACATGGCAAGATCGTAACGAGATTAACGTAGCACTCTACTTAACCGATTATGAAGACTTACAAATCAGCCAGTTTGACGGTGCTGTTAGCTTTAACGTGGGTAACGCCAAAGAAACACGAGTGCAGGGCTTGGAAGTTGACGGCCGCGTTGCCATTAGCAACCACCTTGTCGCTAGCTATGGTTTATCGCTACTGGATTTCGAATATAAAGATTTCCAAAACGGTAACTGTTACTTCGGGCAAGCGGGGCAAGACACTAACAGCGACGGTATAAAAGAGTGCGATTACACCGGTAAATCAGGTGTCTATACTCCCGATTACACCGTGAATTTCGGTTTCGATTATCGCCGTAACTTAAACTCAGCGCTGGAGTTTGCCGCAATTCTTGACGGACAATTTGTCGATGGGCATCAAGTGCACGTCAACCTAGACCCTGCAGGCGAAATCGACGCTTACACCATGCTAGGGCTGCGCCTACAAATCGGTGGCGAGCACTGGAGCGCTGCAATTCTAGGGAAAAATTTATTAGACGAAGCCGTTCTAACATATTCGGCTAACGCACCATTGGCCGAAAGTACCTTTGCGACGAACACTTTTTACAGTTTTGTAAATCGCCCTCGCACTGTCGCACTCGAGGCATCCTTTAAGTTTTGAACAAGCCTAATCGCTGCCTGCACACACACTGCAGGCAGCGTCTTTCTTTAAGGTAAACTCGCGCCACTGAGCTTTTAAGCCATCAAAAAACTGCACCCTTCCAGCTAACACGCTACCGCAACCAGCCAATAATTTTATCGCTTCCAAAGCTTGATAAGCCCCAATAACGCCAACAACCGGCGATAGTACCCCAGCCTGTGAGCACGTTAGATCTTGCTCCCCCACAAAACCATACAAACACTGGTAACAAGGAGCATCTTTTTGTCGGCTATCGAAAACGGCAATTTGCCCTTCAAAACGAATCGCCGCACCAGAGACCAGCGGCACCTTTTGCTCAACGCAGGCGGCGTTGATGGCACAGCGGGTGGTAAAGTTATCGCTGCAATCAATCACCACACTCGCCTGCGCCACTTGCTCACTAAGTGCGCCACCCTCTAGGCGCCGATCAATAGTCTCTATGCGAATAGTAGAATTTAATGCCTGCAACTGCTCCTTAGCGGATGCAACTTTAGCGCGACCGATGTTCGCCTCGGTATGAGCAATTTGTCGCTGCAAGTTACTGCCATCGACAACATCATCATCAGCCAAAACAATACAGCCCACGCCCGCCGCCGCTAAGTACATAGCAACAGGGGAGCCAAGCCCGCCAACGCCAACGACCAACACCCGCGCATTTTTGAGCGCTAGCTGGCCTGCAACATCAAACTGGGGCAACAATATTTGCCGGCTGTAGCGTACAAGCTCATCATCACTTAAGGTATTTGTCACGAACGGTAAGCTCCCGTTACTCTTGAATTGCCGCCGTAATCTTTACGGGTTTCAACACGTTTAAAACCTGCCGCTAGCAACAAATGCTGCACATCTGCAGCCTGCTGCCAACCGTGCTCCAGCCATAGGCTACCAGCGGGTTTAAGGATGTTTAACGCTAGCGCGATTATCGCTTTTATATCAGCTAGCCCTTGCTCTGGTGCCACTAACGCGGCTTTAGGTTCAAAGCGAACGTCGCCTTCGCATAAGTGGGGGTCGTTTTCATCAATATAAGGCGGGTTGCTCACGAGTAGATCGAAAGGTTGCTGGCACGTAACTTGAGCTAACCAAGCCGCATCCAACCAGCTGCCTTGGCTAAAATGAACACGCTCCAAACCCAAGCGCTTTGCATTCGCCTTCGCCAAGGCCACAGCGTCGGCGCTTTGATCTACGCCTTTAACCGCCGCATTTGGGCGCTCAGTTGCTAGCGCCAAAGCAATTGCACCAGTGCCGGTACCAAGGTCGAGCACCCGAGCAGAATCTTCAGGCAAATGCTCTAGCGCAACTTCAACTAACACCTCGGTATCCGGTCTAGGGATTAACGTAGAGCTATCTACTGCCAAGTTTAAAGACCAAAACTCACGCTGACCGGTAATATGGGCAACGGGTTCGCCGGCCTCACGGCGCTTAAGCAACTTTAGGAAGCGCTCGGCCACTGCGCTATCTAGCTCGCGCTCCGGCCAAGTATAAAAATAGGTACGATCAAAACCAGAAACCGCGGCCAACAGTAGCTCAGCATCCAAACGCGGGGAATCACTCACCGTGCTTAATCGAGCGGCAAGCCGCAGCGCTTCAGAAATCGTCATAACTGCACCGTCTTTTGCGCGACTTTTTATTCCGCTAGTGCCGCGAGTTGATCGGCTTGATATTCATTAATTAGCGGCTGCACAATATCGTTTAACTGGCCCTGCATAACTTCATCAAGCTTGTAGAGTGTTAGGTTGATCCGGTGGTCTGTCACGCGCCCTTGCGGGTAATTGTATGTGCGAATGCGCTCCGAGCGGTCGCCACTACCGACAAGGTTTTTGCGCTCATCCGACATTTCTTTTGCGGCTTTTTCTTCGGCACTGTTGGCCAGTTTAGAAGCCAACAAGGACATCGCTTTCGCACGATTTTTATGCTGCGAGCGTTCGTCTTGGCACTCGACCACAACCCCCGAAGGAATGTGCGTTAAGCGAATGGCGGAATCTGTTTTGTTAACGTGCTGCCCTCCGGCACCACTTGCCCTAAAAGTATCAACGCGTAAGTCGGCCTTATTGATTGAAATTTCGGCCGTTTCGTCCGCTTCAGGCATTACCGCTACCGTGCATGCCGACGTGTGAATACGCCCTTGCGACTCGGTCGCCGGTACGCGCTGTACGCGGTGGGCACCCGATTCAAACTTAAACTTGGAATACACACCAGCACCCACAACGCGGGTGATTATTTCTTTAAAACCGCCGTGTTCGCCTTCGTTTTGGGAAATTACTTCGATTTGCCAGCGCTGCGCCTCCGCATAACGGCTGTACATGCGGAACAAGTCACCCGCAAAAATAGCGGCTTCGTCACCACCGGTTCCTGCGCGAATTTCCAAATAAACGTTTTTACCGTCTCGTGGGTCTTTAGGCAGTAAGAGCTTTTGCAGCTCGGCCTCTAAGGGCTCGACTAAAGCCTGTGCAGCATCCAGCTCTTCTTTCGCCATTTCGCGCATTTCAGGGTCAGATTCATCCAGCATCGCACGCGCCTCGTCCATGTCCGCTTGCACACCCTCGTAGCGCTCAAAGCACTGCACAACAGGCTCAAGCTCAGCGTATTCTTTCGAGAGTTCTCTAAACTTATTTTGGTTGCTGATGATTTCATTCTCACCCAGCAACGCGCCTACCTCCTGGTAGCGTTCGGTCAGGGTCTGCAGTTTTTCCAGAATACTGGGTTTCATGGTGTCTCGCTGTTTTGGTCTTCGCTGCCCTGCGCTGGTTTGTTAGGGTCACCAACATCAAGGTCAAATAAGGTTTGAAAGGTATTTATCACATCAAAATCCCCGTCTGCACTGGCTTTTCGCAATTGCGCGGTTGGGGTATGCATAAGTTTGTTACATAGGTTTCTAGCCAACTGATTTAGCACGTCAGCCGGGTCGCTACCCGCTTGCAGCGTTTTTATAGCTTTAGCCAATTCAGCTTCGCGTAGCTCATCGACCACCGAGCGGTAAGCTTTTACCGTCGCTACGGCATCAAGGCTATTAAGCTCCTGCTGATAACGAATAACGCCTTCATCGATAATTTCTGCCGCTATTTGTGCAGCTTGCTCACGTGAGCGCATATTTTCGTCGATAACTTCTTTTAAGTCATCGACGGTATACAAATAAACATCCGCTAAGTCGCCCACTTGCGACTCGATATCACGCGGCACGGCTATATCCACCATAAAAATGGGCTTATGGCGGCGCTTTTTCAACGCAGACTCAACCGTACCTTTCCCTAACACAGGTAAAGGGCTAGCGGTTGAAGAGATAACAATGTCCGCTTTATGTAGGTGATCGGGAATATCCGTCAGCAATATGGCTTCACCATTGAACTGCTGCGCCAGCTTGCTAGCGTTGGTTAAAGTGCGGTTAGCCACAATAATGTGCTTCAAGCCCTGCTCGACCAAGTGGCGCGCAACAAGCTCGATGGTTTCACCGGCACCTATTAACAATGCCGTATCATTTTTAAGGTCTGAAAAAATTTGCTGCGCCAAAGAAACCGCGGCATACGCAACAGATACTGGGTTTTCGCCAATGGCTGTTTCAGAGCGAACGCGCTTGGCAACCGAGAACACTTTATGAAATGCACTGTGTAAACCACTGCCCAAGCTACCAGCATCATTGGCTGTTGCGTAGGCTGACTTCATCTGCCCCAAAATTTGCGGCTCGCCCAAGACTAAAGAGTCTAAACCGCTGGCCACCTTCATCATATGGCGGGCAGCTTCAACACCTTCATGGGCGTAATGGCAGGCCTCTAAAGCGCTATAGCCGGTATTGTGATATTCGGCCATCCACTGCAATAACTCGGCATGCCCTACATCACCACCACCGGTATCGGCATAAACTTCCGTGCGATTACACGTCGATAATATCGCTACCTCTTTAATGCCTACAGCCGCAACTGCCGCCCGCAGGGCTGCCGTCATCTGTTCTGGCGAAAAGGCAACAGCCTCTCGCACTTCTACAGAAGCAGTATTATGGTTTATTCCCAATGCAATCAGGGTCATACGGTAACGATTCTTGTGGCAGTACAAAAAAGCAACGAAACTCTCACACTGTTGTAATTAGCAACATAGGTACAA
This sequence comes from Marinagarivorans cellulosilyticus, assembly GCF_021655555.1. Classification (NCBI taxonomy): domain Bacteria; kingdom Pseudomonadati; phylum Pseudomonadota; class Gammaproteobacteria; order Cellvibrionales; family Cellvibrionaceae; genus Marinagarivorans; species Marinagarivorans cellulosilyticus. Next base: position 403,683 of record NZ_AP023086.1, on the reverse strand, counting down.
CAAAGCGACAATCAACGAGCAAAGCAGGACATTGTCAGCGTTCAAGCGCAGGCTGACAAGTAGTATGGTCGCAAATTGTGGTTTGCCAACAATTTTGCTGCAGCGCAACAACACCTTGGGCCAGCGCAGTCAGCGAAGTCATCTATGCTTTAACAGCTATACCTTAACAACACGCAGCACGAAACAGCCCATCAGCTGGAACCAAATAACATTTATTCAACCAACTAGTATGCAAGCCGCTCGCGGCCTCGATACAATGCCAATTCCTAAGCGATTTGACTGTCCATGAAATTACGCCAACAACATCCAGCCAGCCCCAAACAACGCTTTTTGTGCAACACCATTTGCGCCACAATGGTTCTGCTATTAAGCGGCTGTGCCAGCAACCTGCCGGTAACACAAGAAGCGCCCAAGCCCCTCGTTATTACTGAGCTACCGGCCAAACCCTTCGATACCGAAACACTTTATTCTTTAATGGTAGCCGAGCTTGCTGGTAGCCGAGACAGGCTCGACATAATGCTCAACAACTATGTCACCCAGGCCATCGAAACCCAAGATGCCGGCATCACCGAGCGCGCAGCTCACCTCGCGAATTTTATGCAAGACCCCGTAGCCACGCAGCAAATGGCCACTCAATGGGCTTCACTTGCCCCCGAAAATGCACAAGCTAGGTACATGGCTATGGCTTCGCTGTCTGATGCAGGCAGGTACTTCGAAGCATTTGAGCATGGCAAATACCTTATTAGCCATCAACACTTCCCGCATGGTTTAGATGCTCTTGCGGTAAAAGCAACCAGCAGCAACGCCAGCGACGATACCGTAAAAACACTGTTAAAGCTCTACAATGCATTACTGGCCAACCACCATAAAGACGCTGAGCTCACATTGGCGGTAAGCTTTTTAGACTACAAACTCGATATACTCGACAGCGCCATGGGCAACGCCCTGCAGGCACAAATCCTCAAAAGCGATTACGAGCAAGCCTACCTACAAGAACTTAGAATACTCGGTAAAAAAGACGCTAACGCAGCACAATTACGGCTCGCGCAAATAGTGGCGCTATTCCCTGACAACCAACGCCTGCGCCTTCAGTACGCCCGCAACCTCACACAAACGAATCTCGCCGAGGCAGCTATTCAATTTGAAGAGCTACTCAAGCAATCGCCTGGCGATGGCAATATTCAGCTCGCACTTGCACTTACCTATTATCAGCAAGAAGACCTAGAGCAAGCCAAGAAACACTTTTTACCGCTAGAACACGCCGCCGCACAAGAGGCCACAGCCAACTACTACCTAGGCAAAATTGCACAACAACAAGAATCACCGCACGATGCGATTCGTTACTACAGCCAAGTAAAACCCAGCAAAGAATTTTTGCCCGCTCTAGCCCGCGCAGTTGACTTGATGCATAAAACCGAGCAGCAAGACCTCGCATTACAGCTAATTGCTGGCCACCAGCTATCTGCGCAAGCAGAGTTCCAAGAGGGCCTAAGCCTGTTACTGGCCGACCACTACCGTCACATTGGCAACCAGCAACAAGCCGAGCGCGCATTTGACGAAGGCATCACCCGCTTTCCTCGCTCGCAAACACTGCTATTTAACCGGGCCATGTTTTTAACAACATTAAACCGGCTTGAAGATGCTGAGCGCGACCTTCTCACGGTTATCGCTATAGACCCGAATAATGCCGATGCGCTCAACTCACTCGGCTACATTCTTGCCGACGCCAATATTCGCTTGCCTGAAGCCATCTCTTATATTGAGCGCGCCTTAGCCATAAACCCCAACAACGCGGCAGCCATTGATAGCCTAGGCTGGGCGCTTTACCGGCAAGGCCAGAATCGCTCGGCCATTACACACTTGCGGCAAGCGCTCAAGCTTATGCCCAACGACGAAATTGCCGCTCATTTGGGCGAGGTCTTATGGGTAGAGGGGCAACAAGAAGAGGCATTGGCGGTTTGGAAGCAAGGCCTGCAACTACAGCCCAACAGCCGCTTCATTATGGAGCGTCTCAAGCGCTTCCAGCTTCTCGACGACGTGAATTCATAAGGCAACGCCATGCGTAAACTCCTGCACCTCTCACTACTTGCTTTACTGTTAAGCGGCTGCCAATCCTTTACCCCAAGTAGCACACCAATTACCGGCAACAACCTAAAAGCGGCAAAGGCGCACACAGCAAAGCTTAATCAGTTCAACCGCTGGAAAGCATTAGGGAAAATAAAAATCACCGTTGATGACCAACCTCACAGCGCATCTTTTGAATGGCAGCAATTTAAAGACAACTACGCGATTAATTTTTTTGGGCCTTTTGGTTATGGCTCTAGCTGGCTTAGGCGCACCTCAAAAGGCGTGACGCTTGAGTCACCTGAACATCCCATACAATGGGCACCCACACCCGAGCAACTTTTACAACAAACTGTAGGTTGGCAAGCACCAATTAACGAACTGCAATATTGGATTAAGGGGCAGCCGGCACCAGCAGCCATTATCGACAAAGTCACCACGACGCCAGAAGGCGCGTACAGCGCACTTACTCAGCAAGGGTGGGATATTCAATTGAGCCGCCACCAACAATATGGCGAGCTATCACTCCCCCACAAACTCATTGCCTCAAGGCAAGGGTTAAGCGTGCTGATTATCATCAAGCAGTGGGAGCGAAAATAGTGCTTACACTGCCCAGCCCCGCAAAACTCAATTTATTCCTGCATATTAATGGTCAACGGCAAGACGGCTACCACCAATTGCAAACCGTTTTTCAGTTGCTAGATTACGGTGATACTTTGGCCTTTAGCCCTCGGCCTGACGCCAAAATTGTTCTCACCCCAGAAATTCCAGGCGTGAGCACTGCCGACAATTTGATTGTGCGGGCTGCCGAGCTATTGCGCCACGCCACAGGCATTAACCTAGGCGCCAATATTGAACTTCAAAAACGACTCCCGATGGGAGGGGGCATTGGCGGTGGCAGCTCTAATGCCGCCACAACGCTACTAGCCCTGAACCGCTTATGGCAAACAAAGCTCGACTTGCCAAGCCTTGCCAAGCTTGGCGTGCAACTTGGCGCCGATGTGCCAGTTTTTGTACTGGGCAATAGCGCTTGGGCCGAAGGTATTGGCGATGTGATTTCGCCCGTTGATTTAGCCGCCAAGTGGTACCTTGTCATTCGCCCACATGCTCACATATCAACCGCTGAAATTTTTTCGCAAAAAAAATTGACAAGAGACACGCCCATCATTAAAGTAGCGGCCTTCCTTGAGGGGGGCGGTAAAAACGATTGCCAAGACGTAGTCTTGGAGCGTTATCCACAAGTGAAGGAAGCGGTTGATTGGCTTAACTTTTTTTCGCCAGCTAAGCTTACAGGAACAGGAGCATGCATCTTTGCAAGCTTTGATTCTGAAGCGCAAGCGAAATCGGTTTTTGCTAACAGACCTGAACATCTGGAAGGCTTTGTGGCCAAGGGTGTAAACAGATCACCGCTACACACCGCCCTTTCGAGATTAGATAGTGTTACTGGGGTGTCGCCAAGTGGCTAAGGCAGCAGGTTTTGATCCTGCCATTCGCAGGTTCGAGTCCTGCCACCCCAGCCATCTTCCAAAGCTTCCTGCCGCAAACTCTCATTAGTCATTCGTTCCACACTAGGTTTACAAGGTGACTCACGTGCCTGATTTAATGGTTTTTACCGGCAATGCAAATCCAGCGCTTGCCAAGAAGCTTGTCGACCAACTGGGCATCCCCCTTGGCGACGCCACCGTCTCACAATTCTCAGACGGCGAAATTTCCGTAGAAATCAACGAAAACGTACGCGGTCGCGACGTTTTTATCGTACAGTCAACCTGCGTACCCACCAACGATAACATCATGGAACTTCTGTTCATGGTGGACGCACTACACCGTGCATCAGCAGGTCGCATCACTGCCGTGATCCCCTATTTTGGCTACGCCCGCCAAGACCGCCGAGTTCGCTCTGCGCGCGTACCTATTAGTGCACGCATTGTTGCCGACATGATGGCCACCGCCGGCGTAGATCGCGTACTCACAGTTGACTTGCACTCAGAGCAGATTCAAGGCTTTTTCGATGTCCCCGTAGATAACGTCTACGGATCATCTGTTTTATTAAGCGACATCGAGCAACAAAACTTCGAGCACCTCACTATTGTATCGCCCGATATCGGCGGCGTAGTTCGAGCCCGCGCAGTCGCGAAAGAACTCGGTGTTGATCTGGCCATTATTGATAAACGTCGACCAAAAGCCAATGTAGCAGAAGTCATGAATATCATCGGCGAGGTCGAAGACCGCACCTGCTTATTAGTTGACGACATGGTCGACACTGCAGGCACGCTCTGCAACGCAGCAGCAGCACTCAAGACCCACGGTGCACGCAAAGTTATTGCCTATTGCACACACCCGATATTGTCGGGCCCCGCCGCCCAGCGCATTAGCCAGTCCGCCCTAGACGAGCTTGTCGTTACCGACTCAATCCCGCTAGACGACGGCGTGATTGAAACCGCTAAAGTACGCCAGCTGACGCTTGCCCCCATGCTAGCTGAAGCCATGCGTAGAATTAGCAACGAGGAATCTTTAAGCGCGATGTTCCGCTAAGCGATTACTGAAAGTATTCACTTAAAGAGCATCACAACACAGCGGTCGTCAATATTGGCGACCTTTTTTAGTCGTAGTGCGCAGGTCGCGGCGCACCACTTTAATTTTGAGGATACACCCATGTCTACTGAAGACTTTACTCTTATCGCATCTGTTCGCGAAGACTCAGGGAAAGGTGCGAGCCGCCGCCTGCGTCGCGAACAGGGTTTGCTACCCGCTATCGTATACGGCGGCGACAAAGCCCCACAAAACATCACCCTCGAGCACAAAGAGCTTGTTAAGCACCTTGAGCACGAAGCCTTTTATTCGCACGTTATCACCTTAAAAATTGATGGCGCCGAAGAAACAGTGATTTTGAAAGACTTGCAACGCCACCCAGCAAAAGCTGTTGTTCTCCACGCCGATCTCCTTCGCGTGTCAGAAAACAGCAAAATCACGATCAACGCCCCTCTTCACTTCATCAACGAAGCGACTAGCAAAGGCGTTAAACAAGGCGGCGGCATTGTGAACCACACAATGACTGAGCTCGAAATTTCTTGCTTGCCAAGCGCACTACCTGAGTTCATCGAAGTGGACTTAGCCGATGTTGACGTAGGCGATACCGTACACATCTCAGACATTAAACTGCCTGCTGGCGTAACATCTGTTGCATTAAGCCACGGCGCCGATCACGACCTACCCGTTGCTTCAATCAGCAAACCTAAAGGTAGCAGCGACGACGCAGAAGAAACCACCGAAGAAGCATAAGCTTCGCAGAGCTGACCACAGTGAATACACCCGTTCAGCTCATTGTGGGCCTCGGCAACCCGGGCCCACAATATCAAAATACTCGCCACAACGCGGGCGAAGACTTTGTGAGCGAGCTCTGCCAGCAGCACAACGGCAACCTTGCAAATACACCGAAATTTTTTGGCCACAGCGCACGCATTAGCGTGAATGGACACGATGTTCGCCTGCTGATACCAACAACCTATATGAATCGTAGCGGTCAAGCCGTTAGCGCCATCAGCCAGTTTTACAAAATCCCCACCGAAGCTATTCTTGTCGCCCACGACGAGCTCGATTTGGCACCCGGCGTAGCGCGCTTAAAAATCGGCGGCGGCCATGGTGGGCACAACGGCCTGCGCGATATTATTAGCGCACAAGGCAACAACAAAAACTTTGCTCGCCTAAGACTTGGCATTGGCCACCCAGGCAACGCAAAACAAGTGGCCGACTTTGTGCTCAAGAAAGCTCCAAAAGCTGAGTTCGAGCTAACCGAAGCATCCATTAAAAATGCACTCGCCGTTACCGACGATATAATTTCTGGCCAATGGAATCGTGCAATGAAAAACCTGCACACCCAAGCCTAACAACCTTCAACCACCAAGCCTTATAGGATCTCACCATGGGTTTTAAATGCGGCATCGTTGGCCTACCCAACGTTGGAAAATCGACTCTTTTTAATGCGCTCACCAAATCCGGCATCGCCGCTGAGAACTTCCCATTCTGCACAATCGAACCCAACTCAGGCATTGTCCCCGTCCCCGACCCCAGACAAGACGCCATATCGGCATTAGTAAATCCTGAAAAACAAATCCCAACCACCATGGAATTTGTTGATATTGCAGGCCTGGTCGCGGGAGCCTCCAAGGGCGAAGGGCTTGGCAATCAGTTCCTAGCCAACATCAGAGAAACCGACGCAATTGCTCACGTTGTGCGCTGCTTTGACGATGAAAACGTCATTCATGTAGATGGCGCAATCAACCCAGAAAGCGACATCAACACCATTAACACCGAACTTGCTTTATCAGACCTAGAAAGCGTAGAAAAGGGCATTCAACGTTACGCAAAGCTTGCCAAAGGGCAAGACAAGAACGCAATGAAAATGAAAGCGCTACTGGAAAAGCTTTTGCCCCACCTCAATGAAGCGCTTCCACTTCGGGCAATGACACTGAGCACAGACGAGCTGAAAGACTTAAAAAGCATGAGCCTGCTCACCCTAAAACCCACCATGTACATTGCCAACGTACAAGAAGATGGTTTTGAAAATAACCCACACCTCGATAAAGTGAGAGCGATTGCGGCAGAAGAGAACGCCGCTGTGGTTCCGATTTGCAATAAGCTAGAAGCAGAAATTGCTGAACTAGAAGCTGACGAAGTTGCGGAGTTCCTAGAAGACCTAGGCATGGAAGAACCCGGCCTAAACCGCGTCATTCGCGCAGGCTACGAACTGCTCGACCTGCAAACCTACTTTACGGCAGGCGTAAAAGAGGTTCGAGCATGGACCATCCCTGTTGGCGCAAGCGCACCGCAAGCTGCTGGCAAGATTCACACGGACTTTGAAAAAGGCTTTATACGAGCAGAGATTGTAGGCTACGACGATTTTATCGCACACAAAGGCGAAGCCGGCGCAAAAGAAGCCGGCAAGTGGCGCCTCGAAGGCAAGGATTACATCGTTGCCGACGGCGATATAATCCACTTTCGATTTAACGTTTAGCACAAAAAAGGGCGCCAACTTAGGCGCCCTTTTCACGTCACCAGCAAGATCTAAACACCAAACATACCTGCCAAACGCTTACTCTTTAAAAAACCAAACAAACCTTTTGCCTCTGCCGTGCGCTGAATATACTCATCACATATTCTCAGCACATCCACATCATAAGCACCAGGCTCGAGATCCTGCGCAATTTCGATCCACTCAACCTCTGTAGAGGTAAGCTTGCCAGCATCAATTTTGACCTGCTTTTGCTTATCGTCACCAGCCATATCCAAGTAGACAGGCTCACTAAGCTCGCGTTTATACGGATCCATCACCACCATCACGTGAGGCTTCAGGCGGCGCTCGAAGTTCTGCTCGACCACCACAGCCACCTCACCGGTATTCAACTCAACGAGCGTACCCGTTGGATACAAGCCAATAGCTCGAATAAACTCAACAACGAGATCCCCCTGAAAAAGACTGTCGCGGCCATCGTACAATTGTGCCACAGCCCTAGAGGGCGAAAGCGGGTACTTCTCGCCACGAGGGTTGGTCACCTCATCATAAAAGGTCACAACAGCTGCAACTCTACCCAACAAGGGTATTTTTTCGCCCCGCAAATGCGCCGGAAAGCCAGACCCATTGATGCGCTCTTGATGCGTTTTAACCACCGATATAGCTCGCGGAGAAACATCCGGAACTTGCTCTAAAATCTCAACACCAAGCGGAATAAAGCGCTCGTACTCAGCCTGCTCAGAAAGGGAACGCTCTTTCATGGCTAACAGCTCATTACTTAATCGCGTTTTGCCCACATCTTTTAGCAAAAGCCCCATCGCCAATACTTCTAGATCCCCCTTAGACAACCCCATATGGCGCCCAAGCAGAATACCCCATACAGCCGAGCGCACAGCGTGACTATAGGTGTGCTCATCCTTCTGCTTAACGCGGGTTAACCAAGTAAAAGCATCAGGGCAGCGCAATACACTACCAACCATTGCGCTCGCGGCGCGCTTTGTATCCAAAATAGCGCCTGCGGCATCACCGCCATTCAGCTGCTCAACGATTTGCGCCACCGCGCTGTACACCTCACGATGAAGCTCTCTAGCACCCGCCATTTCAGTGCGCAAAGTGGTGCTCACGGGGTACACATTAGCTCTTGTCTTCAGCGCAGGCATAGTAACCCTATCGGTGGCACTCGCCTTAACGGCCGGCTTATTACTCGCACGCGCGGTCGCGCTTAGGGTTTTAAGCCCTGCCTTAACCGGTCGCGCGCCCTTTAGTACATCAATGTAGATGTGATGGCAATGCGACTTGAGTAGATTGATCTCGTCCAGATCACGAACATAGAAGCCCTGCAAAGGAAAAGGCGTTTGCGTCCACGGGCGATCCAATCCCGACACAAACATGCCTATTGTCACTTCACCGACATCTATCTTAATTTGTTTAACGCCCACAGGCTTATCCTCAACAACAATATAATTTCACTTATGCATACGCAGACCATAACATCCGTTCGATTATAGGCCCGCCAGCAGGTGTTGATAATAACCCAATGAACGTTTTTTAATCAATATCTATTATTTTTGTCACTAGATGACACAAATCAGCATGTGAGTTACTTATCATCATGATACTGAAAAGATAACTCGTGCACGCACTCAATAAAGGCACCTGCATTCGCGGGGTCAACCTCAGGCGTAATGCCGTGCCCAAGGTTAAAGACATGCCCACTGCCATGACCGTAATCGGCCAAGATTTTGGCCACTTCCTGACGAATACGCTCAGGCTTTGCGTATAAAATAGATGGATCCATATTGCCTTGCAAAGCCACTTTATCACCTACTCGACGCCTAGCGTCAGAAATCGGCGTAGTCCAATCTAGACCTAAGGCATCTGGACCTGTATCCGCCATAGCCTCTAACGACTGCCCGCCGCCCTTGGTAAACATAATCACCGGCACCTTGCGGCCATCGTATTCACGGATCAAACCATCGACTATTTTTTGCATTGGCTTTAGCGAAAACTCACGGTAAGCATCATGAGCCAAAGCGCCGCCCCAGGAATCGAAAATTTGCACCGCTTGCGCGCCCGCTTTAATTTGCTCGTTAAGATATTCGGTGACCGAAATTGCAAGCTTATCAAGTAAAGCATGCATCAAGCCTGGGTCGTTGTATGCCAAAGCCTTTGCCTTGCGAAAATCTTTACTAGAGCCACCTTCCACCATATAAGTAGCCAGCGTCCAAGGGCTACCAGAAAAGCCAATCAACGGTACTCTACCGTTTAGCTCCTTGCGAATTGTGCGTACCGCATTGGGCACATAGGGCAGATCCTGCAAGGTATTAACAATAGGTAATGCATCCACATCCGCGGCTGTCGTCACTGTTTTTTTGAATTTTGGCCCTTCACCCGTTTCAAAATATAAGCCTAACCCCATTGCATCTGGAATGGTAAGAATATCGGAAAACAAGATTGCAGCATCCAGCGGGTAGCGTTCAAGAGGCTGCATAGTGACTTCACATGCAAGCTCAGGATTCATGCATAAGTCCATAAAGCTGCCAGCTTTGGCCCGCGAAGCACGATACTCAGGCAAATAACGGCCAGCTTGTCGCATCATCCACACAGGCGTTGCATCTACAGGTTCCCGCATCAATGCACGCAAAAAACGATCATTCTTTAATTCAGACATTCCAAAACCTTATTCTTTATTGATTTGTTCGGTACGCATCTACCACTACGCACTTAAAAGATAGTCGCTCGTTATACAACTGCCCCGTCGTTTTATAAAGGTTGTTTCGATATAAAAGCGAAGTTAGGGCCAAAAAAAACCGGCAAACGCCGGTTTTTAATATTTTTGATGGCAGCCAACGCTAAACATCCAAATAATCTAAGATGCCCTCAGCGGCTTCGCGACCTTCCCAAATGGCAGTAACCACCAAGTCTGAACCACGCACCATATCACCACCAGCAAACACCTTAGGATTTGTGGTTTGAAACTTAAACTCTTGCTTCTCTGGTGCAATTACTGTTTGCCAATCCGTTAGTTTCACACCGTTTGTCTCGAACCAAGGCTCAGGGCTAGGGCGGAAACCAAAGGCGATCAGCACTACATCAGCGGGCAGGATTTCCTCACTGCCAGCAATAGGCTCTGGCCTACGGCGGCCACGCTCATCGGGCTCACCCAACTGCGTTGTAACCACTTTTACACCTTCGACTTTGCCATCACCAACAATACCCACTGGCTGGCGATTAAATAAGAATTCAACCCCTTCTTCGCCAGCATTTTGCACCTCACGGCGCGAACCAGGCATGTTTTCTTGGTCCCGTCTGTAGGCGCATGTCACGCTTGCAGCACCTTGACGGATAGACGTGCGGTTACAGTCCATTGCGGTATCGCCACCACCAAGAACTACCACGCGTTGACCTTTTACACTGATGAAATCTGCAGGATCCTTCTCGAAGCCGAGGTTGCGATTAACATTTGAGACCAAAAACGGCAACGCATCATGTACACCCGGTAAATCTTCACCAGGAAATCCACCTTTCATATAGGTGTAAGTTCCCATCCCCATGAAGACAGCATCGTACTCTTCAAGTAGTTGCTCCATGGTAATGTCAGTGCCGACTTCGGTATTCAAGCGAAATTCAACTCCCATATCTTGGAAGATTTCGCGACGGCGAGTCATTACCGATTTTTCGAGCTTAAATTCAGGAATGCCGAAAGTTAAAAGCCCACCAATTTCTGGGTACTTGTCGAACACAACAGGTTTGACACCATTGCGAACCAAAACATCAGCGCAACCCAACCCCGCAGGCCCTGCACCAATCACCGCGACTTTTTTGTCAGTCCAAACAACTTTAGACATATCTGGGCGCCAGCCCATCGCAAAAGCTGTATCGGTAATATACTTTTCAGCATTACCAATTGTTACCGCACCAAAACCATCATTCAGCGTGCAAGCACCCTCGCATAAGCGATCTTGTGGGCAAACTCGCCCGCATACTTCGGGCAAAGAGTTGGTCTGATGAGAAAGCTCCGCGGCCTCGGTGATATTGCCCTCAGAAATCAACTTAAGCCAATTGGGAATGAAGTTATGCACAGGGCACTTCCATTCACAATAGGGGTTGCCGCACTCTAAGCAGCGGTGCGATTGATCTTGAACCTCTTCTTCATTGAACGGCTGATAAATCTCAACAAATTCCGCTTTGCGGACGTCAATGGCTTTTTTAGCAGGGTCTTGTCGTCCCACATCTAAAAATTGAAAATTGTTATTTAAACGCTTACCCATAACGATATCTCAAATAGCTACGGCCCAGCATGCTGGGCACTGGCTGATTATTCTCCGCGCGAACCCAGACTGGTCAGCAAACCTTGCAAGCTAGCAGCCTTAGGCTTAACAAGCCAAAAGCGCCCAACCATATAGTCAAACCGGTCTAGGATATGCTGACCCCATTCACTTTGAGTTTCAGCAACAAATTCATTGATAACACCACGAAGGTGGTTTCGATGCGCCTCAAGCGACTCGGTATTAACGCGAACGATGTCAACCAACTCATGGTTATAGCGATCAACAAAAGTATTGTCTTCATCCAATACGTAAGCAAAACCGCCGGTCATACCCGCACCAAAGTTAAGGCCGGTTTTACCGAGCACAGTAATCACGCCGCCCGTCATATATTCACAGCAGTGATCCCCAGCGCCCTCGACAACGGCAAAGGCACCAGAATTACGTACACCGAAGCGCTCACCCGCCCCACCAGCAGCAAATAACTTACCGCCAGTAGCACCGTACAAACACGTGTTGCCGACAATGCTGGTGTCCTGCGTAGCGAAGCTAGAGCCTTCCGGCGGGCGAATAACCAGCTTGCCGCCAGCCATGCCTTTACCCACGTAATCGTTGGCATCACCTTCAAGGCGCATCTCTAAGCCGCCGGCATTCCAAACACCAAAGCTCTGGCCAGCAATACCTTTTAAGTTCAACTTAATCGGTGCGCTATCCATACCCAAGTTGCCATAACGCTTAGCGATTTCACCACTTAAGCGCGCACCTATAGAGCGGTCACAGTTGGTAATGGTAAAGTCGAACTCACCACCGGTTTTTGCCTCAATTGCTGGCAACACTTTCGCCACCATTAATTCAGCCTTTTTCCCTTCATCATAAGGCGTGTTGCGCTCGACTTGACAGGATTTTGGCTTGCTCTTAATGAAGTCGTCAGTGTAGATAATTGGCGCTAAATCTAATTTCGAGTGCTTAGAAGTGGTACCTTCAATAACCTCTAACAGGTCAACTCGGCCGATCAACTCGGTAAGCGAACGCACACCCAATTTCGCCATCCACTCGCGGGTTTCTTCGGCCACAAAGCGGAAGAAATTCATCACCATTTCTACGGTACCGATGTAATGGTCTTTGCGCAGCTTATCTTGCTGTGTAGCAACACCCGTCGCACAGTTATTTAAGTGGCAAATACGGAGGTACTTACAACCCAGCGCCACCATCGGCGCAGTACCAAAGCCAAAGCTTTCAGCACCCAAGATTGCCGCCTTAACCACATCAAGGCCGGTTTTAAGGCCACCATCAGTTTGTACACGCACTTTGTCACGCAAATCGTTCGCACAAAGCGTTTGATGCGTTTCAGACAAGCCAAGCTCCCAAGGAGAGCCTGCATGTAAAATAGAGGTCAGCGGGCTCGCTGCAGTACCACCATCATAGCCAGAGATGGTAATTAAATCGGCGTATGCTTTTGCAACACCCGCAGCAATCGTACCGACACCCGGTCGCGATACCAACTTAACAGAAACAAGTGCACCCGGGTTAACCTGCTTAAGGTCGTAAATTAGCTGGGCTAAGTCTTCGATCGAATAGATGTCGTGGTGCGGCGGCGGCGATATCAAGGTAACACCAGGTACCGAATAACGTAAACGCGCAATTAATTCGTTCACTTTGCCGCCAGGAAGCTGGCCACCCTCACCAGGCTTAGCGCCTTGGGCAACCTTGATCTGCAATACTTCGGCATTGCTTAAGTAGGCAGGGGTAACGCCAAAGCGACCCGATGCAACCTGCTTAATTTTAGAGACTTTGATCGAGCCGTAACGAACTGGATCTTCGCCACCTTCCCCGCTGTTAGAGCGCCCGCCGAGGGTGTTCATTGCTTCGGCCAAAGCTTCGTGGGCCTCTGGCGATAATGCACCTAGCGACATACCTGCCGAATCGAAACACTTGAACAGGTTCTCTACGGGTTCGACCTCTTCAAGAGGTACAGGCTCGATATCTTTGCGGATAGCCAGTAAGTCACGCAGCGTCGCAACAGGGCGCTCGTTAATTAACTTGGCGTAATCGCGCCATGCTGAATACTCACCCGTTTGTACTGCGGCATGTAACGCCTGAACCACATCAGGGTTGTAAGCGTGGTATTCATGGCCATGTACGTACTTAAGAATGCCGCCATGGTTAATAGGCTTACGCGCTTTCCACGCTAGCTTAGACAAAATCTTTTGATCGACCTCTAAGTCTTCAAAGCTAGCGCCTTCAATACGGCTTGGCGTGCTATCGAAGCACAAAGACACAACTTCGCTACTCAGGCCAATCGCTTCGAACAGTTGCGCACCGCGATAAGACGCGATGGTTGAAATCCCCATTTTCGATAGGATTTTCAACAAACCTTTATTGATACCTTTGCGGTAATTTTTATACGCAGTATCAACATCGGTTAATAAGTCGCCCGATTCAATTAGGCTATTAATGATGTAATAGCTCAAGTAAGGGTATACAGCGGTTGCGCCATAACCGATAAGCGTCGCGATATGATGCGAATCGCGTGCGGTTGCCGTTTCAACCACGATATTGGCATCACAGCGCAACCCCTCGTTAGTTAACCGCTGGTGGACTGCACCTGTAGCTAATAAAGCATGAATAGGCACCAGCCCTTCTTTTAAGCCCGCATCGCTTAGCACAATGATCGCTTGCCCAGCTTTAACACCGGCAACGACATCATCCACTAATTTTACAAGTGCAGATTTAAGGTCAGTTTTGTCAGCATCATAGTGCAAGCTATAAGATTTTAGCGGGTACTTTTTGCTATCAACATCAGCTAAAACCCTGAATTTATCAGGAGACAAGACGGGGCTACTTAGAATAATGCGCTGAGCATGGGCCTCAGTCTCATCAAATACGCTCAGCTCACGTCCCAGGCAAGTTTCCAAAGACATCACTATCGCTTCGCGTAGCGGGTCTATCGGCGGGTTGGTTACCTGAGCAAATTGCTGCCGGAAGTAGTCATACAAAGAGCGCTGGTGCTGTGACAGTACGGCCATTGGAGTATCGTCCCCCATTGAGCCTACCGCTTCTTGGCCACCTTCGGCCAGCGGGCGCAACACCAAGTCACACTCTTCAAAGGTAACTTGGTTCATCTTCATGTAGGTTTTGACTTGCTCATCCGATAAGCTATCTTCCGCTTTATCGCGCGCTAAGCTCGACTCAATACGCGTTGCTTGCTCGTTTAACCACTTGCGATAAGGCTTGCTGCTTTTTAGCTGCTTATCGATATCCTCGGTATGGAAAAGCTCACCAGTTTGCGTATCAACAGAAAGCATTTGCCCCGGCCCTAAACGACCTTTAGCAACAACATCTTCCGGCGCGTAATCATAAACACCAACCTCAGACGCTACCGTGATTAAATCATCTTTAGTAATCACCCAGCGCGAGGGGCGCAAACCGTTACGGTCAAGCGTACATACCGCGTAGCGGCCATCAGTGACCACTAATCCAGCAGGGCCATCCCAAGGCTCGATATGCATTGAGTTGTATTCGTAAAACGCTTTAAGGTCTTGATCCATCGTCTCGACATTTTGCCAAGCCGGTGGCACAAGCATTCTTACTGCGCGGTGCAACTCCATGCCGCCAGTCAGTAGCACTTCAAGCATGTTATCTAAGCTTGAAGAGTCAGAGCCGGTGCGGTTAACCAAGGGCGCAACTTCATCAAGGTTAGGCAGTAAATCATTTTGGAATTTTGGTGTTCGCGCCAATGCCCAGTTGCGGTTGCCAACAATGGTATTGATTTCACCATTGTGAGCCAACATGCGAAACGGCTGCGCCAATGGCCAGCGTGGCAATGTATTAGTTGAAAAGCGCTGGTGAAAAACGCAGATAGCCGTTTCCATCCGTTCATCACCCAAGTCGATAAAGTACTTAGGCAGATCAACAGGCATCATGAGGCCTTTGAACGATACAACCGCGCTGCTCAAACTAGAGACATAAAAGTCAGCATCTTGAGCCAAGGCTTTTTCTATACGACGGCGCACAAGAAACAGCTTAGCGTTAAAAGCCTGCTCATCGGTTTCTGTTGTATTAACAAAAAGGTGAAAGAAGTCTGGCTCACTTTCTTTTGCAATAGGACCCAAGCAGTCTGAGTTAGTTGGCAGTTTCCGCCACGCGACATCACTTAAGCCTTCGCGCGCCAATTCAGCCACAATCACTTGCTTAGCAGCACTAGAGCGGGTTGCATCTTTCGCAATCATGAATGCGCCAACACCATACAGCGCGCTTAATTCAAAATTAGCATCTGCTTTTGCAACCGTACGCAAAAAACTGTCTGGCTTCTTGATTAATAGACCGCAGCCATCGCCTGTTTTTCCGTCGGCAGCAATACCACCACGGTGAGTCATGCAGGTCAACGATTCAATGGCGGTCAGCAACAACTTATGGCTAGCTTGGCCCTTCAGGTGGGCAATCAAACCAAAACCACAATTGTCTTTAAACTCATCTAACCGGTACAGGCCAGTATTCATAAGCAGGTTCACTTCACTAAGTTGTTAATACATCGAGCCGGATCGCCAGTCAAAACTGTGCACTAACGCGGCATCGGCAGTGGGTTTAACCGGCAAGTGTCGCATCGACTCTTCGATACTTAAGCTCACCGCAGTAACAGCCCCGATTGTCAGTCACTGATACCCTTTCATGTTTGCAATTGTGCGAACGATTATTCATCGCACATCTATCACCACCTCACTAGAGAGGCTGAGCTATGCGACTTTCGCGCCAATATTCCATATGGCGAATGGCAGCCTCAAATGCAACATTTTTGCTGCCAGAGACAAAAAAGCCCCTAAAGAAAGGGGCTTGCCTGATAAATGGGCGCTGAATGTTAACGGTTAAGACTCAAATTGGCAAGATCAGCGCACCTTAACTGACGAACTGCTTGGTGCTATTGCCCTCAATTAGGGCGATTGCTGTTTATATGCTGCTATCTCTAGCCGAACCGCAGCCATACTTTTTGGCCAGGGCCCCGCTTTTAATTGCCCGCTGGGCAAATTACTCATTGCCGCCAATGCTGAGTCTTTATCTGCGTAGTAACCCTCAACAACAACAAACCAGCTTTTACCTGAGCGCAAAGAGCGGTATATACGCAAAGATGATCGATTACGCTGACCATTGACAAACTCTTCTAATGCTGGCAACGACTTAGCCGCTGACACTTGCAAAACATAGCCTGTTGGCGCCATAGCCATTAACTCTGATTCATCCTCAGTCAAACCTTCTATTTCAGGCTTAGGGCGACTGGGTTTAACCGTCTTAGCAACTTTTGGCTGTACAGCCACTTGGGGCTCACTTGCCGTTCTGACAGGCTTAGGCGCCGCCTGTACACGCCCTTCACTGGCCGAAACATCTACGCTAATTGGCACCGCATGTTCGGTCACGCTAGTCGCGCGACTCGATGAGGATTTAGCCTCTTCCATTTCAGAAGTAGTGTTTACTTCGGCAGCACTCACCTTTTCAACCGGGGGTACCTGAGCAATTGCAGCAGCGTCTAATTTTGCCACAGACGAAGATGAATTAGCCTCAGCGGCCAATGAGGCTTCAACTACTGGCGCATCCTGAATCGGAGCCAATGGACGCTCTTTCGCGCCCTGAGATAAAAACCCCCAAGCCAGCGCTGCAATTAATGCAATTAAAGCCAACACATGCCAAATAGGCAGCTTGCTCCACCAAGCTTCTGCTTTAGCGGCAGCCGCCTCTTGCCAAGCCGCTTGCGCTAGGCGCAGAAGCTCCCCAGGCCTGCCAGAGGATTCATTCCATAAGGCGCATACTAAATCATCATCAAACGGGAAGGGTTGCTCGGCATGCGTACCCGCAAACTCTTCAGACAGTAACTCTGTAGCATCCGTGAGTGACAAGGCCGGCAAAACACAGTCGCGAACCTCTACATCAACAAGGTTAAGCGCATCAAGTCTTTGCGCCGTGCCAGGCTCACCAATAAACACCAAAGCCAAGCCCACTTCGGTATCGACTCCGCCTTGAAATACACTCGCCAAAGCCGCAAGGGCTTGGTCATCAAAATTATGCGCATCATCGATGATTAGAATTTTGCGTGACTGCTCGCGCTTCAGCTCAGAATCATAGTGGCGCAAAGCAATAATAGATTGCCCTACACTTTGACCATCTTTGACGTCAACACCCAAGGAGGTAAGCAAACAATCAAAGACCTGAGAAGTAGGCAGCCCTGCAGGCAAGGCCAATACGCCACAACTAACATCTTCAGGCAAGCTGGCGGCCATTCGATGAGCAAACACTGTTTTCCCTGAACCCGCTTGACCATCAACAACCTGTAAACCACCGGAGAATTGTGCCAAATGCAATAACTGCCTCATGACACCTTGCCATGTCGGCGGATTAACAAAACTTGCCCCTCCAACAAAAGGCATCGGCGCCTCAACTGCGCTAGACATGATGTGGTCTCCTTAATGTACAGGTGCAAATTAAATTCATATTAACCGAGCGCACTTAACTGTTTATCTAAAATATCGGCATCAAAGTCGGAGGTTACCACAGCCTGCCCCAACTGTTTGAGCAACACCAAACGCAACTGGCCATCCAGCACCTTTTTGTCCACCGACATGCCCGAGACAAAATCGCTCTTTGACATAGATTCTGGCGGCAAAATAGGTAGCTTCGCTTTAGCTATAAGGCTTAGAGATCTATCATAATCAGCTTGGCTAATCCAACCTTGGAGGCAGGATAGCTCGCAAGCCATTGCCATGCCCGCGCCAACAGCCTCACCATGAAGCCATGCGCCATAACCTTGTACATTTTCTATCGCATGTCCATACGTATGACCAAGGTTCAAAATCGCCCTAATGCCGCCCTCACGCTCGTCCTGCGCGACAACTTCCGCCTTGATTTCACAACTGCGATAAATAGCGTAGGCCAAGGCCTCTGGCTCACGGGCCAATAAAGTTTCCATGTTGTCCTCGAGCCAGCCTAAAAACGCAATATCAGCAATAAGGCCATACTTGATAACTTCCGCCAAACCTGCAGATAGCTCTCGCTCAGGCAAAGACTGCAAGACGTTAATATCAATAAGAACAGCCTTGGGCTGATAGAACGCGCCTATCATATTTTTGCCCAATGAGTGGTTAACGCCAGTCTTACCGCCCACAGAAGAATCAACCTGAGAAAGCAGCGTTGTAGGCACCTGAATGAATTCAACCCCCCGCTGATAACAAGCAGCAGCAAAGCCAGCCATATCGCCAACCACACCGCCACCCAAAGCAACAATCAAGCAACGCCGATCAAAGCGCTGCTCTAGCAAAGCATCAAAAACTTTATTGAGTGTTTCCAGGTTTTTAAATTTCTCGCCATCGGGCAATAACACCGATTGCAGTTTTTGCGGAGGGGCATCCAAAGCTTCAAGCGTCTTCAGCAAAGTAGGCAAAATGATCTCGCCAAGCGTTTCATTCGAAACAATCATCACTTGGCGATTCCCAACAAGCGACTGCCAATGCGCAGTCGAAGACAGTACATTTTCGCCAATCACAATGGGGTAGGAGCGGTCTTTCAGGTTAACAGTCAGTGTACGTTCGGTCATAGTCTAGGCCCAGCAATCATAAAAGGCCCAAAATACAGGCCATCAAAACGCTGAGCATGCTAAGCCGTTTAGCACATCAAAGGCAAGCTAAGCCTCTATTTGGGCGCATATCTGATGTACAACACCCTTCGCGCCACGCACATCAGTCATGATATTAGCGTGAGCGGCGGCCTCGTACAAAGGAGCTCGCAACTCGAGCAACTCTTTAATTTTTGCTTTTGGGTCTTTAACTTGCAACAGCGGGCGCTTTTTGTCTTTGCTCGTTCTTGCAGTTAATTGCTCTAAAGAAGCCTGCAGAAAAAACACCCTCCCAAGCTTTCGCAGCAACGCAATATTTTCTGGTTGCGTCACTATGCCGCCCCCCGTTGCAATAACCATTGAGGCATTTTCTTCAAGCAAGTCGCGCAATACTGCCGTCTCCCGAGCGCGAAAACCCTCTTCACCTTCCACATCAAAAATCCAAGGGATATCAGCCCCTGTTCTATCCTCAATTACCGAATCAGTATCGACAAAGCTAAAACCAAGTCGGGAGGCTAATAGCCTCCCGACGGTAGATTTGCCGGCCCCCATGGGGCCGACAAGAACAATATTAGAATGTTTACTCATTAGTTATTCGTCAGTGTGCTCGACATAATACGGGGGGTAACAAAAATGATGAGCTCTTTCTTATCCTCGCTCTTGGTATCTTTACGGAACAGACGACCAAGCACGGGGATATCACCCAGCAAAGGAACTTTAGATTGCCCAGTCACAACGTTATTTTGGAAAATACCACCTAACACTACCGTTTGACCATCAGCAACCAATACCTGCGTATTTAGCTCAGTCACATCAATCGTCGGAATACCAGCATTGGTCAGCTCACCCACATTATCTTGGTTAATCTTAAGATCCATAATGATGTTGTCATCGGGCGTAATTTGCGGAGTAACATCAAGCTTCAATACTGCCTCTTTGAATGCAACCGTAGTTGCCCCACTTGCAGAAGCCTCTTGATAAGCGATTTCGGTACCGCTTTCAATCGAGGCTTGCTGCTTATCACCGGTGATTACTTTAGGTTGACTCACAATCTCAGCGAACCCACTTTCTTCAAGAGCTGAAATCTCAAGTCCCAGCAATACATCGCCAGATACCACTCCCATCGTAAAATTGCCAAAGGACTCAATAACTCCTAGATCCACAGCTCTTGAATCAACATCAGTTATTGTCTCACCATAATCATCAGGGTCATTGTCACCCAAACTATAAACAGTGCCCGCCTCACCATTAGAGTTATTAAACAGTTCATCCATTTTCCCGCTATAGCCTATTTGTCCATTTTTGAAACGACTCTGGGAGGCAAAGTTTATTCTCGAGCCTAACTCTTTTCTGAAGTTATTATTAGCAATTACAATACGAGCTTCAATCATAACCTGCCTAATAGGCACATCAATTTGCTCAATTACTCGACGAAAATCATTAATCTTCTCTTCAGTATCCGTCAAAATAATTGAGTTAGTACGCTCATCAACAATTGCATGCCCCCGATCAGACAAAATAGTGCCCGTTGAGTTTCTTTGATTACCGCCACTACCGGACTGCCCACCAAGACCACCTTCTGGGATAAACAACTCGAATAATTCTCGAGCATTGGCGTAGCGTACGCGAATATACTCCGTACGTAATGGCGCTAACTCTTCTAACTGTTTCTGAGTAGCCAGCTCTTGGCGCTCACGCTCTGCAATTTCTGCCGCTGGAGCCACCATCAAAACATTACCCACCTGGCGCTTATCCAAGCCCTTAGTTTTTAGCACCAGCTCCAATGCCTGATCCCAAGGCACGTTATCTAAGCGTAAAGTAATGCTGCCTTTAACAGTGTCACTTGCCACTAGGTTTAGATCGGTAAAATCAGCAATTAACTGCAATACAGAGCGTACTTCGATGTTTTGGAAGTTAAGCGACAGTTTTTCACCTGTATAAGCAAATTTAGCGCGTTTCTCTTCTATCTCTGCCTTCGTTAGCGGCTTAATACTAACAACATATTCATTGTCGGCTTGATAGGCCAAGTAGTCATATTCGCCATTGGCATCAATTTTTAACACTGTACGCAAGCTGCCAGTAGTTGCATCAATCATCTGCACCGGCGTTGCGAAATCAGTGACATCTAGCTTCCTGCGCAGCGCGTCAGGCAAGTCGGTCTGTAAGAAGCCAACCTCAATACCACCGGCAACCTCTTCAACATCAATACTTACACCTGGATTGCTGAGCTGAACAATGACTTTGCCCTCGCCAGCATCGCCACGACGAAAATCAATATTCTGAATTTCAGAAACGGATTTATCGAAGCGATTCTTAGGCTTGGCCAATACAGGCGAAGCTGCCGTTGCAACAGTAGACTGAGGCTCAACCGCAGCCAAGGCTTTTGCAGAGCCACCTACTTCCATAACAAGATCAGTACCTTCAACTCGCGTGGCGTATGGCTCCAGGGTGTTCATATTAACAATCAGCCGAGTACGGTTGCCGCCAGCTACCACAACAGCGCTACTTACGCTTCCCATATCCATATTAAACTTTTTCTGCGCTAGTGCGTTTTCAACATCAGCAAAGTCCAGCACGATGCGAGCAGGCTGCTCAATGGTATAGCCTTGCGGGCTAGATGGCGCCTCATCAAACACCAAGCGGATTTCAACGCGATCACCTGGCAGCTCAGCAAACTTGACATCTTGAAGCTCACTTGACCAAGCAAGTGGAGTCATCATTAAACCGGATAGAACTCCAGCAATTTTTCGGTATTTTGTGAACATGCCAGTTATTCCTTCTCAGATAATTTTATTGTTCTAGGACGTTGGACCCAACCACCTAAACCATCACCGACAATCTCTACAAGATTGAGCTGAGTAGTCGTGGCAGCAGTAATCTTACCGTGGTTTTTACCAATATAGTTATTTACTGTAACCCGGTGAATGCCCCCTGTAGGATCTTTCACCAGAGCCCAAAGGGCCCCATTTTGTTCCAGAGTGCCTACCATGGCAAGCGAGTCTAAGTTAAACGACTCAAGAAAATCTTTAACCCTTAGCGGGTCAGGCTTTACATCAGGGTCTCTTGTACCCTCAATTGTCGTGACAATCACAGGCTCGTCAAATGGGCTTCGCATCGCCGTAGCGCCATAAATAAAAGGATCAAACGTTCGAACTGGAGGCAGAGGTTCAATTGAACCCTCAGGCCTAGCTTTCACCTCATCAATATAGCGGGTTAAATCAGCAGTATCTTTAGAAGACACACAACCCGATAACAGTAACGCGATGGACGGTAGCAATACTTTTCTAATTAACATAAATATCACTCCTGATCCTTGTAGCGGTATGTTTTTGCGACAACATCCATACTCAGGTTTGAGCCGTTTTTATCTCCATCTCTTTTTATGGAAAAATCATGCAGTGTCACAATGCGCGGCATACCCGCAATACCGCTCACAAATGCGCCAAATTCATGGTAACCGCCAGACACTTTAATATTGATGGGTAATTCTATATAAAATTCAGCAGGTTTCTCTGGTTGCAACTTCACACTCTCGATAACTAATCGGCTTTGAGTGCCTTTTTCATCGATATCATCAACAAGATCAGGCACCTCAGTATCATCGGGCAGCTGTTTTTTGAGCGCTTCAAACGAATCTTCCATTTCTGCAATTTGCTTGCGGTACTTATCAAGGTTGGCAGCCTCAAACGCTTTCCCCTCAAAATCCTTCTTCAGAGTAACCTCACTTCTCTCAGCAGACTCCAATTGAGCATTCTTATCCTTAACAACCCCAAAGAAGGTACCTACAATTATCACCACCACCGCAGCAACCCAAATAAAGATCCTGCCACCCAAAGGCCAAACGCCAACCCGCTCCCAGTCGAGCGCCGAAACATCAAAACCTTGGAGCTGTTCAACTAACTCATTTAAATTTGCCATACACCCTCCCCCTACTTATTTTTATTGTCTTCGCCAGAAGGGACAACAGTATTTAATACTACAGAAAAACGCACAGCCTGCTCACCATAAGCAGGGTCTGCCGTCACAGATTTAAGGTTGGATTCAGAAAACCACGTGGAGTTATCAATGTTACGCATCAATGAGGCCACTCGGCTATTGGACTCTGCCACGCCATCCAAGGTAATGCCGCGCCCCTTTCTGACCATTGACAAAATAAATACGCCATCAGGGATAGCACGCACAAACTCGTCAAAGTAACGCACAATAACAGGCCGCGTTCCCTGAAGATCTTGAATCACACGCATACGGGAAATCAAATCTTCACGCTTTCGCTTAAGCTCTTGAATCTCCTTAACCTGCTTATTTAAAACTGCAAGCTCATCCTTAAGGAGCTTGTTTCTGTATTCTTGATTATCAATGGCGCCATTAACCATGCTAATCCAGATAAATGCCGCTATACCGGCCAAAATACAGACAAAAACAGTATGTGATATAAACTCTTGCTTTTTCTCGCGGCGGTACTCTTCGCGCCAACTGAGTAAGTTAATTCTTGCCATCTTAATCAAAGCTCCTTAACGCCAAGCCCGTCACAATCATTAATGAAGGAGCATCATTAGCCAATGCAGCAGAATTCACTCTCGAAGACACCGACATATTAGCAAAAGGGTTTGCAACCGTTGTGTGGGTTTCAAGCTTATCTTCCACCATGTCAGATAAACCATCCATTGAAGCAACGCCACCGGCTAACAAAACATGATCGACCTCATGGTACTGGCTCGAGGAGAAGAAAAACTGCAACGAGCGCGTAACCTGCTGAACCACACTATCTTTAAAGGGTTCCAACACCTCAGCCTCGTAATCATCAGGCAAGCCCCCTTGACGCTTAGCTAAACCAGCCTCCTCTTCAGACAAGCCATAACGGCGCTGAATTTCCTCTGTAAGCTGCTTGCCGCCAAATAACTGCTCGCGAGCATAAACAATCTTGCCCTCAACCAATACACTCAGCGTAGTCATTGTTGACCCTATATCAACAATAGCAATCACTTTATCGTAGGCTCCGTCAATTTGGTCTGCTTGCAAATCAAAAGAACGCTCAAGGGCATAAGCTTCAACATCGACAACTTTTGCAGTAAGCCCAGCCAACTCCATAACCGCTTCACGTGTCTCAACATTTTCACTACGGCAAGCCGCTAGCAGAACGTTGACTTGTTCAGGAGATTTTTCAGAAGGGCCGAGAACATCGAAATCGATTGAAACCTCTTCTATAGGGTAAGGAATATACTGATCAGCCTCCAATGAAATTTGCAATTCCATTGCGTCGTCAGTTAAACCAGCCGGCATTTCGATGGTTTTTGTGATAACAGCCGAACCGGGCACTGCCAGTGCGACATCACGCACTTTGGTACGCGCTTGCTGAATCGTTGCTTTCACAACCTGCGCGACAGCATCGACATCACTGATATTTTTTTCAACGACAACCCCCGGAGGCAGCGGCCTCACAGAGTAGTTCTCCACACGATAGCTATCGCCATGCTTGGTGAGCTCTATCATTTTTACTGTCGTCGAGCTGATATCCAAACCGAGCAACGGCTTGCTTTTTTTGCTTAGAAAGCTGAGAACACTCATTTTAATATTCTTATCCGCTATTGAGCTGCTGTTAATGTTATAGCACTTGAGTTCGCACCTGCAACAGTACTCGACCTATGCAGAGATGTAAAAGGCTATATACTGTGAAGCCTTCGTACATCATAGCTAACCCTACAACGACATTTGCTGTCGTTTATATCCGCAAAGACAATGCTTAAATCATTATTACGTATTATTATTTGGCTCGCATTGACCTTGGTCGGCGGCACCACCTTAAGCTTAGCAGGGATGTTCCTATATCTCAGCCCAGCATTACCTTCTGTCGAAAGTCTTCGGGAGGTCAAACTCCAAACCCCGCTAAGGGTTTACTCAGCCGATAACAAACTAATTGGTGAATTCGGCGAGCAACGCAGAACTCCCATTCGCTACCAAGATATTCCCGAACGCTATATCGATGCCCTGCTTGCAGCAGAGGATGAAGAATTCTACTCCCATAACGGCGTATCAATAAAAGGGCTTATGAGAGCCGTTTCACATTTATTGATCACCGGTGAAAAAAAATCCGGAGGATCGACCATTACCATGCAGGTTACCCGCCACTTTTTTCTCAATAAAAAGAAGCACTTCAAAAGAAAGTTCAACGAAATTTTGTTAGCCCTGCGCATTGAAGAAGAACTAAGCAAGCCCGAAATTCTCGAACTTTACGTAAATGTAATGTTTATGGGCAGTCGAGCCTACGGCATCCAAGCCGCGGCAGAAACGTATTACGGAAAAGATATAGCCGATTTAAGCACCGCACAACTTGCAACATTGGCAGGGCTTTACAAAGCGCCTTCGATTTGGAATCCACTGAGTAACCCAGAGCGCGCCAAAGAGCGACGCGATTGGATTCTTCATCGCATGGCCGAGATAGGAAAAATTGACAACGACACGTTAAATCAAGCCTTAAGCGAACCTGTCACCGCACAATACCATCGCCACCAGCTGGATTTTAACGCCCCCTACGTAGCTGAGGTCGCCCGCCAACAGGCTATTAACTTGCTGGGGCCGAAGGCTTACACTGACGGCTATAGCGTCTACACATCGATCAATAGTGAGCGACAAGCCAGCGCGCAGAGCGCAATTCGCGCAGGCCTAAGCGCTTACGATAGACGCCACGGTTATCGCGGACCAGAGCGACGAACAGAAGCCACTGACCTCGAGCAACAATTAGAAGCCCTTGAGCAACGCCCTCTCGTTTACGACTTAACACCAGCCCTCGTATCCAAAGTCAACGACGACGCCATTGAGGTTTATTTTTCTCGCAACGAAACAGCAACGCTATCTTGGGCCAACCTTGCAGACGGGTTACGGCTGTACAAAAGTGAGAACATCACCACTCCAGCCCCAGAAACACCGCACGCCCTGTTTAAAGCTGGCGACATTATTCGCCTTCAAGCAACCACTAACGGCTGGACACTAACCCAAATTCCCGAAGCACAAGCAGGGCTCGTCTCAATTGATTCGTTTTCGGGTGAAGTGGTGGCGTTAGTCGGCGGTTACCATTTTGGGCTAAGTAGCTTTAACCGCGTTATTCAAGCAGAAAGACAACCAGGCTCAAACTTCAAACCGTTTTTATACACTGCCGCCTTAGAAAACGGCTTTACTCCAGCGACTCTTATCAATGATGCACCGGTGGTTTTTGACGATAACGAACTAGAAAGCACATGGAGGCCAGAGAACTCTAGTGGAAAGTTCTACGGCCCAACTCGCTTGCGCAAAGCACTTTATTTATCACGCAACTTGGTTTCCATTCGCGTATTGCGCAACGTGGGAATCAATAAGGCCATAAAAGAT
The DNA here is from genome assembly GCF_021655555.1 of Marinagarivorans cellulosilyticus. Taxonomy (NCBI): domain Bacteria; kingdom Pseudomonadati; phylum Pseudomonadota; class Gammaproteobacteria; order Cellvibrionales; family Cellvibrionaceae; genus Marinagarivorans; species Marinagarivorans cellulosilyticus. The sequence goes on along the minus strand of NZ_AP023086.1, from coordinate 377,387 downwards.
ATCGCACGATTTGGTATCGACCCCGAAAAACTCCCCAGGGACCTCTCTCTAGCGCTGGGCAGTTATGCGATTACACCGTATGACATCGCAGCCGGCTATGCCACATTTGCCAATGGCGGTTACAAAGTCTCACCATTCATAATTGATAGCATCGTCAATGATACCGGCGAAGCCATCTTCCGTAGCGCGCGCTCAAATGTTTGCTTAACGCAACCCTGTATGAATAACGCGCCTTTCCAATTTGATAGAGACGCTTTCAGTTTAACTACGCGCACCCAAAAAATAACCCGAGCAACACCCGAATTAACCGAAGCACCTCGCGTGATCAGCGAAGAAGTCGCCTACCTCATGGATTCTATGCTGCGCGACGTCGTGCGCCGCGGCACCGCGACCAAAGCCAAAGTACTCAACCGCGAAGATCTGGCGGGCAAAACGGGCACCACTAACGGTCCGACTGATGCATGGTTTTCAGGCTATGCCGGTGGGCTTGTCACCACAGCCTGGGTGGGCTTTGACGATAACCGCAATTTAGGGGTGAGAGAGTTTGGCGGTTCAGCGGCGCTACCGATATGGATAGATTTCATGCAGGACGCCCTTGAAGAGCGTCCGATATACCGTCTGCCACAACCGGCTGGCATCGTTTCTGTGCGCATCAACCCTGAAACAGGTGAGCGCGCACGCATCGACGACCCAGATGCCATATTTGAGGTCTTCAGGGCCGAAAACGCCCCGCACCCAAAGCAAGAACAACAACAGAATATCCCCAGCGATGCCATTCGGTATCACGAGGAGGTGTTTTAAGCTCCCGCCCTGAGGGCAGCTATTCGATCAGCTAACGGCGGGTGCGTAGCCAAAGCACTGCCAAAGCGTTTAGAAAAACCACTCGTGATCCCAAAAGCGCTTAGGCTATCTGGCATGGTGCTCTTAGCTTGGGTTTCCTGCTGCAAGCGTTGCAGTGCCGCAACCATTGCACCAGAACCCGCCAACTGCGCACCGGCAATATCGGCCCGAAACTCACGCCGGCGAGAAAACCAAGCCACGATCATGCTCGCCAATATCCCCAGTACCATCTCGGCAACGAACGTTGCGATATAAAACCCAATACCGTGACCGTTGTTATCTCTGCTAATGGCGCGATCTACAACATGACCAATAATACGCGCAAAGAACATGACAAATGTATTCACCACACCTTGAATCAGCGCTAGCGTGACCATATCGCCATTCGCAACATGACCAATCTCGTGCCCCATCACCGCTTGCACCTCATCACGCGTAAAGCGGTCGAGCAAACCACGACTCACCGCTACCAAAGCAGCATTTTTATTCCAACCCGTCGCAAAAGCATTCGATTGCTGAGAGGGAAAGATGCCTACCTCCGGCATGCCAATGCCCGCTTTTTCCGACATCTGTCGAACCGTTTCAAGCAACCAGGCCTCTTCAGCATTGCGCGGTTGCTTGATGATGACTGTTCGAGTACTCATTTTCGCCATCCACTTCGATAGCAAAAGAGAAATTAGCGCACCAGAAAAACCAAATACAGCACAGAAAGCCAAAAGGGCCTGAAGGTCTAACCCGCCACTTTGATCGAGATAGCGTCCAACCCCTAATAAATTCAGCGTTAAACTCGCCACCAAAATAACCGCTAAGTTGGTCCCCAAAAAAAGCGCAATCCGCATCATGATCAATAACCTCACCTATTTTTTAGCCCGAACCATTTCAGGCTAAACACTTCATACCGCAAGCCAATATGGTTGCGACTAACAAAAACTCAAGCCAAAAAAAAGGCCGCAAAAGCAGCCTTTTCTTCAAATATTCAAACCAATTACTTTGCGCGTTTACGCTCATTTTCGGTTAATAGCTTTTTGCGCAAGCGAATGCTTACCGGTGTTACTTCAACCAACTCGTCATCCTCGATAAACTCTAAAGCTTGCTCTAATGTGTGCTTAATAGGCGGCACTAGCGTCAAGGCTTCATCAGTACCCGATGCACGTACGTTCGTTAACTGCTTACCCTTAATGGGGTTAACTGCCAAGTCGTTATCACGCGAGTGAATACCAATGATTTGACCTTCATAGACATCAATCGCATGCCCCAAAAATAAGCGGCCCCGGCTTTGTAGGTTAAACAACGAATAAGCTGCTGTTTTCCCTTTGACCATACTGACAAGCACGCCGTTTTGGCGACTCACAACATCACCCATTTTCACGGGACCGTAGTGGTCAAAGATACTTGTCATAATGCCCGAGCCAGATGTCATGGTTAAAAACGCACCACGGAAGCCGATCAAACCACGCGAAGGAATAATAAACTCAAGGCGTACACGCCCTTTGCCATCAGGCTCCATATTGGTCAGCTCACCTTTACGCAAGCCAATTTCTTCCATAATAGAGCCCTGATGCTGCTCTTCCACATCAATAACAACTTGCTCAAAGGGCTCATGAATTTCGCCATCAACGTCCTTCTGAACAACTTCTGGACGGGAAACCCCCATCTCGAAACCTTCACGGCGCATGGTTTCAATGAGTACAGACAAGTGAAGCTCACCACGGCCAGAAACAATAAACTTATCGGGCGTATCACCAGGCTTAACGCGCAATGCTACATTGTGGATTAACTCTTGATCCAGACGGTCTTTAATATTTCGCGTAGTAACGAACTTACCTTCTTTACCCGCAAAAGGTGAGTCATTCACGATAAACGTCATACTAACGGTTGGCTCATCAACACTCAGTGCTGGCAATGCTTCTACGTTTTCTGGGTCACACAGGGTGTCTGAAATGCTTAAGCCATCGATGCCGTTGATACATACGATGTCACCAGCCTGCGCAAGCTGAGTTTCAACCTGATCTAAACCCAAGTAACCTTTTACGTTTAGTACCTTGCCTTTGCGCTCTCTGCCATCAGCGGATTTCACAATCACCTGCTGGTTAGGCTTAAGCGTACCGCGGGTAATGCGGCCCACACCAATAACACCTACATAGCTATCGTAAGCTAGGGCAGAAACCTGCATTTGGAAGGGGGCTTCAGGGTCTACTTTAGGTGCCGGGCACTGATCAACAATCATTTGATACAAAGGCGTCATGTCTTCGGACATTTCTTCTGGGTCTAAACCAGCAATACCATTCAGCGCCGAGGTATAAACTACAGGGAAGTCTAACTGCTCCTCGGTGGCACCAAGAGCATCAAACAAATCAAAGATCTGATCCATAACCCAATCAGGCCGCGCACCTGGGCGGTCAATTTTGTTGATAACAACAATAGGACGCAAACCTTGTTCGAAGGCTTTTGATGTAACAAAACGTGTTTGCGGCATTGGCCCATCGACGGCATCAACCAACAAACATACGCTGTCAACCATCGACAGTACGCGCTCCACTTCACCACCAAAGTCGGCGTGACCAGGGGTATCCACGATGTTAATGCGGTAATCATTCCATTGAATAGCTGTATTTTTAGCCAAAATGGTAATGCCGCGCTCTTTTTCTTGGTCGTTAGAATCCATAACGCGCTCAGCACCTTGATCCTTACGGTCGAGGGTGCCAGACTGCTGGAGCAATTTGTCTACTAGCGTGGTTTTGCCATGGTCTACGTGGGCAATGATGGCAACATTGCGCAAATTATCTATCACAGAACACCTCAAGGAGTGTAAAAAAAGGACTGACTTTCGGTAAGAGCAGCTATGCTTGCTCTTATATGAAATAAAAGGAAGGATCTAGAGCGTTTTTCCGGCGCGCATTATAGCTATCTATCCGCGCCGGCGATAGCCACCATCCGACCTTTGTCGCATCTCTCTTAAGGTATGTTTGACAATCTCGTAAATTCACCGAATACTTGAGCTATTACTAGGCCAGAGTCTGGCGTGGGAACCTACAATAACGAACAGCGCAGAAGCGCTAACCCTTGGAGACACCAAAGTCATGAAAAAGCTATTGCTGATCGCCCTTTCTACCTCTCTGGCCATGGGCGCTAACGCTGCAGATGAACGAAAGTTTTACGCCGGCGCAGCCGGCAGTTTCTGGAAAGTGTCTGACAAATCAACCGGGGACACTAATTTTAATCTGTCTTCTTTAGAGGGGGCATTCGGTTATGAAGCTCTGCCATGGTTAGCTGTAGAAGCGAGATTCGGCTTCGGTGTAGAGCGGCAAACTGAAGACTTAGGCGGCAACTACTCATCCGAAGTCACTATCAACGATCCAGACTCAACGACAACGCCTCCAGAAACAATGGAGGCAATTCGGTACACAGAAATACGCATGCCCATCAAGGCAGAGCTCAATTATTACGGTAGCATTTACCTTAAGCCACAAATGAAAAATGACGTGGCAGTGGTTTATGGGCTGATTGGCTACACAATGTTTGATGCAGACTTTAGTGAAGCAAGCTCAACCTACCAAGGCGACTACACTGGAGATATTAATGACCCCGCAACTTGGTCTTATGTTGAGGGCTCAGGCAACACAACCACCAATGAACCAGTCGAATATTCTGAATCAGAGGGCTCTTTTTCTATGGGTGTGGGTGTAGGTTTCTATTTTAAAGACCGCTATGTATTTAACATAGAGTATAAAAACCTAGTTCAATCATTACCTGTTGGCGATAGCGATACGACCTTGAGAATTAACGGTGTCACACTCGGAGTCAACTATAGCTTTTAAACCGTGATAATGGCAAAGCAACAAAAAAGCCCTATGGGGCTTTTTTGTTGCCTGTGTAAAAGCTAGCCAATCTAAATCACACAACGATACGTAGCTAGGCAACAAGTCAGGAGAAACTTATGCGCAATAAAATCACCGCTCTCATCGCCCTGTTCGCCATCACAGCCACGGCAGGCGCCAGCGAATGCCCAGAGGCATTTGATCAGAGCCTTCGCAAACTCCACAGCAAAGAAAATGCAAATCTCTGTGAACTTCATAAAGAAGGCAAGGCAACGCTGATTGTGAATACTGCTAGCCACTGCGGCTTTACTAAGCAATTCGCAGGCTTAGAAGAGCTTCACAAACAATATGGTGAAAAAGGCCTGGTAGTCATTGGCTTCCCAAGTGCAGACTTCAAACAAGAAGAGAAAAGCGAAGAAGGTACTGCGCGAGTTTGCTATGAAAACTACGGCGTTACATTTGTTATGTTCGAACACACAGCCGTAAAAGGTGAAGCTGCGAATCCAGCCTTTAAATACCTTGCCGCCAAAACGCAAAAGCCAAGCTGGAATTTCAATAAGTACCTTATCGATAGCCAAGGCAATGTTACCCACTACGGCAGCATGACAAGCCCAATGGATTCAAAACTTGAAAAAGCCGTGCAACAATCACTTAGCTTTTAAGTAAAGGCACAGCAGCGCAATGATATCTATGGCTATGGCCAACCAAACATGCCGCCATCGTTGCGGCGCTGCACTTCACTTTTCCCGCCTTTATCTTCTAGCATGTCAAAGTCCCTCACCTTACCGGCGCCCCCACTCACATCACACGCGACCCAGTATTCACGCGTATCGGCAGGGTCTGGACCAGCCTGCATTGTGGCTGTAAAAAAGACCTTATAGACACCTAAGCGCTGCTCCCAGCGGCTAGAATGACTATCCATGGTTAAGCGCTTTAAGCGCGGCCCGTAGCGCTCAGCAGTAAAAGCTTGGCACTCGAGCAATGCATCTGTGAAGGTCACATTGCGATAAACTTTACGCCCACCGGCAGAAAAGTGCTGCATATAAAACCACGAAGCCACAGCCACGCTAATAATCACTAACGCCATAGCTAATGCGGTTCGTATGTTCTGATTAGCCTTTTTTGCACGAACCATAAGCGCCTTTTGTTGAAGAGGCGCTCAGGTAGCCGCCTCACTAATCTGGACGATACACCGCCACATTACGATGCCCCTCATCCTTCAAATAAGATGCATGCAGCTCACTCATTACACCGCGGTCACAAAACAGCAAATACCGCTTAGTGGCATCCAGCTTAGAGTAAGCCTCATTTAGATTATAGAAGGGGATCACAAGCGCTGCCGGATCGAGGACCAATGGCTTTATTTCGATTTCTTCAGGGTGGCGAATATCAATAACAACATCGCCTTCTAGCGGCTGCGCAACAGAATCGACCTGCGCCTGCCCTTTTTCGACATCCGCCATTACAGTGTCAATTAACTGAGCCTTAGCGTTTTCTAACGCCTCTTCGAGCACGGACATATCCATGGCCGCCTCCGCCTCCTCAACCTTATGCAAGCGTAATGAGGCCGATGGTTTAACAGATATCACGCCGCAATACTCAGGAATACTTGCCGCCAAAGCCTCGGCCCCTATATCGCGAGCCACATCAATAATGTCGCCCTTATTCATCAGCGCTAAAGGCCTTAAAACCAGCGCGCTGGTCGCCTGATCAATGCACTTTAAGTTGGTCAACGTTTGGCTTGATACCTGCGCAACCGCCTCACCTGTCACCAACGCCTCCGCCTTCGCTCGCTGAGCCACCTGCTCGGCAGCCTTTAACATTAATCGCTTTAGCACAACCCCCATACACGACGGGTCCACTTTTTCGAGAATTTCCTTAACGACTCCCTCGAAAGGTACGGTAATAAACTTAACCCGGTGCGACGACCCAAAACGGTGCCAAAGGTAATACGCCATTTCTTTCACCCCCAGCTCATGCGCTTTGCCACCGAGGTTGAAAAAACAATAATGCGTTCGCAAACCACGCTTAACGCATTGATAGCTCGCGACAGTTGAATCAAAACCACCCGAAATAAGTGAAATCACATCGCCTTGCGTGCCAATAGGAAAACCACCTAAGCCCTGATGCTTATCCTCAATAACGTACAAAACATCATCGCGAAGCTCAAGCTGCACCGTGATATCAGGGTCACGCAGCTTTACCCCTGCCGACTCAAAGTTTTGATTTAATCCGCCGCCGACGTATTGCTCTAATTCAGTCGAGCTAAAGGCATGATTCCCTGTGCGCTTGGCTCTTACACGAAAGGTATGCCCCTTAAGTGCAGCCCCCCATATAGAGGCTGTATCCTCATAAATCTTGTGCAGGTCACCCGCTTCAAACGTGCGTACACGGGCAAAGTTAGCGATACCTGGAATACCCGACAATAAACGGGTCATCGCTAAAGCTGTGGCATCATCCTCATGCCCCCGAACGTTAACATCCAGCTTATCCCAATCTTGGCGAACACGAGCAGAAGCAAACTCCCGTCGCACAATAATCCGAATATTATCGGCCAGTTGCCGAGCCATTCTTTTTCGGACAGAAGGGCTTTTAATCGTTATTTCGGGGAACAAGCGAATAATAAAATGCATAATAATCACCAAAATGATGCAAAAAATACAAAATGCACCAAATAGATACACTTAATTTACGAAGAATGAATACCTGCGCCGGAGTTTCAAGCCCCTGCGGCCAAACGCTTATTATGGCATACAACTTGCCACTCAACCGCCACCTGTTGTCTCTTGCTAATTCCCCCATAAACACTTAGATTGTGCGGCCGAAAGCCAGTGATAACTCGCCCTGACTTTTTAATACTAAAAATCCCGTTTGGACCATTACGGAGGCCACCAAATGTCAGAGAACACTCTGAATCTGATAAAAGAAAACGAAGCCCGCTGGGTTGACCTGCGCTTCACCGATACCAAAGGTAAAGAACAGCACGTAACCATTCCTGTTTCTGAAGTGGACGAAAGCTTCTTCACCGAAGGCAAAATGTTTGATGGCTCTTCTATCGAAGGCTGGAAAACTATTAATGAATCAGACATGATCCTTATGCCTGATGACGATGCCTCTTTATTGGACCCATTCACTGAAGAGCCTACCGTTATCGTTCGCTGTAACATTGTTGAGCCTGCTACTGGCCAAGGTTACGAGCGCGACCCACGTTCTATCGCAAAACGTGCTGAAGAGTACTTGGCTTCTACTGGCATCGGTGACACTGCATTCTTTGGCCCAGAGCCAGAGTTTTTCATCTTTGATGACGTAAAATGGGGCGCTGACATGAGCGGTGCTTTTTACAAAATCAATTCTGAAGAAGCAGCATGGACCAGCGGCCAGAAAGTAGAAGGCGGCAACTTAGGTCACCGTCCTGGCATTAAAGGCGGCTACTTCCCAGTACCTCCCGTCGATTCACTACACGACATCCGTGGTGCAATGTGTAACGCAATGGAAGCCATGGGCTTAACCATTGAGGTTCACCACCACGAAGTAGCAACTGCTGGCCAGTGTGAAATCGGCGTTGGCGCAAACACTCTTGTTAAGAAAGCTGACGAAGTTCAGGTTCTTAAATACTGTGTTCACAACGTTGCTCACGCTTACGGCAAAACTGCGACCTTTATGCCTAAGCCTTTAGTTGGTGATAACGGTTCTGGTATGCACGTTCACCAGTCTATTACTAAAGATGGCACTAACCAGTTCGCTGGTGACGTTTACGCTGGCCTTTCAGACATGGCTTTGTACTACGTTGGTGGTGTAATCAAGCACGCTAAAGCTTTGAACGCATTCTGTAACGCCTCTACCAACTCTTACAAGCGTTTGGTTCCAGGCTTCGAAGCACCAGTAATCTTGGCTTACTCTGCTCGTAACCGTTCTGCTTCTATCCGTATTCCTTACGTAACATCGCCTAAAGGTAAGCGTATCGAAACTCGCTTCCCAGACAGCACCGCTAACCCATACTTGTGCTTCGCAGCCTTGTTGATGGCTGGCCTTGACGGCATCAAGAACAAGATCCACCCTGGCGATTCAGCCGATAAGGACTTGTACGACCTTGAGCCAGAAGAGTTAGCAGAATACCCAACTGTTGCATCTTCACTAGAAGAAGCGTTGGATGCATTGGATAAAGATCGTGAGTTCTTAACCGCTGGCGGCGTATTCACTGATGACACGATCGATGCTTACATCGAGCTTAAGAAGCAAGATGTTGAAGCCATCAACATGACAACTCACCCAGTTGAGTTCGAATTGTACTACAGCGTTTAATCTGCACTTCGCAGCTAAAACGACTAAGGGCGCCATTAAGGCGCCCTTTTTTATGCTCGCGCGGGAAGCTTTCGCTCCCCGCCCTGTCAACGCTACCTAGAAGCTAACGCCTTTCCGTACGCCTCAGCTTTATCGCCTACAATCAAATGCAATGCATCGCCAGCTAGCTTCATAACGCCGGTAATGCCCAAGTCGCTTAACGTGGATTCGTCAACTTTCGAAGCGTCTTTCACCTCTACCCGCAAGCGCGTTTTTGCAAAGGCATCTAGCTGGGTCACGTTACCTTGCCCACCTAGCGCAGCCAATATGGCCGCGGCTTTTTCAGCGCTATCGGCATCCACTACAGTCTCGGCAATATCAGCAGCTGCCGGAATATGGGTGGGTTGATTACCTGAACTCAGCTCAGCTTCTGGCCCCGCGGTTTCTAAGTAAATTTCCATATCGGTTTTCAAGTTTTCTGATGGTGGGCCAAAAATAGCCTGCGCATTATTGCCCACGGTCACTACAGCCGTTGCCCCCAAGCCTTTTAACTGCTGCTGATTAACTAACCCCATGTCCACCACACTAACGCGTAAACGGGTAATACAGGCATCCAGCGCAGTAATATTGCTCTTACCGCCAAACGCCAGTACTAAGTCTTGTGCAATACCACCGGCACGATCTTCGCGCTCTAGCTCTGCGGTATCTAACTCACGCCCCGGTGTTTTTAAGTTGAAGCCAACAATGGCAACTCTGAAAGCCACGTAATACACCACCGCCCAAATCGGACCCAGAACTAAAAACCACAACGCGTTTTGCGAGGGCCCGAAAAGAATCAAAAAGTCCTGCAAACCGTGCGAAAAGGTTGTCCCGTGCTTAATACCCAACTCAATACACAACATGAAAGCCGCAGAGCATAGAACCGCATGAATCAAATACAGCACTGGCGCCACAAACAAAAAAGCCAGCTCAATCGGCTCAGTAATGCCGGTAATAAATGATGTTAGCGCTGCTGAAATCATAATACCGCCCACTTTCACCCGGTTTTCCGGTTTCGCGGTATGCCATATCGCAATCGCAGCTGCAGGTAAGCCCCACATTTTAAAAAGAAAGCCACCCGCCAAGTTACCGGCTGTTGGATCGCCCGCAATATAGCGCTGTATTTCACCCTTCACGACTTCACCCGTATCAGGGTTAACAAAGCTACCCACTTCAAAAAAGAACGGGCTATTCCAAATGTGATGTAAACCAAAAGGAATCAGCAAACGCTCTACAAAACCATAAATGCCGAAAGCCATTATTGGGTTACCTTTCGAGGCCCATTCGGAGAACGTCTCAATCCAACCTCCAATCGGCGGCCAAACCACACTCATCACGCCACCCACCGCAATAGCGGTAAAGGAAGCAATAATCGGCACGAAACGTTTGCCGGCAAAGAAGCCCAAGTAAGCCGGCAACTGAACTCGGTGATAGCGGTTAAACAAAAACGCCGTAACACCGCCCGATATCATGCCGCCAAAAACGCCGCTATCGATCGATTGGATACCCATAATACTTTTGGTTTCGTAACCGAGTGCACCGGCAAAAACCCCCAAAGACGCCAACATAACCGCATAAAACAGCGCGGCAGCAAAACCAGCCACACCATCATTTTTAGCCAGCCCCATTCCCACACCAACAGCAAACAGAAGCGGTAAATTACCAAAAATAGCGCCGCCGGCCGCCTCCATTAACTGCGACACTACCTGCGGCAAAATCGCGTAATCCGCAGCACCAATACCCAGCAATAAGCCAGCAGCAGGCAATACGGCCACGGGTAACATCACCGCCTTACCAAATTGTTGCAACATGCCAAAAGCGGCATCTAAAAATTTCATAGTCGTTTCCTCTAATGGAAATTTTATTATTTGAATAAGGTTTAGTGTTGCTTATGTGCCAATAGCAATTCGCGCACTTGCGCCGCGCTGCCTACGCGCAATATTTTTTGGGCTAGCGCCTCACACTCGGCAATATTTTGATCGCGCACAGCAGCCTTTATGCGCGGCACAGACGATAAAGAACCACTCAGTTCATCAACGCCCAGCCCTAACAATACCGGCACTGCTAGTGGGTCGCTTGCAATCCCTCCGCAAACGCCCACCCAAGTATTGTGCTTATGCGCGCCCTCTACAGCGCGACCAATCATGGCTAATACCGCAGGGTTTAATGGGTCTGCCGATTTGGCCAATTCGGGGTGGCCGCGGTCAATTGCCAGTGTGTACTGGGTTAAATCGTTTGTACCCACAGAAAAGAAATCAACATGCTCGGCAAATTGCTCTGCTAGCATCGCCACGCTCGGTACCTCGACCATAATGCCTATGGGTATCGGCTTAACTCCCAGCGCCACGCGCTCTTCTTCCAGCAAGGCTTTCGCTTGAAGCAAGTCGTCTAAGGTGGTAACCATAGGGAACATGATATGGATGTTGGCCAATCCACTGGCCCGTAAAATAGCGCGCAGCTGCACCCTAAACATCACTTGGTTTGCTAAGGAAACACGAATGCCTCGCATCCCCAAAAAGGGGTTTTCTTCTTTCGCGATTGGCAAATAAGCCAGCGGCTTATCGCCGCCAACATCCAAGGTACGAATAATAATATTTTGATTTTTACCAAAGGCCGCTGCAACCTTGCTGTAGGCCTCAAATTGCTCGTCCTCGGTAGGTGCCTGCGTGCGCTGCATAAATAGAAACTCCGAACGCAGCAGCCCAACCCCCTCAGCACCAAACTGGCCTGCATTTTCGACATCAGCCACGTTGCCAACATTACACACCACTTCAATATGTTTACCGCACTGGGTTTTCGCAGGCTCTGTTGCCACCATAAGCGCGGCTTCATCAAGAATGTCTTCTGCTTCGCGCTCACCCACTAAGCGATCGACTTCTGACTGCGCAGGCTCGATGTGCAACATGCCATCATCGGCACGCAGCATTACCGGCAAGCCATTGGCCAATGACAACGCACGCTTATCCATGCCGGCAACAGCGGGGATATTTAAAGAGCGCGCAATAATAGCGACATGGGACGAGGCCCCTCCCGTTGCAGTGCAAAAGCCAAGAACCCGCTTAGGATCCAACTTGGCAGTATCCGATGGTGTTAAATCATCAGCAATTAAAATTACATTGTCAGGAATAGTCCCACTTTGCTCCGCATCGCCTGTTAATAGCGAAAGCAAGCGGTGGCCAACATCGCGCATATCCGTCGCGCGCGCCGCGAGCAATACATTTTTAAGTTTGCTCAACTGCTCGGCTTGCGCCTCAAATGCGCTATGCCACGCCCAAGCTGCACTTTTGCCTTGAGCAATTAAATCGAGCACCTTAGTTGCTAGCTCTGGGTCTCCAAGCAACTCACGATGGGCGCTAAAAATCTCACGCTGCTCGTCACTAGCCGCCGACTGCGTTAATGCCTGTAAATCAGCATCGGCTTTGGCTTGTGCTTGGCTAAAATATTCTTGCTCTAGCGCTTTGCCTTCGCCTTGCTCTTGCAACGAAATCTCTGCCCGTTGTAACTGCCACACCTGCCCCACTGCAAGCCCAGGCGAAGCACACACGCCGAACAATTTGCCATCGTCTGGCAAAACAACATCATCTACCTTTTGCGCTGGTGCGTTATTTTGTGAAGCTTCGGGAGCCGATATTGGCTCACACTCTTCACCCAAGCCGCTATTGAGAAGGGCAGTTAACGTTTCTATCGCCTGCTCTGCATCTTCGCCGGCCGCCGATAAATACACGCAATCGCCACGATCTAACTCCAAGCCCATTAAGCTCACCACACTTTTAACATTCGCGCTGGCGCTCCCTTTGTGCAAGGTAATAGCACTGGAAAAAAACTTGGCTTTGCTTGCTAAAGTTGCGCTTGGGCGGGCATGCAAGCCTTGGTGATTAGGAATAAAGACTTTAGCCCCAGTAACTACCGAGGCGGCATCGCTGTGTGCAACATTAACAGGCGCTTTAAGCTTTAAAGTTAAAACTGGCGTAGTGCCTGCAACCGCTGCGCCTTTGCCATACTCCAATCCGCTAAGCAGCTCACCGTTGGTGATTAATATTTGCGTTAACAAGCTCGTCGCTTTAGTTGCGACATAATCTGCATCAAAGCTCAGCAGTAAATCACCAGGCACTACGTTATCACCCTCGGCCACGTGCGCTGTAAAACCAACACCCTTTAAAGCCACCGTATCAATGCCTACATGCATTAATATCTCTACCCCTTCTGGCGTTTTTAAAGTCACCGCATGACGCGCGCGATGAACTTGTAAAACAACACCGGCGCAAGGCGCAATTAGCTCCGAGGTTATCGGATCAATACTAATGCCATCGCCAACCATCTTTTGTGCAAAGACTGGATCTGGGACCTGTTCCAGTGGCACCATTGGACCACTCATTGGCGCCGTAAGCGTCAATTCCTGAATAAGCATGCAACCCCCCGTTCATACTTGGATTGTTATTGTTATGATTGGCGGCAACCATAGCCGGTGCCATAAAACGGCGCAAGGCACAGGCACTAGAATCGCTGAAAACTAAGGCATAAATAGGTTAAAAAACACATGGATACGCACAAAACTATCAAAACCTACCGTTCGCTGGCTGTCTTTGTTTTACTCTTTAGCCCAGTTAACTACAGTGCCGATACTTTCGCTGCGGTCTATAAATATCAGGACGCCAATGGCCGCTGGCAATTTAGCGATAAACCACCTAAAGACAAAAAAACAAAAATAGAAACGCTTGAATTCGAAGCCGCGCCAGAAAACCCTTTCGAACTTAAGTTTGATTACCGCATACACAATAAACAGCACATTGCCGATGTGCTCAACCCGTTCCATATTCCAATTGAGATACAGGTTAGCTTTGAAGAATATTCACAGCTTGATACAACCCTAATAGTACCGAGTAATAGCCGCGAAACCATTTATTCGGGCGCTGCGCCTACGCCACATTTTACTTACCGTTACGTATGGGGCGACCCCGCAAAAAAACCATCGCTAGCGAATTACCGGCTCCCTGTTCGCTCACCAAGCAAGCATTACATATCACAAAGTTTTCATGGCCAGTTTTCACACCACACACAACCCAGCCTGTACGCGGTTGACCTTGCGCTACCCATTGGCACCGATATTGTCGCCGCGCGTGAAGGCACTGTAATACACGTAAAAGATGATTACGCCTTTGGCGGCGCGCGCACCTATTTTTTGGATAAGGCCAATACGGTTTCGGTATTACATGAAGATGGCAGCTACGCCACTTACGCGCACCTACTTATGGGTAGCGCAGCAGTAAAAGCCGGGCAAACCGTGGCGGCGGGTGATATGTTAGGGCAATCGGGTACTAGCGGCTATTCCACTGGGCCACATTTACATTTTGTAATTCGCAAAAACGCTGGGTTTAAAACAGAATCTATTGCGTTTAAATTTGAAGACGCTCGCGGCGCTTTTACCCCACAGCGCAAACAAAAAATTTGCCCCTGCCCATAAATGGAAAAAGCCAATAGCGCGGTAGGCGCTATTGGCTTTTGGCTAGTACTCACTCATTTATTGTGTGACGGTGCAAACCTCAACGCTCACATCATTCACTTGAGCGGCTAGCTCGCGATTGGTTTCACCACCATAGCCACCAATACTGACATAATAATCATCGCAACCAACAAATTGATAAACCGGATACCATTCTTGCGCACAGCTGTAGGCGGTATTATTCGCTGCCAAACGCTGCATTACGGCAACTGGTGGAACTTTATCATTTAGGGTAGCTGCGCAACTGCCACAATTAGGGTCTGTCCAAGCTCTATAACTATTTGCCAAACGTATCCATCGCGTATGGATCGACCAATAAGAATGCTCGTCAGTGATTAGCTCTGCGTGATTAAAACCAACATCAGACGATGTTGCCAGCCCTTCCCATGGCGAACTGATTTGAATTTCAGGCCCAGAATTAGTACTGCGGCTCGCATCAACATGAAACAAGGTTTCTACATCGTTGCCACTGCCACTTGTAGCGCCTACAAACTTAGGAACAGGCTCATTGCCGTGCAATACATTTTTCAAATATAACCCGGCCAAATCTTCGCGATAAATTGTGGGACCATTACTTTTATCTTTAACCACTTTATTTTTAAAGCGCAACAAATCACCCACTTGCGGCGTAGTGCCATCCCAATCGACACAACTAATATCGACTTCTGGTGGAGGTGGAGGTGGCGGAGAAATAGAGTCCGTACTGCGGGCATAATGATCGTAAGGGTTACCCGAATAGGTAAATTTCAAACCAACATCCGCTGCACTTTTGATACTTAAATCACACTTATTTTGACTTTTGTAATAATCAAAAGACTTACAGATAAATTCAGATTCATCTTCACAGGCTGTTTTGCACTGTTCAACCGACACGTTGGTTAAATGCCGGTTGTTATAACCGCTAATGGCCGCCTTTGGAATACGAGAAAAGTCTGTTGTTTTAGCATAGTGATCGTACGGGTTACCAGAATAGGTGTATTTTAGCCCGCCAACATCCTCTGCACTTTTGGCGCTTAAATCACAAGCATTTTGATTTTTATAATAATCAAATGATTTACAGCTAAAGCTTGTTTCTGTAACACATGCATTTGAACACTGCTGTACAGAAACTCCCGTTAGATGTTTATTATTGTAACCGCTAATCGCAGAGTTAGGGATTTTAACAAAGCCGGCGGCAGAAGCCGGCATTACAATAAACAAAGACGACGATGCCAAAAGGCTCGCCACTAAACTTTTCCCATTTTTAATTGCAAACTGGGCATTAATCTTCGGCATAACGTTTCCTCTAATGTGGTGTGTTGGCTTGTATAAACAAGTTTCAACAGATTAGTTCACCAACAAAAAAACGTTATTACCGCACATTACAGCATTAGTTTGTCGAGGCGGATTAATCCCACGCTAATGCTTTTTTAATAACAGGGGCCAAAATAGCGGCAGCCTGCTGGTGGTATTGCACATTGGGGTGCCAGTCGCAGCCGAGCTGCTCCAACGCAGGTTTAGGTAGCACCACATAATGAACCTTGCTATTTGATGCATAATTTTTTTGATGGTAACTGCGATACAAATCCACAATGACTGGCATTGAATTGTCTGCCAATAAAAAGATCGGCGTGTCACCGTAATATTGCGTTACTCGATTGATTAAATCAGTGAGTGCCTGTTGAAATACAATATGATCAGGGTGCGGCTCCGTACTAAAGTCATTTGTGCCAAGCTTAATAACAACCGCATCTGGCTGCCATTGCGTAAAATCCCAAACGCTATTTTCATCATGGAAAAGCACACGACCGTACAGGCTAGGCATTGGCTCGTCAGACACACGGTTTTTATCGCCGTAATTGCGCACCAAGCCACGGCCCGATACCGCACTCATATGCGCTTCGGCCTCTAATGCAGAGGCTGTAAGAGCAGCATAAGATAGCGCATTGTTTTCATAGGGTCGCAGGCTATCGCACTGCGTCGATGTTCCCTCGTTACCGTAGCCTACCGTATAGGAATCACCGATAAATTCTATTTTCCGAGCTTTCAGCGCGGGCTTTGACAATAGCTCAGCTTGCGTATCAAGCGCTAAACCGCGAAAGGTTGTAACCCCAAAATGAGGATCATTACGGCGCTGAATAATCACTTCGTGCGACGTTGAATTAGCACTACTCGGTAACGCGATGATATGCTCTTGTATGCCAGCATCAGGTCGCAATATTTGCAAAACCTCACCATTAACTACAATATTGTAATCACTTCCGCCGCCATCCATAAGTAACGTAAACGCACTGCCTTTTATTGCAAAGCGTATTTCAACACCCGCCCAATCGAACCGCATTGCGCCATCTTTATATTGCATACGGCCACTATAATGAATGCGGGGATCACTCGCTTTAATGACATTGATTGAAGAAGCCGACATCGTTTTGCTTTCGCTTTTATTGCCTGAAAATGAACTACAAGATACAAGAGCAGTGGCCAATAGTATTAACGGTAATACGCGAGATATTATTTTCATATTCAACTCTGTTAAAGATTATTAAAATATTACCCTTCAAATTCTAGCTTAGAACAATGCGCTTACCACCCAAACGGGCCGACTCCAGTGCACCTTCCACAACACGAATATCCATTAAACCGTCTAAGCCCGGCACCATAACAGGAGAATTTCCCAGTATAGCGGCTGCATCATCATCCATTTGCTGGGCTTGCTGATTAGCAATCGTTTTATTCAGCAAAATACCATCGCTGGTTTTGCCTTTTACACCGCTGTAGCTTTGCATAGGGTCTAATTCATACCAACCTTTTGTGGCAGAAACCTTTAAAAGGTTGATATTTTTACCCACGTGGCACTCACATTCAGCGCTAATTCCACTGGGAAATTCTAAAGTGAATACACTGCTTTCGTCGCAGCGCTTAAAAATATCTGGCCTTGGCGTAACGTGCTTGGCGGTAATTGCAGTAGGCTCTAGACCTACGGCGTAACGCGCAGCATTAATGGGGTAAACGCCCATATCGTACATAGCACCGCCACCACGGGTGCGATCCATGCGCCAATGCAATGGGTTTTCAGATCCATTACCGGCATAACCTGCCTGCGCAACAACCGACTTAATCGCACCGTATGGTTTTTTCTTGGCGTAACTGATAACTGTGCGGGTATTAGGCTCGTGTTGCAAACGGTAACCTATACTCAGCTTCACTTTATTTTTTTCACACGCTGCAATAATATTTTGACATTGCGTAACATTCATCGCCATTGGTTTTTCACACCATACGTGCTTGCCGGCATTTGCTGCAATCACTGCATATTTTTCGTGTAAATAAGTTGGCACAACAATATACACAACGTCAATATCTGGGTTATCCGCTATTGAGTCTAAATTGTCGTAGTGATAAATATTTTTATCTTTAAGATTATATTTTTTCTTCCATTCAACCACTTTTTCTGGGCTGCCACTCACAATGCCACGTAACTCACAGTGCGAGGTTAACTGTAATGCTGGCGCTAACAAATCGCGACTATATTGCCCCAAACCTACCAGCGCGACACCCAACTTTTTCCCTTTACCAAAAGCAAACGCTCGGTTAGATAACGCCGTGGCGCCCAACAGTGTTGCACCGTTAATAAAGTTTCTTCGTGTTGCCATAGCAAGCTCCTCACAATTTGCGGTATTCGATTAAGGCATCATACCATTAAGCGCGCAAACGACTTTTCAGCGCGCATCAAATGAATAAAACTACAATACAGCTAAATACCACCAACCGGCCGCTCTATTTCATACAAGGCATCATCAATAGTTTCTAGCTTTGCCTGTAAGACCGCACGCGCATCTAAAATACCTTGATTGTAATAGTAAGCTCCCACTTCTTCTGAGAAAAAATCCAATAAGAATTCAGCATCAAATTGGCCAATATCTTGCCGAAGCTCTTCCTGGAAATACAACTTAATCTTCTTAACGATATCGGCTTTGCTATCTGCTGATAATTTAATAATTTCAGACAAAGAATTACCCTTTCGCTATTAATGCTTGTAATACGGTTAAAAACGCCGTCACCGATGCTATAGGCGCCGACTCTTTCATTGTGTGGTAACCCGAGGTAGGAATTTGCAAGGTGGAGCCATCAACTAACCCTTGCGACGCTGAAATAATGCGCCCCATCTCCGTCGAACCCAGCGAAGAAGGTTCCTCGCCACGCGCAATTAATATTTTATTATGCGTCTCAACATAGGCATCTTTGTATAGCACGCTATAACCCAAGCGCTCACAATGCTGTTGCAACGTTTTTGTTAACGGGGTATTAAACTCGGCGTTCGCATCTTTATTACGCAACACCAAATGCTGGTGCTGTGCGGCTTTAAAGTCTGGGAACGGGCTGGTATCAACCACGATTAACTGGTTGGTCGAGCCGCCAAAACGCCTGAACCACTCCAACAAATAACGCCAACTTTTGCCCGCCTCTTCTTGTGCTGTAAAGAAAGCTGTGCCCTCAAACCCTAGCTCAAACAAATAAACTAAAGCTGCCACCGTAAGCACATTATCTAACTGTCCGACTAGTGCGTGCTCGTCCTTGTATAACTTATCGCGAAACGCAATTGGAGTTCCGGCAACAACATGCTCTAAGCCCTCCAATTCAAAAATAAGGTTATTGCGGTATTCACAGATATAGGCGTTGGTGATTTTACCTTTGCCACGATACGCACCTGACCAAGGCTCATAGGCATATACATGGTTATCATTGAAGCGCGTAGCAATTTTTTTCATTAGCTCTTCGCTAATGGAATTGCCCAGCAAATCGGAGCGGGCCCCTGCAACAGAAGCCGCATATTGGAATTCATTTGGCCCGGTGCAGATCAAACCATGCCGATCAGCGTGGGCCGATAACATTAACGAATGAGGTTTAGCGCCTTGGGCCACCAAAAGGCCTTCGTACCAAGTGACCTTCGCGCCACGCTCTTCTAGCTCGCGCTGCAAAACTCGAAAGAAAGCGTGTTCCGCACCGACCACACTCGGCTCACGCAATAAAGTCGCTAATATATCGATAAAACCACCGGGCAGTGGCGAGAATGCAGAGGTCATTCAGTAAGCTCAAAATGGAAAAATGAAAGATGCACGCCTAAATGCATTTTAAACAACGCAGCAAAGCACGCTAGAATGCGCGAGTTTTGCACAGCATTCGCAAGCATACAATCAAAAAGTATCGCGCTCTTTACAAGCTAATAGTAGCCTAGGAGCAATACGGTTAGACGCCAGCCTATGAAGTTCCGTAGAATGCGTGCAAGCCTTGGGAGTACGCTATGCAGTATGAATTCTCTAACAGTATTAATTCAATTCCAGCCAGCCAGTGGCAAGCCCTTTGGCAAACAGATTACCCCTTTATTCAGCATGGATTTTTAGCGGCACTAGAAGATAGCAATTGCACCGGTGCCAAGTCCGGCTGGCAGCCCTACCACCTTAGCTTAAAAGAAAACGGCGCGTTAATTGGCGCTATGCCGCTGTATGTGAAAAGCCACTCCTACGGTGAATACGTTTTCGATTGGAGCTGGGCCGATGCTTACCACCAAAACGGTATTCACTATTACCCTAAACTGCTTAATGCCATCCCTTTTACCCCAGCAACAGGCCCGCGCTTTGCCGTACGCGATAACCACGCTATGCAACAAATGCGTGCGGTAATTAACGAGCAGCTTGTAAGCAACCGTTTTTCGGGCTTTCACTCGCTATTCCCTAGCGCAGAGCAAGCAAGTTTACTTGCCAAGGAAGCAGCGCCCACAGATACCAGCAGTAGCTTACAGCGGCGCTTAGGGTGCCAGTTTCACTGGTTTAACCACGGCTATTCTGACTTTGATGCCTTTCTATCAGACTTTAGCTCGCGTAAACGCAAAAACATAAAAAAAGAGCGAGCCAAAGTTTACCAGCAAGATTTTGTGATTACGCGCACCACGGGCACACAGCTAACCACGCAAGACTGGCACGACTTTCACCAACTTTATCAACGCACCTATCAAAAGCGCAGCGGCCACAACGGCTACCTTAATAGTGATTTTTTTCAACGCCTTGGTGAAGCCTTGCCACAAAACACACTTTTGGTTCGCGCTTATCAGCAAAGCCAGCTAGTTGCGGCCGCGCTTTATTTTTACGACAGCCAAACTCTCTATGGCCGTTATTGGGGTGCCACCGAAGAATTTGATGGCTTACACTTTGAATGCTGTTACTACCAAGGCATTGAATTTGCCATCGAGCAACAGCTACAGCGCTTCGACCCTGGGGCACAGGGTGAACACAAAATTCAACGCGGTTTTGTGCCCGTACTCACACAATCGTTTCATCAACTGGCACATCCCGAGTTCAATCACGCGATTAGCCAGTTTTTAGTTGAAGAAAAGCAACACAACCGACAGTATTGTGCCGACGCCCGTAGCTATCTACCTTTTAAAGAAACCCTAGAACTACCCAGCCCGAATATACTCACAGGGGCAACGGCATAGCGCGCATCACCCACTTCGATATAAGAGGAATATTTATGACAGCCACTCAACCAAAAAGCCTATTAAAAGCACTGTTACTTGGTAGCGTTATTAGCTCGCTCGCATTTGCGCAAAGTGTAGCCGCAGACTGGCGCATTAATAATGAAGCCTCCGACATTCAGTTTGTGAGCATCAAAAAGGGCAACATCGGGGAAGTTCATCACTTTGGTGAACTGGCAGGAACCTTTACCAAGGCCGGAGCCCTGACTGTGAATATTTCCTTAGCCTCTGTCGATACCGGTATCGATATTCGCAATACCCGCATGCAAGAGCACCTATTCGAAAGCGCAAAATACCCACTAGCAACCATTAGCGCTCAGATAGACCCGACATTACTCAAAGGCCTAAAAGCCGGCAAAAATAAAACGCTACAGGTACCGTTTGAACTTAACCTGCACGGTAAAAAAGTCAGCTTAACTGCACCTGTCACAGTAAATGCGCAAAAAGGTGGCAGCTTGCATGTGAATACCACCGCGCCGATACTGCTTAACGCGGCCGACTTCGGCTTTATTCCTGGTATTGATAAACTCAAAGAGCTTGCCGGCCTAGATTCCATCGCAAGTAGCATTCCCGTTACTGTCCAACTATCACTCGAGAAATAACGAGCCAAGGGTCAATGATGCAAATATCATCCACCGGTATCCCCCGCAATTTAGCCATGTTTTTGGCTTATCTGTTTAACTGGATTAGCGGCATTATTTTTTTACTAATAGAAAAGAAAGACGCAGAAGTACGCTTTCATGCCGCGCAATCTGTTATTTTCTTTGGTGCCTGCAGCATATTGGGTGTGCTACTGCCCGTTATTCCATTACTAGGGCCACTTAGCTTACGGATTATTGGCCTTATCGCCTTAGTCGTTTGGTTGATTCAACTAGTAACATCATTACTGGGGCGGCCATTTAAGCTGCCTTTTGTGAGCACGTTTGCAGCAATTTTGGTGATGAAGATATAAAAAAAGGGCTCTGAAATAAGAGGGTCTTCTCCGCTTTAGTGAGGTAAAAAGAGATGCTAAGACCCGCCATATCCGTTGAAATGTAAGGTTCTCACGCCACTACACTTAAACGAATATATGAGCCTTAACATCTCCAGCAAAATTTTGAGCCTTCCTGGTCAGCGTGTCAAACAAGTTCAGCATGACTTGGCCCTGCAAAGATTGACTATACACTGCAAGCGAGACCGTCGTTATAGAGCGATTGACCCGTCAAGTAATGAGGCGGCCAACATCAACCGATACTTGCGCAGAACGATCCGTGATGTCCCTTTGTGTGGCTTCGAGTGCTATTTGGAAGTTGAGCTCGCTCAAGTTGTGACGACTTGCGGTAGGCGTCTAATGGAGGCTTGCGAATTTGTCGATACAGGCAATCGCTATACTCAAAGATTTTGCCAGTTGGTGAGCGGATTGTGTCGCCATATGAGTATCAGCACGGTCAGTCGGCACCTAAAGCTACGATGGGAAACGGTGAAAAATATGGATAAATTTCACCTAGAGAAAACGTTGCCTGCACTTAATCCTGAAAAATTAATTGACTTAAAATATCTTGGGGTCGATGAAGTCGCTAGAGCCAAAGGCCATGATTATATGACGGTGATTTATGACATGGAATCCGGTCATTTAATTGGCGTTGAGACAGGCCGTAAAGCCGAGGTGTTGACAGCGTTTCTAAAGCGCTTACCAGCACAAACCGCTGAAAACATAGAGGCGGTAGCCATGGATATGGGGCCAGCCTATCAAAAATCGGTACGCGAATGCTTGCCTAATGCTGACATTGTTTTCGATCGGTTTCATGTGATGCAAAACTACAGTAAAGCCATGAGCAATCAGCGTAGGATCGAGTTCAGAAAGGCGGATCGCGCAGGCAAAGAGCAGCTTAAAGGTACCCACTACCTGTTGTTAAAAAATGCCGACAAGTTAAATGATAAACAAGCCAATAAACTCCAGACATTGCTCGAAAATAATTCCAATATCAATACACTTTATATACTCAAAGAGCAGCTCCAAGCTTTGTGGAATGCAGGGAATTATGACGCCATGATGAATGCATTGGAGCAGTGGTGCGACATCGCGGAACAGACGAATATGCTCTATCTCAAGAAATTTGCAAAGTCACTAAGGAAGCATAGCGTAGGCATTTGTAACTACGGAAAACACGGGCTGACTAGCGCCAGAATTGAAGCCGGCAATGTCAGCATTGGCATGATTCGCAAGCGAGCAAGAGGCATCAAGGATACCGAGTACTTCAAGCTAAAAATAAGGCAATCATCGATGCCTGACGAGCAATCCATGTTCTATGGAAGCCACTAGATCACCTCACTAAAGCGGAGAAGAGCCAAATAAGAGCCCTTTTCTTTTTACAATAAGGCTTTAGCTTTGCCGCTTGCGCAGAAATAACTTGGAGTTTTCAGCTCCTGTAGCCAATAATGATATTTCTTTATCGGGTACATATTCATCCAAAATCGTGGCTAACAGCGCTTCTGTCATTGGCTTTTGCACATAACCGTCCACATCGGATTCAACACATTTATCTTTAATTTCTTCTGTGTAAGGCTCTGAAGACACCAAAATTATTGGTGCTTTGTGTGGGCACGCATCCGAATTTTTCAGGTTATTAGCAATGTAAAAGCCACTAATACCCGGCATATTGATATCTAAAAAAATAAGATCGTAGGCGGTATCTAGTTTATCCACAATATCTAAGCCGCGCGCCTTAAATACCTCGCAGCCAAACTCTTCTAGCATGTTTTCTATCAGCGCAGCCTCTACGCGGTTATCCTCGGCTATCAGCACTTTGGCCATATAATGCTTGTGTACTCCCATAACACCCACCTCTAATTCAACGCCTGTTTCTATGAGTGTAGCCAAGCTAGCTAGGCGGCTAACCAGCTTCCGACAAAAGGTAATTAAAGTCGATACGAGATAGATCGAATTGTTCTTGTAACTGTTCCGTTAAAACCAAAAGCGTCTCAAAACTGCCTTCTTCCGAGCGAGCGAGCGATTCAATTTCTCGGGCTAAGTCCGAAACCGTAAAAGCCCCCATCTGCCGACTGGACGATTTTATTGTGTGCGAAGGTACAACAAGCTGGCTGTAATCCTTTGCCTCTAGGCCTTCTTTAATTTGCTCTAGGTAGTTCTGTGTATCTTCTAAAAAGTATTCAATCATCGTAGGGAAGCGCCGTTTCATCATAGACTTGGCCTTAACCACCGCTGCATCATCCAAGTACTGCAGTGCCAGCCCCGTGCTTTGCTCTTGCGGAGCAGCCTCACCTTGCGCTGCACTGTCGTCAGCGGTTTTAGCTTCACCGATTGGGCTGGCTGGGCTTGTGGTCGGTGCCAAAGGCGCTGGGGCTGCAGCGTCTTTGGGCCTACCAGGTGCCTCCTTAGGCATAGGAGCCTCTTTAGGCATAGGCGCTTTTTTAGGGGTAGACGCTTCATCCTGCTTTGCTTTCGCCGCTTCACTATTAACCGCTTCACTATTAGCCGCCTTGCTATTAGTCACATTGCGATTAGTAGCAGGTTCGTCGCGCTCTACCTCAGAGGAAACTACATTATGCGTATCGAGCGATAACGACATATCAAAGCCATCGTCTTGCATTCCTAACATGGGCTTTTTGGGTTTATCGCCTTCGACCGGCGAATCGACATCGGCAGGCTGCGCCGCAGCTAGTAACTGACTGTCCTTACCCTCAGGTGCCGCCACAGTATTTGACGTATTTTGAGACGTCGCCGAAGCATCGTCGGCAATAATCGACGATGCAGTCTGTTTAACAGGCTGGCGATGCTGGAGCCATTTGCTCATTGTTTGCTGTAAGTCTTTTTTGCGTACTGGCTTAGATAAATACGCATTCATGCCAGAATCTAAACAGCGCTCTTTATCCCCAACCATTGCGTTGGCTGTTAAGGCAATAATTGGCAGCGTTTTACCAATGGTTTGGGGTAATGCACGAATCGCCTTTGTTGCTTCAAAACCGTCCATAACAGGCATCATGCAGTCCATTAATACCAAATCAAAATGCCGCCCGCCGCGAATCGTATCCACTGCAATTTTTCCATTTTCGGCGAGCGTTACCGTCGCACCAAAATCCAATAGCATATCTTCAGCTAAAGCGGCGTTAATACGGTTGTCTTCGACTAATAGAATTTGTGCACCATCTAAATGATTAACATTGGCCGTATAGGTTCGCGTTAGAAGCTCGCTAGGTGCACTCGGCGCAGCTGTTTTGGCGGGTGATTTTTGGGTCGTTAGGAATTCGGTGAATAACTCTGTATCTGCCGGAAAAGAAAATATCCCGCTAAAACCTTGCTCTTTTAAACCCTGCGCTACCTGTTCATCATGTTTACGCGTAATGCAAACGGCAGGTATTTTATCGAATGCGGTATACGCTTTGGCGGTTTGTATCATTTTACTAGGTGATGCAGCCTTCACAAAATAATCAATCGCCAGTAGCGAAACAGCACCACCTAAGTTCATCGTATTAGTCATCAATTCATGCGATGTCACACAAACGACTTGCAAGCCACTCATACCTAATTCAGCTAAAACATTACCTTTAAACTCTTTATCGTCGCAAACAAAAACGATAGAACCCGAATGGCTTAACGAGGCCGGTGATTCTACACGCTGAATATTGTCGGCAAGGTTTAACGGTATTGTAAAGCTAAATGTAGCACCTTCGCCTAATACACTTCCAACGCGAATACTGCCGCCCATTAGCTCTACCAATTTTTTACAAATAGATAAACCTAAACCTGTACCACTGAATAAACGTTTAGTACCGCCATTACCTTGGACAAACTGTTCAAAAATAATAGACAATTTAGATTCTTCAATACCAATACCGGTATCTTCGACAGAAAATTTAAGGGCTAAATCACCTGTACCCAATGGCTCTGCTATATCTACAGTTACAACAATATAACCCGACTCCGTGAATTTAATGGAATTACTTAATAAATGATAAAGAACCTGACGAATCAAAGAAGAATCGCCACCGACCTCATGAGGCACGCCATCTTCATAACGCATAATTAGCTCTAGGCTTTTAAGCTGTGCGCGCTCTTCCATTATCTGAATAAGGTCTTGAGTTAATTCAAATAAATTAAAACGTGTTAGCTCTACTTGGGTATCACCAGTTTCCAAAGAGGAATAACCAAGAATGTCATTAACCACGTCTAGCAAGGCATCTGCAGACGACATAATCGTCTTAACGTAAGATTTTTGCTTGTTATCTAGCCGCGTAGAATCCAAATTTTCGCCGGCACTAATAATACCGTGCATCGGGGTTCTAATTTCGTGGCTTACGCTGGTTAAAAATTCGGTTTTAATCCTATTTGCTAGCGCAGCTTGTTCATAGGCCTGCTCTATATCATTTTGCAGTGGCCGCAATATATAAAAGAACATCGCCAGTGCAAACAAAGCAAAAACAACGACCAAGTAATGCCAATAACTTTGATTTTGCCGGCTAACTACATCCCCCAAGTGTTGATAGTAGCGCGTTACTGTTTTGTGTAATCTGTCATCAACAATTTTTTGGTACCTGGCAATAATGTCTATATGACGCTTGACATCATTTTGGTTATCGCTAGATAACTGCGAGAGTTTATAAGCCGAGGCAACATACTCCCTTACTAAAAAACTCGTCGAATGTTCGCCATCAAAGTACATACTGCTAATTGCGTCAGGGACAATATCTTTTTGTGCCTGCAAACTTGTATTAATAAATTCTAACTGGCGAGCTAAATCTCTAAGCTCGTTGCGCGCGTGGGATGTGTTTAGCTTACGGGGCAGCGCCGCCACATCTCCAACATAACCCGGTTCCGTCGTGTTATTGTCTCGCCGAGGTACGATATTGCGGTCGAAATACTGAGCCAATACAGAGATATGCTTAACAACGGATATTTGCTGGTTTAATTTATAGATAGATTCCGCATTGCGTTTGTTTTCTACCGCCTGTAATGAGGAGTACATAAAAATGGAAATAACGAGCGCAGCCGACACACCAAAAAGCACAACCACTTTAGACCAAAGACCGTTATGACCAACAGATGGGAACCAGGCTTTATACATTATTTAAGCGCCCCCGATGTAATAAACGCCTTTGTACCATCAAAAGCTTTAACTAACTTTTCAATATCCTGCTGTATTTCTTCAAGGCCTGTAGATTTCTTAGCATAGGTTTCTATATTTTTAGCCAGATCACCCACAGCACAAAAGCCTAAGGTATACGATGACGACTTCAACGGATGTGCATTTTCACGAATACGGTGGAAGTCTTGCTCGGCAAGACCTGAACAAATACATGCTAAATACTCTTCGCTATCTTCGATATATTCCCCCAAAATGGTATCAAACTTTTTCTTAAACACATTTTTGGTCGCGTCAAATGTTGCCTTATCCACCAACTCGTGTGATTGTTCTACTTTGTTTTCGAATACTTTTACTGAACTCTTATCATCAGACTTGCGATTAATAGAAGCGTTTGAAGGCGCCTTATTAATGCGAATTAATGCGCTAGCCGCATTAGCAGCTTCAGTAGCTCCCTCGCCAATAGGCGGATAGTCTTTTGAATCTTCTGGTAAGGTAACAACAATTTCGTTATGCAAAGACTGGATATATTCTTTCGTTTGCGTTGCAGTTTTAATCGAGGCCTGCAATAAGCCAGCAAGAATATCTGTGCGGCTAATCTTCTCAGCATGTAAATCTAAAGCAGCCTGAGAAAAACGGAGCATCTCACGTCTCAAACGTAAAAAACCAAAAGCCTCACAAACAGGAATAACAACCTGTGTAGTTTCATAAATAACACGCGCAGATTGTGACCGGAATTGTCTTTCAAGCAATTGCAAGCTCTTCTCTATGTCAACAATATAACGCTCCACGTCAATGCCCGCGCGGCTACTAAAAGCGAGCACTCTAGAGAACTCTTCATCATCGATTAGGTTATCTATATCTTGCTCACCCGAATGGGGCTTAATGGATATCTTGCTGCTATCAACACATTTAGCCAATAATGTTCGCAGCTTTTCTCGCTTTATCGGCTTTGTAATATAGTCATCCATGCCCGCGTTAAAGCAGCGCTCGCTATCGCCCTTCATTGCGTTTGCTGTCAATGCAATAATAGGGGTTGCACTGCGGTGGGCACTGCGTTCGAAGTGGCGAATATGGCGCGTGCTTTCAAAGCCGTCCATGATCGGCATCTGGCAATCCATTAATACGGCATCAAAACGAGCCTCGCGGAAACAGTCTAAAGCTTCCTTACCATCAATACACAATACGACTTCACAACCGAACTCATTTAATATTTCTGTGGTTATTTGCGCATTAACACGGTTATCTTCAACCAATAGTATTTTTACGCCCTCAAAATATACTAAGTCATTCTTTTGATTAATAATAAAATTGGGAATAAGTACCGATATCTTACTGACAAGTTGATTCTTTAACGATTGCTTATGAATAAATAAGTCAATACCGGCATTAACGGCATGAACATTATCAACAGCTACATCCCGCGCTGCCGTAGCGATTATAGGCGTATGACGTGCAGCCATTTCAGCCTGCATTTTTCTGAAAGATTTAGCTACATCAATACCATTAACGACGGGAAGCTCAATATCTAAAACCATTAAATCTACAGCGTGGTTCATGACATACTCAATAACAGCGTCGCCGTCACAAACCCTTACTACTTTACAACCGGCTTCTAAAAGAATCGTTTCTATAAATTTATAATGGGTGTCATTTGCTTCAGCAACCAAGATTTGCGGGCCAGCCAACTTGAAGTGACTAGCGCGATTATTAGAGCTTCCCCTAATTTCATCAACAGTTAAAACATTAGCGCCAGCAGTTTTCCCGGACAATATTGTTAACTCAATTAATGCCGTTAACTGTCTCAAGCGTATCGGTTTTTGAATATATGCCGATATACCCAACTTGGAATATACCTGTTCATGCTGCATGTCAGCGCTAATATCACTTAATATTATTATAGGCGGCGCGCTATCAACATACGTTAGTCCTATATTTTCAGCTAACGCACAACCATTAACCATAGGCATATTTTCATCAATTAATATGACATCAAATGGCTCGCCTTTTTCATCAAACCTACCGACTAGCCGAATTGCTTCTTTTGCGCTGCTGACACAGCTTACACGCAAACCAAAATAGCGAAGTGCTAGCTTTATATATTCTAAAAAATAGGGGTTATCATCAATAACTAACGCATGCAATCCTTCTAGCTTTTCAGTATTTTCGTGTACTGCCTGTTCTTTATCAATTGTAAAATCTAACGTAAAGCTAAAAGTAGACCCTTTACCCTCGACACTTTCTACATGAATTTCACCACCTAATAGCTCAACCAGTTGCTTGCAAATAGCCAAGCCCAAACCTGTTCCACCATATTGGCGAGTAATAGACGATTCGGCTTGAGTAAAACGCTCGAAAATCTTTTTCTGGGCACTTTCAGAAATACCAATACCGGTATCGACTACGGAAAACCGCAATTTCTCTTTCGCATCGTCACTAACGCTGCAACCCAATGGCTCCACTTCTATTAAGATATGGCCATTGTCGGTAAATTTAATTGCATTATTAACGAGATTGTTAAGCACCTGCCTAAGGCGGCTAGGATCACCAATGACCACCTCAGGAATATAAGGCGATATCGCCAAGATAATTTCTATATCCTTTTCATTCGCTCGCATCGTCATTAAATCTGCGACGTCTTCTATTTCGGCATACAAATTAAAAGGTATCGATTCTATTTCTAACTTTCCAGATTCAATTTTAGAAAAGTCCAAAATATCATTAATAATTGCCAGCAAACTTTCTGATGAGCGCAATATAGTACTGGCATAATTCTTATGCTTTTGTTTTTCTAACGATTCAAGCAACAGCTCGGTGGTACCGATAATGCCATTCATGGGCGTTCTGATCTCATGGCTCACCGAAGCCAGAAAATCACCCTTTAGCTCGTTGGCCTCATCGGCCTTGTTTTTTGCCTTGAGTAGCGCATGCTCTTTACTGCGCATATCTTGCAACAAGTGGTTAAAAGCCGCAGCTAAACGCCCTATTTCATCATCTGAGAAATGTGAAGCCCTGATATGAAAATCATTGCTCTTTAAGAATTTTACAACTGAAGAGCTTAGCTCTTCTAACGGGCGGGAGATAATAAATCGCAACCTTAACAACATTAAAAAAGAAACGATAAAAAACACCACCACTAAACAGGCTGCCACAATCAACTGCCTGTAAAGTATGCCATTTTCATATCCATTAGAGGCCTGAACATACAAATAGCCCTCAATCTGGCCATCGACGTTATGCACCGGCTCTACAAATGCCAACTCGTTAGCATGGCACTCACTCTTTAATGATTTAACAACAATCATTTCTTTATTAAACAAACAGAACGCCTCAACATCCAATGCTTGCTTAAACGAATCAACCGTACGCTCTATAGCCGGTAAGTCTATATTCAATAGCTGATCAGCCAACGGCACTTCAATCAATCGAGTAAGCGTCTTAGTTGTTTCGTGATGAAAATGATTTTTTAGTGTTACAGCCTCTATGTAAACAAAAGGCAGAGAAATCAATACACAAAGTACAATGGCCAGCACAAAAAGCAGCTGCATTTTGCCCTGCACACTTAAACGCTTCTCTGCTTTTATGGCTCGCTTAAGCCAGTTGTTGCGATCCTTCTCTGGCACGCGAATTACCAATCAATATCAGAATCATTAGCAACAAACGCGGTAACTTCGTTGCCCGCATCGTTATACGATATTTTATCGAAGCTCATGGAGTGGGCTTGCGCAATGCCTCGCCCATGATTTTCTAATGCACGAGAAGGGTCAACTTTAATGTATTTACGCCAATCAAAACCGTTGCCACAGTCTTTGATTTTCAAATAGAACCCATCCTCTTGGCGTTGATACAAAACCTCAACACTCTTGTTTTTATGTTCAGGGAATTCCGTTCTTCGCAAAACCTCATCGCGCCAAGTACCACTTTTAATCAACCATGTTTTCTCATCATAGCCAATGCCTAAATTTCCGTGCTCAACACCATTAATGAGTAGCTCTGCAATACCGGTAACCACTTTTTCTGGCTGGGGATAACAATTTGCCAAAAAGCATGCAAGGTCTTCAGCTTCTGGAATAGTACGCAATTTAAACTGGCATTTGCGAATAAGATTAAAGCTGGACTTATGGTGCTTTAATTCCTGATTAAGCAACTTTTGTTGCGATATATTGCGCACAGCCGCAGAGATAACCGACGCCAAAACTTCTTCGTCGATGGGCTTTGTTAGGTAATAATACACCCCGGCATCGATGCCTTCTCGGATTTGCTCCGCTCGATCAGATCCTGTCTGCATAATGACGGGGATATTCTTTAATAGCGGGTCGTTTTTCATTAACGACACAACTTCCAAACCATTCATGCCTGGCATTTCACGATCAATAACAACAATATCAATATCAGCGCCGTGTTCCTGTAACGCGGACCATGCTGTTTTTCCATCGTCCGCGGTTGTAACATTGTGGCCTAGATCTTCTAATTGCGTTTGTAACATCATACGCATAGAACGGTCATCATCCACTGCCAATGTATTGATCGTTACACCATTAGGAATTGCAGATGCCGCAAGGTTAAAAGATTCCATATTAATTACCTTTCTGAAAATGCCGTTTTAAGTGATAAATGAATAGGTTTAAATAGATAAGAAAGAATAGTCTTTTCTCCGGTAATAATGTCGCCAACAACAGTCATACCAGGAAGAATCGTATTTTGTTGCGCATCGTGCCCCACATAGGTTTTTGCTAACCCAATGCGCACTTTAAAATACGGTTCTCGCTTTTCGTTCATAAATGTTGTTGCAGAAACATAATCTAACGTTCCCGACACTGTGCCATAGCGTGAGAAATCAAAAGAGCTGACTTTCACACGTATCGGCTGCCCCACTTTAATATGGCCAACATCCTTGGGGGAAACTTGCGCTTCCACAATAAGCTTCGCACTTAAGGGGACTATTTCTAATAGCGCTTTACCGGGTTCGACAACACCGCCAACGGTATTAAGCTGTAAGCCTTTCACCACTCCTTTTACCGGCGCCCGAATGGTTAATCGATTGACGCGA
This sequence comes from Marinagarivorans cellulosilyticus, assembly GCF_021655555.1. NCBI lineage: Bacteria > Pseudomonadati > Pseudomonadota > Gammaproteobacteria > Cellvibrionales > Cellvibrionaceae > Marinagarivorans > Marinagarivorans cellulosilyticus. Next base: position 345,268 of record NZ_AP023086.1, on the reverse strand, counting down.
TCTTCTAAGCGAATTAGCGTTTCTTGTATTTGATCACGCTGGGATTGCAATTGATCCAACATCGAATACGCTTGGTCTCGAGACTTAGACCCAAGTGATGTCAAGCGGCTTTGATATTCGGTCAAAGACTCGCGAGCTTGCCCTAAAGCCTCTTTAGACTCTTTTAGATCACCTATTAATTTATGGTGGTCTTGCTCAAACTTGATATACGTTAGCCGCGATGCATAGCCTTTATCGAGTAATTTTTTTTGAATATCCCGAGCTTCGGCGGCCAATGCTAAGCTTTGCTTGGCGTGCTCTATACGATGCTGTAATTTTTCTATTTCAGACTCTTTTTGTGTTATTTGCTGGCTTAACACGTCCTCTTCCTGCGCAATAGACTGGCGCATTTCATTATAAGTACTGGCTTGAAAATTAAGCTCTTCCTCGGTTAACTTGGCGATATGGCTAAAATCTAGATCGCGCTTTTCAACAAACGCTTTATAGCGCTCTATTTGAAATTTAATAGACTTCATCTTTTTTCGCGTTTCTTCTAGATTCTGCGTTGCCGCCGTATCTTCTAGCTTAATTAGAACTTGATGCTGATCGACAAGGTCACCATCGCGAATCAAGACTTCTTTAACCAACGCCCCTTCTAAATGCTGAATAATTTGGGTATAACCACGCGGAACCACCTCTCCAACAGCACTCGTCACTTCACTAATTTTTGTAACAGCAGCCCAGATAAAAAAGACCAGTATGGCGGTACTAATCACTAACATAGTAATACGCACCATATGCGGATTAACCGCTTCCTCTAGCTTTACCGATTGCGGCATGTAAGCCAGCTGCTCCTGCTCGCTTTGCGAGAGCTGGTGCTGCCTTAAGTATTCTTTAATAGATATAACCATACCGTTACGCAGCTGCAATACACAGTCAGCGTTACCTCCGCGACTTAAAATACATATAAAGTTACCCTTCTATTTAGTCTAGTTAAAAAAGCTAGGCCTAGCTGGCAAACACAAAAAGGAATAGCCTTCTTTACATGCCATTTTGAAATAGGGTTATATCGATATTAAGTTTTTGGTTATATTGAAGGCATATGTAGTCAGGCTTAAAAATCAGCCCGCTTTATCGCTATTATTTTGGCAAGAATGCTAATGGAGGCAGGTATACAGGCCTACTTGCCTTTATTTATTACCAAAGCGAATAAAAAGGGCACACCAAAAGGTCAACCCTAGAATGGCTAAATTAGATGCGCTAGGTGTTGCTCTTATTGATCGCCTCTATAATTAAATCAGGGGAGCCCACCATGGGAAAATCTCCGGTGGAAAGCAAGACGACTGTATCGGCCATTTTTATGTAGTCTTCGCGGTGGGTTACTAAAATTACTGTGCGGTGCCCTTTCCAGCGCTCAATTGTCTTGCGGAAGGCATCGCCCGCACTACTGTTTAGCAATGCATAGGGTAGCTCATCGAACAACATAAGCGAGGTATTCTTGATGTAGGCCCGCGCCAAATTTAACTTATACGACAACCCTGAAGGCAACTGAAAACCATCGATGCCTATTTGCGTTTCTATCCCTTGAGGTAAGGCACAAATTTCCTCCCATGCATCTACTTGGTTTAACGCTACTTTAATTGCTTGCGCATTGACTAGTGGATCAGCCATACGTAGATTTTCTGCAATGGATCCGTTAAAGAAATGCGGGATTTGAGGCACGTAAGCAATATTTTTACGAAGGTCGATTAAATCAAGTTGGCGAATATCTAAATCGTCAATTCTAATATTTCCGGTTTGCGGTTTATAAAACCCGTTTATCAGTTGAAGAATTGTCGATTTACCCGAACCATTACCACCAGTAACGGCAACCAAATCACCAGGTTTTGCATTAAAGCTAAGACCGGTAAATACGGGGTCACTAATTTTACTATAACGCAGGCCCACTTTACTAAAACTAACATGCCCTTTTAATTCGTTAATGCGCGTATGCGATGCGGATTCTTGCGCCTCGGTATTAATTGCCATAAGGCGATTGACTTGATCCACCGAGTTACGCACTTGCTCGAAGCGGCTCATGGAATTACACAATATTTTAAAGGGCGTTAACACTCGCCAAACTAAAAGTGTGGTAGCGATTAATGCACCGGTAGTGATCTCGCCTGCCAAAATACCAATAACCCCAAGATAGATAATAGTAAGCCCTGCCGCCACAAACAACGCGTGCGATATTGTCTCGATACGTGCAGATAAAAAAGCTGTATTAAACGCCGATAACGATGCTTTGCCCGATACTTTTCGATATTCTTCAATCCATTTTTCACCGATGCCGCTAGAACGAATACCATGCATTTTTTGGAAAGTTTCAAATACCATTTGCTGGCGAAGCGAATGGTCTTTACCCGACAACTTAGTGGATGTTCTTAGCGATGTATTGGTAAAAAACAACAGGACTAAGTACAGCATACCAATGGCTAAAGGCACCAAGGCCAGTTTGCCAGCAATAATCGCAATGGCCAATAAAATGATAAGGGTAAAAGGCAGCTCTACAATGGCTAAAAATAAAGGTCCATTGAAAAAATCGCGAATACTTTCAAAAGCCCGGATACGTGAAATTTGTGCAGATACCGATGCGCGCTCGGTAAACGTTATTGGCATTAGCACCAATTGGGAAAATATATGGTTACTGACGATAGTATCTACCCGCGAGCTAAACCAAGATAATGCTCGCAGCCGCACCATACGCAATACACCTTCGCTGGCTAGCGCTAAGAACGCCCCGACAATCAAGGGCATTAATGTTTCTGGTGAATGCAAGCCTATGACACGATCGTATACCAGCATCACAAAAAGCGGGGCGGCAATGGCCACTAAATTAATCATAATACTGACAGAAAACACCTGCCAGAATAGGCTTTTAAAACGTTCGAGCAGCGCCCTAAACCAAGTAAACCCCGATGCCGCCATATACTCCGGTGTTAACGGCTGTGGCGATTCCGATTCTTTCGTAAAGACATACGCCTTGCCTTTGGGGATTACACTACTATTAACCGTCATGACGCGTTCAGCAGAACAGTCATAAATGGTAAACATTAAATTATCGTCTTGCGAATGCGAACCCAAGATCACGACAGGTTGTGCACCATTGAGTGTGCTATTCGCTGCGGCGTCAGTAGAATGCGTATGCGGCACATACAAACATGGGAAAAGCCGTTTATTTATAATTGGCGCATCAATAGTGATTTCGTTAGCCAAATAACCTAAGTTTGCAATAGCGTTCATGACATCAATTACATCTATATCACGCTTTGTACTTGGCAAATAATCACACAAGGTGCGCTCGCTTATCGGCAGGTCTAGCTCTACCGACAAACACACAATGGCATTTTCATAACAGCGGCTCAAATCACTCGAGTCAGATAACCACCCAGCAGCACGCAGCTGCGATAGCATAATCTCGATTTGATGCGCTTTTGTTATCCACGCTTGATCATTAAATTCCAAAGCCGCATTCATAAACGCAACACCTGATAAGGTTTAACATCATGCAGCTTACTGTCATCTACAAAGCGTCGCTCTTTTAGCTCGCCATTATCGAGAACATAATCCCGGTCAGATAGATGCAGTATGTTTTTATCGTCGCTCACTAAAATAAGTGTGACTCTATTTTTTAGTTTCGCTAAAAGCTTGTAAACCAGATGATAGCCTTCTTTATCCAGCCCTCTATCGGCATTATCAAACAGTAATATTTTGGGTTTTGCGGCCAATACGCGCGCAATGGCTACACGCTGCTTTAACCCTGGCGGAATGGCATCAGAGCTTCCACCTTCTAACATGGTATCGAAACCCGCCGGTAATTTTGCGATTTCTTTATCAATACCTAGCAGGGTCGAAATTTGATTAACGTTATCCGTGGTATTTAAGCCAAAAGCCGTTAGATTTTCGGTTATTGTGCCTTTAAAAATAGCGCCATCCATTGGCAAATAACCCAAGTGTTTGATAAGTTCTTCCGGTGGATGCAAGTGTGCCGCCACGCCATTAATTAACACCTCACCTTGCTTGGGCAGGTAAAGCCCGGACATCAACTTAAGCAATGTTGTTTTTCCGCAACTATGATCCCCCGAAATAGAAATAGCCGCACCGCGCTTTAAATTAAAGTTAATACCCCTAAGCAAGTATTTATCGTTTTCGGTGTAGGAAAAATGTAAATTGTTAACCGCGATGGAACCTTCAATAACCGTCATTGATTCTTCCGGTGCACGCTTTATTTTTTTAGAGGTAAAGATGCTATTAACTTGCTCGCGGCAGAGTTGATAATCCTGAAAACGCGTCCATATAGACAACGCTTTTTGTACTGGGCTCATTATTCGGCCAGATAACAACACGCAAGCAATCAAGGTACCCATTGTCACCTTGCCAGAAAGCACCATAGGCGCGCCAAAGGCAATCATGGAGACTGTCATCACTTGCGTAAATAGCGCGCTATAATTACTGGCCGTATTTGTTGCTTTAGATAAAAAATAACTGTAGGTACTGGTTGTTCGCTGCAGCTCCTCATATTTGCGCTGAAGCTGGTTTTCGTGCCCTAGCGACTTTGCCGTATGAATACCCGTAAGCACTTGAATAAAAAAGCTCATGCGCTTTTCATCGGAATCGTCGCGCTGCGATAAGATAGATTTTATTTTTTTACCTAAGGCCCATGCCAATAACGCAAATATGCTAAGTATCATGATAGGTACAACAACCAAAGAGCCTGCCAGCACAGCAATTAAAATGATGTATATCGCTACAAAAGGTAAATCGATTAATGTAATAAGAGCTTGGCCGCTGGTAAATTCACGCATGCGCGATATTGACCCCATGCGATGCAAGTGCTGGCTTACATCTTCTTGCTCCACCTCAGATAAATCGGAATGAAGAATATGACGCAGCGCATTACAACTTAGCGCATGCTCGTATACCGCGCTGCTCCAACTCACAATGTAAGAACGCGCCAAACGAATAAAACATTCCAATAATACGGCAATACTTACACCCATCGCTAAAGCGTTAAGCGTACCCATATTCTGGCTGACCAATATGCGGTCGTACACTTGCAGTGTTGTTACCGGTAAGCTTAACGACAATAGGTGTATCGCCAAACTCGCGATGATTAAAGTATTGGTTTTATTCTCAAATGTAATATCGGGGTGCTTGAGGTACTTAGCATCAACGGGGTGAAGAATAGCCCCAAGATACCGCCTTGCAGTCTCGTATTTATTTTTTAGATGTATGCCTGCATAGGCCATTCGAGCAACCCTTTTTAACAGGGGCAACACGCCACCCCGCCTAATTATATTTTCGCTTCTTTAAGCATAGACTCTGGGCGGAACAATGTTAGACGATAATTAATGGCGCCCTTAATGCGTTTAAGAAAAACAGCTTTGTAATATGCTCTAATGTATTTTTTTCATTACGCGAAGTATTACACTCACCTTTTTAGCCGCTTGATGGGGGTTAAGGCCGGTTATGGCAATCTGGGCATCCGAACGGTTGTAAGAATCCTGAAAATATTCCATATCGGTATAAATGGATTTCAAATAGCGCGCGGTTTGTTCTTTATTTAACGTTTTTTCTTTGGGGTTTGATTCTTCATCAAAGAATATTAGGCGTTTCAAGATGTTTTCTGGCGCATCGAACAGGGTAATCTTTGCGCATGTCTGCGTTTTTATGACATCCCAGTAGGCCTCCATAAAACCGCTGGGGGGCATGGAAATAACAGCTTCTTCGCTTTCTTTTTGCGCCAGTAAATACACTAATGCTTTAGCCGCTTCTACACGGTACTCTCGCATAATGGGTTGCGGCGTAAAGGGCGGATCTTCATGCCATGAAAGCGCTCTACCTCACGATCCATATCAAAGAAAGGGCGCTCTAATTGCTCGGCTAATAATGGGCCGACTGTTGTTTTACCTACGCAACTCACACCACTCATAAATACGCGCATACCTCAAAACGTCCTTATTCACTCGCCAACGGCCTAGAGAAACTGATCATCACCATAATCATCAAGATCGTCATTATTTAAGAAGCCATCATTATCATCCAGGTCGAATTCATCGTCGTCCTGCTGCCCGCTTCTTCCTCCCGAGCCGGAATCATCACTTGTTGCCTCAACCCAACTTACACCATCGTCGTTGCTAAATTCGTCGTCGGCCTCTTCGTCAACCTCATCTAGCCAACTATTGCCCGAACTGCTGCCATCAAGTGCTTGCTCTTCGTCTGGCTGGCCCCCTTTTCGCTGCGCGGCGATACCCACATTGCCATCATCGCTATCGCCTGTATCACTGCTGTTTCCATTGCCATTACTCCTTCCGTTATCGTTACTCCTTCCATTGTCATTACTACTTCCGTTATCGTCACTATCACCGTTGTCGTTACTGTCTCCTTGTTCAGAGCCAGACCCATTATTTTGATTTGCAACATCGGCATCAACGTCTATTACGCTACCGCCATCATCCGCATCTTCATCGCCACCTAATACATTGGGGTCTAGGTCTAAAAGGTCATCTTGGCCACCCAGGTCGTCGCCACCTAAAATATCAACATTGACATCAACATTATCCCCATCCTCGTTATTGCCAACGTCAACTTCTACATCCAGTAAGGCGCCATTGTTATCATCCTCGTCTTCGCCATCACCAAATACATCGAGATCTGCTCCAATTAAATCTGCATTCGCGCCACCTTCTGCGTTTTCATCATTCCAAACAATACGCTCGATATTATCGATATTGATGCGGGTGCCTTCGTCTAAGCGAATTTCACCGACGGCGTCATCGCTTAATACTATTTCGCCATTGCTGGTCGAAATGACCGAGCCTTGCGAAAGGTTTACCGTGAAATCATCTGCTGATGTGACTCGGCTTACATCTCTTAGGTCGATGGTGTCTGTTCCGTCGCCGCCATCCACCGTATCGGTGCCATCGGCGCCGTGGTACGTAAAGGTATCGTCGCCGTCGCCGCCTTCAAGGGTATCGTTACCGCCATCACCGCGAATGGTATCGTTACCGGCGCCGCCATCGATGGTGTCTTTACCGAGGCCGCCATCAATATTATCGTCGCCATCACCACCGTAAATTTCGTCTTTGCCGTTGCCTGCGGTAATGGTGTCGTTACCGTCCCCGCCCTCGATGTAATCGTCGCCATTGCCACTATCAATAGTGTCGTTGCCATCACCACCGTAGATGTCGTCTTTGCCGTTGCCGCCTGTAATTGTGTCGTTACCGCTGCCGCCGTGCAGTTCATCATCGGCATTGCCACCGTCGATAATGTCATCGCCGCCTTCGCCATAGATGGTGTCTTTGCCATTGCCGCCCGACAAATTGTCGTTGTAGTCGGTGCCGGTAATGTCATCGTTATGATTGGTGCCATCAGTGGTAACGCCACCTGAGCTTTGCTCATCAATATCATTAACGTTAATAGTGAAGGTTTTAGTCGTGGCGCCGCCACTGCTATCGGTGACTACAACCTCTACGTCGAGGGTTTGGGTTTGCTCGTAATCAATATCGGCGTCGTCTTTAACGACTAACTGACCATTCACAATCTCGAATGGGCTGTTTTGGTCTGCAATTTGATAGCTATGGGTATCACTAGAATCAGGATCTATCGCTGCAAGATCGCCGACGATAGTTCCACCTTCTGCATTTTCATCAACACTATTACTGCTCAGCGAAACATCCGGCGCATCATTGCTGCCGGTCACCGTAATCGTAAGATCTGCAGTACTGGTTTCGCCTTGTTCGTCGGTGACGGTGTAAGTGACTGTGACTTCGGCGGTTTCGCCTTCGGCGAGGTTGTTATGGGATTCGTCGGGGTTGAAAACGACTTTGCCATCAACAATACTCACGCTGCCTGCACCGTCGCTAACTTCTGCGGCTGTTAAGCTCAATGTGTCGCCCTCGGCGTCGGTGTCGTTGGCCATAACATCAAAGGCCACTGCACCACTCCCTTCAAGGGCGCTGCCGGCATCATCGTTTGCAACTGGGGCAGTATTTTCCTCTTCCGAGAAGTTCACAGTAAACGTTCGTACTGTGCTGGCACCTTGCGGATCGGTACTGAGTATTTCTACGTCAATACTCGTGGCGTCGCCGATATCCGCATCATCTTTTACGACTAGCTGATCATTTTCAATAACAAAGGGCGATTCAATCTCACTCACAACGACGGTTTGTTGGTCAATAAAGTCATTCCAAGCGCTGTGGCTAGAATCAACAACCTCTGCATTTTGAACTAACGAGTGCTCATTTGAGCCGATACGTATGTTCGAGAAGACCATTTCAAAGTGCACTTCATCGGCAACAAACAGGTCGCTATTGGGCGGCGCTTGGTAGTACTCAATATCACCAGTCACCTCATCTCTTAAACCGACGCTTTGTGTTTCGTCGGTGGTATTACGAATACGCCAAACCGTATGCGTATCGCTACCCCATTGGCTTTCGAGGCGACCAACAGCCGCTAGGCTGAGCGGCGTATCGTCAGCGCCGTTATAACTGGCAGAAAATGCGCCATCGGGGTCGTCATGCAACGCTTCGCTGACGGCAGCGGTTTCGTTCTCGGTGAGAATCTGGTACTGATGGGTATCGCTCGTATCGGGGTCTAAGGTCGAAAGGTCGCCAACCACTGCACCTTGGTAATTGTTCTGATCTACATTGCTGTCACTCAGTTGAATCTCAAGTGGTGCATCATTAGTACCGGTGACCGTGATGGTCAGCTCAGCGGTGCTCTGCTCGCCATCAGGGTCTTCGGTTGTATAACTCACCGTGACTTCAGCGGTTTCGCCTTCGGCCAAGTGATTATGGCTTTCGTCTGGATTAAACACGACTTTGCCATCAACAATGCTTACGCTGCCAGCGCCATCAGTGATTTGTGCTTCCGTTAGGCTGAGGCTATCACCATCGGTATCGGTATCGTTAGCGAGCACATCAAACGCCACGGCACCGCTCCCTTCGAGTGCATTGCCTGCGTCGGCTTGCGCATCAGGCGCTTCGTTATCGGAGGTGACCGTTAATGAAGCACCACTACTAACAATACTGCCATTGCCATCGCTCACATTAAAATCGAGCTCAAGCTCACCATGGAAATCTTGATCTGGGGTGACCCTAAAGCTGCGCTCACCCGTTGCAGGGTCAATTACGACCGTCACCGTTGCGTTATCGACCGTTAGGTTTTCTACGCTCAGGTCATCACCGTCAGCATCGCTCGCATTGGCCAGCAACGCCGCTTCTGTTATCAATACTGCGGTATCTTCACCGGTGGAGAATTCAAGAGCGCTGTCGGCGTCGATGACGACTGGGTCATTAACCGGTGTAACGGTAAAATTCAGCGGCGCTGTAGACGTTGCAGTATCGCCGTTATCACCTTCTCTACTCGTTGCCGACACGGTTAGGTTAACTTCGCCATTGAAGTTTTCAGCGCCTTGGAAGCTCAAGCTGTCTAAGTCCCAGCCGGTCACATCCGCGCTATTGCTATTTTCATCAGCAGTAAACGTATTTTGCCCGTCGGTTAATACTGCGCCTGCCGGTATGTCGCCAATGCGTATTTCGCTAATTACTTCATTGCCATTTTCATCAACTATGGATACATCTAGGTTTAGCCCTACCGGCTCATCTTCTAAATGAATTTGCTCCACTTTTACAAGGTCAAGTACGCCACCCACCGAATTGTCATCAGGGGCATCAAACTCTAAGCGCGGGTTATCGGTAGTGGCCGTGAGTTGATAACTGAAGCTTTCCCAACCGACTTCATCAGCTGAAATTGAATCAATCAGTTCACCTTCAAAATATACGTCGATTTGGCTATCGGCACCTTCGCTGTTTAGCCGCGCAGAATAGTCAAAACTCACCTCAACGGTTTCACCGGCCTGAATATTCAAATCTTGGTATAAATTAGACTCATCACCGTGATTCGCCTCCAACTCAATCACATCGCCACGGCCATCATCAAAACCGGTATACACATGATCTGGGTTATGATTTTCAACATAGTTGTTGGCGTTATCTGTTTGCCAATCACCAATTGGCGTATCGCCATTTAGCTCTGTGATAATGCTAGCGTCGGTCGATACGTTAAGCGCTGGCGCATTTGCCTGTACATCGTTAAGTTCGATAGTGAAGGTTTTGGTTGTGCTGCCATTATCAGAGTCGGTTACCGTGATATCGACATGAACAGATGTGTTGTCTTCATAATTTAAGTCTGCGCCATCTTTAACCACTAACTGGCCACCAATGATTTCAAATGGGCTATTTTCATCGGCAATAGAATAGCTATGGCTATTGCTAGAATCGGGATCAATCGCCGCAAGATCCCCGACGATAGTGCCACCGGAAGCATTTTCATCAATGGTATTACCATTTAGGGTGACATCGGGGGCATCGTTGGAGCCGGTTACGGTGATGGTTAAATCGGCTGTGCTGGTTTCGCCGTGCTCATCGGTGACGGTGTAGCTAACGGTCACATCCGCAGTTTCGCCTTCGGCGAGGTTGTTATGAGATTCATCGGGGTTGAAGACGACTTTGCCGTCCACGATTGAGACCGAGCCTGCGCCGTCGGTAACAGACGCTTCGGTTAAGGTCAGCGTGTCGCCATCTACGTCGGTATCGTTAGCCACCACATCAAATACTGTAGCGCCATCGCCTTCAGTGACTTCACCCGTATCGGCCACAGCCACAGGGCCATCGTTGGAGCCGGTCACGGTAATGGTGAGATCGGCCGTACTGGTTTCACCGTGTTCATCCGTAACGGTATAGCTCACAGTCACTTCAGCCGTTTCGCCTTCCGCTAAGTTGTTATGGCTTTCATCGGGATTGAAAACGACCTTGCCATCAACAATGGAAACCGAACCTGCACCGTCAGTGACGGAGGCTTCGGTTAAGGTGAGCGTGTCGCCATCGGCATCGGTGTCGTTGCTAACAACATCGAACGTCGTCGATCCATCACCTTCGGTCACCGCGCCGGTATCCGCAACGGCTACGGGGCCATCGTTGGAGCCGGTTACGGTGATTGTTAAGTCCGCCATACTGGTTTCGCCGTGCTCATCGGTGACGGTATAGCTCACGGTCACATCGGCGGTTTCGCCTTCGGCTAGATTGTTGTGACTTTCATCGGGGTTGAAGACGACTTTTCCATCGACTATCGAAACAGAGCCGGCGCCATCGGTAACTTCGGCACTGGTGAGTGACAAGGTGTCGCCATCCACATCGGCATCGTTAGCCACTACATCAAAGGTCGTAGCGCCATCACCTTCGGTGACCGCACCGGTATCCGCCACTGCAACAGGGCCATCGTTGGAACCGGTCACGGTAATCGTGAGATCAGCCGTACTGGTTTCGCCGTGTTCGTCGGTGACGGTGTAGCTCACGGTCACTTCAGCGGTTTCACCTTCAGCGAGGTTGTTGTGGGATTCATCGGGATTGAAAACCACTTTGCCATCAACAATACTCACGCTGCCGGCGCCATCAGTAACAGACGCTTCGGTTAAGCTCAGCGTGTCGCCATCGGCATCGGTGTCGTTGCCAACAACGTCAAACGTCGTCGAACCGTCGCCTTCGGTCACAGCGCCGGTATCCGCTATAGCGACAGGACCATCATTGCTGCCCGTCACGGTAATGGTTAAATCAGCGGTGCTGGTTTCGCCATGCTCATCAGTCACGGTGTAGCTCACCGTCACTTCAACGGTTTCGCCTTCCGCCAAGTTATTGTGGCTTTCGTCTGGGTTGAAAACGACTTTGCCATCAACAATGCTCACACTGCCGGCGCCATCAGTCACTTCCGCACTGGCGAGTGACAATGTGTCGCCATCGGCATCCGTATCGTTAGCTACGACATCAAACGTCGTCGAGCCATCACCTTCGGTAACTTCACCCGTATCGGCCACAGCCACAGGGCCATCATTGGAGCCGGTCACGGTAATGGTGAGATCGGCCGTACTCGTTTCGCCATGCTCATCCGTAACGGTGTAGCTGACCGTGACTTCCGCCGTTTCCCCTTCGGCGAGGTTGTTGTGAGATTCGTCAGGATTGAAGACGACCTGGCCGTCAACAACGCTCACGCTGCCAGCGCCGTCGGTAACTTCAGCGCTGGTAAGTGAAAGTGTGTCGCCATCCACATCCGTATCATTAGCCACGACATCAAATACGGTGGCGCCATCGCCTTCGGTCACCGCGCCAGTATCGGCTACAGCGACAGGACCGTCATTACTGCCCGTCACGGTAATGGTGAGATCGGCCGTACTCGTTTCGCCATGCTCGTCAGTCACTGTGTAACTGACTGTCACTTCCGCCGTTTCACCTTCGGCTAGGTTGTTGTGAGACTCATCGGGATTGAAAACGACTTTGCCATCGACGATGCTGACGCTGCCTGCGCCATCGGTGACGTCCGCACGGGTCAAACTTAAGGTATCGCCATCGGCATCAGTATCGTTAGCCACCACATCAAACACGGTGGCGCCATCACCTTCGCTGACTTCGCCGGTATCCGCCACTGCCACAGGGCCATCGTTGGAACCGGTCACGGTTATGGTGAGATCCGCCGTACTGGTTTCGCCATGCTCGTCAGTCACGGTGTAGCTGACGGTAACCTCTGCGGTTTCACCTTCCGCCAGGTTGTTGTGGGATTCATCCGGATTGAAGACGACTTTGCCATCCACAATCGAAACTGAGCCGGCGCCGTCGGTCACTTCGGCACTGGTCAAACTTAAGGTATCGCCATCCGCATCGGTGTCATTCGCTACTACGTCAAATACAGTGGCGCCATCGCCTTCGGTAGCTTCACCCGTATCGGCCACAGCGACAGGGCCATCGTTGCTGCCCGTCACGGTAATCGTGAGATCCGCCGTACTGGTTTCACCATGCTCATCAGTGACGGTATAAGAAACGACAACATCAGCCGTTTCACCTTCCGCCAAGTTGTTATGGCTTTCATCCGGATTGAAGACGACCTTGCCATCAACAATACTCACGCTGCCGGCGCCATCGGTCACTTCGGCTTCGGTCAGCGTTAATGCATCGCCATCCGCATCCGTATCGTTAGCGACCACATCGAAGGTCGTTGAACCGGCACCTTCAGTCACCGCGCCAGTATCGGCCACTGCAACAGGGCCATCATTCGAGCCGGTTACCGTGATAGTCAGGTCAGCCGTACTGTTTTCGCCGTGTTCGTCGGTGACCGTATAACTCACGGTCACTTCAGCCGTTTCGCCTTCGGCTAGATTGTTATGGGACTCATCAGGGTTGAAAACGACTTTGCCATCGACAATGCTCACGCTGCCGGCACCATCGGTCACTTCAGCTTCGGTCAGCGTTAAGCTGTCGCCATCGACATCAGTATCGTTGCTAATAACATCAAACGTCGTCGATCCATCGCCTTCTGTCACGCTGCCAGTATCAGCCACAGCAACAGGACCATCATTACTGCCGGTGACGGTAATCGTTAAGTCAGCGGTGCTGGTTTCGCCGTGCTCGTCGGTGACGGTGTAGCTCACGGTCACTTCAGCGGTTTCACCTTCCGCCAAATTGTTATGGCTTTCGTCTGGGTTGAAAACGACTTTGCCATCGACAATTGAGGCTGAACCGACGCCATCGGTGACTTCGGCGCTGGTTAAACTGAGCGTATCGCCATCCGCATCAGTATCATTCGCTACTACATCAAATACAGTAGCGCCGTCGCCTTCGGTAACTTCACCCGTATCGGCCACGGCTACGGGACCATCGTTGGAGCCGGTTACGGTAATGGTGAGATCGGCCGTACTGGTTTCACCGTGCTCATCAGTGACGGTGTAGCTGACCGTCACTTCCGCGGTTTCACCTTCGGCCAGATTGTTATGGGATTCGTCGGGGTTGAAGACGACTTTGCCATCGACGATTGATACGGAACCGGCGCCGTCGGTCACTTCGGCACTGGTCAGTGAGAGCGTGTCGCCATCCGCATCGGTATCGTTAGCCACGACATCAAACGCAGTCGCACCATCGCCTTCGGTCACTTCACCCGTATCGGCCACGGCTACCGGACCATCGTTGGAACCGGTCACGGTAATGGTGAGATCCGCGGTGCTGGTTTCGCCGTGCTCGTCGGTCACGGTGTAGCTTACCGTCACATCCGCGGTTTCGCCTTCAGCGAGGTTGTTATGGGATTCATCGGGGTTGAAGACGACCTTGCCATCAACAATACTCACGCTGCCGGCGCCATCAGTGACTTCAGCGCTGGTCAGTGAAAGTGTGTCGCCATCTACGTCGGTATCGTTGGCCACCACATCAAATACAGTAGCGCCATCGCCCTCCGTCACGGCCCCAGTATCGGCAACAGCCACAGGGCCATCATTCGACCCGGTCACGGTGATTGTTAAGTCCGCAGTACTGGTTTCGCCGTGTTCGTCGGTAACGGTGTAGCTGACGGTCACTTCGGCGGTTTCACCTTCAGCGAGGTTGTTGTGAGATTCGTCAGGGTTGAAGACGACTTTGCCATCGACGATGCTTACACTGCCCGCGCCGCCGGTCACCGTGGCTTCGGTTAAGGTGAGTGTGTCGCCATCTACATCGGTATCGTTCGCCACAACATCAAAGGTTGTAGCGTCATCACCTTCGGTGACCGCACCGGTATCCACAACCGCAACGGGACCATCGTTTGAGCCGGTCACGGTAATCGTGAGATCAGCCGTGCTGGTTTCGCCGTGTTCGTCGGTGACGGTGTAGGACACGACCACATCGGTGGTTTCGCCTTCGGCTAGGTTGTTATGGGATTCATCAGGGTTGAAGACGACTTTGCCATCTACGATTGAGACGGAGCCGGCACCATCGGTGACTTCGGCGCTGGTCAAACTTAAGGTGTCGCCATCGACATCCGTATCATTAGCCACGACATCAAACGTCGTTGAACCGGCACCCTCTAGGGCAGCTCCCGTATCAGCTACGGCCACGGGACCATCATTGGACCCCGTCACGGTAATCGTGAGATCGGCCGTACTGGTTTCGCCATGCTCGTCGGTGACCGTATAACTCACGGTCACTTCGGCGGTTTCGCCTTCAGCGAGGTTGTTATGGGATTCATCGGGGTTGAAAACGACTTTGCCGTCGACAATGCTTACGCTGCCCGCGCCATCAGTCACTTCGGCACTGGTGAGAGAAAGCGTATCGCCATCGGCATCGGTATCGTTGGCGACTACGTCGAACGTCGTCGAACCATCGCCTTCAGTTACGGCGCCAGTATCCGCTACGGCCACAGGCCCATCATTGGAACCCGTGACGGTTATGGTGAGATCGGCGGTACTGGTTTCACCGTGCTCGTCGGTAACCGTGTAACTCACCGTTACTTCAGCCGTTTCGCCCTCGGCCAGATTGTTGTGGAATTCGTCTGGATTGAAAACGACCTTGCCGTCAACAATTGACACGGAGCCGGCACCATCAGTCACGGAGGCCTCGGTAAGCGTTAAGGTATCGCCATCGACATCAGTATCGTTGCTAATAACATCAAACGTCGTTGATCCATTACCTTCGGTAACAGCGCCGGTATCCGCTACAGCAACAGGGCCATCATTACTACCGGTCACCGTAATGGTGAGATCCGCCGTGCTCGTTTCGCCATGTTCGTCGGTGACCGTGTAGCTGACGGTCACGTTCGCGGTTTCGCCTTCCGCCAAGTTGTTATGCGACTCATCAGGGCTAAAGACGACCTTGCCATCTACGATTGAGACGGAGCCAGCACCGTCGGTAACGGAAGCTTCGGTTAAGGTCAGTGTATCGCCATCCGCATCAGTATCATTCGCAACGACATCAAAAGTTTTAGCGCCATCACCTTCAGTGACCGCACCGGTATCCGCAACCGCAACAGGACCATCATTCGAGCCCGTCACGGTAATCGTTAAATCAGCGGTACTGGTTTCGCCATGTCCATCGGTGACAGTGTAAGAAACGACAACTTCAGCCGTTTCACCTTCCGCCAAGTTGTTGTGGGATTCGTCGGGATTGAAAACGACTTTACCATCGACAATGCTCACGCTGCCGGCACCATCAGTCACTTCAGCTTCGGTCAGCGTTAATGCATCGCCATCCGCATCCGTATCGTTAGCGACCACATCGAAGGTCGTTGAACCGGCACCTTCAGTCACCGCGCCAGTATCGGCCACTGCAACAGGGCCATCATTCGAGCCGGTTACCGTGATAGTCAGGTCAGCCGTACTGTTTTCGCCGTGCTCATCGGTGACGGTGTAGCTCACTGTCACTTCCGCGGTTTCGCCTTCGGCTAGATTGTTGTGAGACTCGTCGGGGTTAAAGACGACTTTGCCGTCCACGATTGAGACTGAACCGGCGCCGTCGGTCACTTCGGCTTCGGTCAGCGTTAAGCTGTCGCCATCTACGTCGATATCGTTGGCTACTACATCGAACGTCGCTGAACCGGCACCCTCAAGTGCAGCTCCCGTATCAGCTACGGCGACAGGACCATCATTACTGCCCGTCACGGTAATCGTTAAGTCAGCGGTGCTGGTTTCGCCGTGTTCATCCGTAAGGGTATAGCTCACGGTCACTTCAGCGGTTTCGCCTTCGGCTAAGTTGTTGTGAGATTCATCAGGGTTAAAGACGACTTTGCCGTCAACGATTGCGACGGAACCGACACCATCGGTGACTTCGGCACTAGTCAAACTTAGTGCGTCGCCATCCGCATCGGTATCGTTGGCAACTACGTCGAACGTCGTCGAGCCATCACCTTCGGTCGCTTCACCCGTATCGGCTATGGCTACAGGACCATCGTTGGAACCGGTGACGGTAATCGTGAGATCCGCCGTACTGGTTTCGCCGTGCTCGTCAGTCACGGTGTAGCTAACGGTCACGTCCGCGGTTTCGCCTTCAGCGAGATTGTTGTGGCTTTCGTCGGCGTTGAAGACGACTTTGCCGTCCACGATTGAGACTGAGCCTGCGCCATCGGTGACTTCGGCACTGGTCAAACTTAAGGTATCGCCATCCGCATCGGTATCGTTAGCTACGACATCAAATACAGTAGCGCCATCACCTTCGGTCACATTGCCCGTATCAGCCACGGCCACAGGGCCATCGTTGGAACCGGTCACGGTAATCGTGAGATCCGCGGTACTGGTTTCGCCATGCTCGTCCGTAACGGTATAGCTGACCGTGACTTCCGCCGTTTCCCCTTCGGCGAGGTTGTTGTGAGATTCGTCAGGATTGAAGACGACCTGGCCGTCAACAACGCTCACGCTGCCAGCGCCGTCGGTAACTTCAGCGCTGGTAAGTGAAAGTGTGTCGCCATCCACATCCGTATCATTAGCCACGACATCAAATACGGTGGCGCCATCGCCTTCGGTCACCGCGCCAGTATCGGCTACAGCGACAGGACCGTCATTACTGCCCGTCACGGTAATGGTGAGATCGGCCGTACTCGTTTCGCCATGCTCGTCAGTCACTGT
Organism: Marinagarivorans cellulosilyticus; assembly: GCF_021655555.1. Taxonomy (NCBI): domain Bacteria; kingdom Pseudomonadati; phylum Pseudomonadota; class Gammaproteobacteria; order Cellvibrionales; family Cellvibrionaceae; genus Marinagarivorans; species Marinagarivorans cellulosilyticus. Next base: position 327,843 of record NZ_AP023086.1, on the reverse strand, counting down.
GTAACTGACTGTCACTTCCGCCGTTTCACCTTCGGCTAGGTTGTTGTGAGACTCATCGGGATTGAAAACGACTTTGCCATCGACGATGCTGACGCTGCCTGCGCCATCAGTGACTTCTGCACTCGTCAAACTTAAAGTATCACCATCGACGTCGGTATCGTTAGCCACCACATCAAAGACGGTGGCGCCATCGCCTTCAGTCACATCACCCGTATCGGCAACCGCCACAGGGCCATCGTTGCTGCCCGTCACGGTAATCGTTAAGTCAGCCGTACTGGTTTCGCCGTGCTCGTCGGTCACCGTGTAGCTGACCGTGACTTCCGCGGTTTCGCCTTCGGCCAGGTTGTTATGGCTTTCGTCGGGGTTGAAGACGACTTTGCCATCGACAATGCTGACGCTGCCTGCGCCACCGGTGACGTCCGCGCTGGTCAAACTTAAGGTATCGCCATCGGCATCAGTATCGTTAGCCACCACATCAAAGACAGTGGCGCCATCGCCTTCGGTGACTTCGCCGGTATCGGCCACAGCGACAGGGCCATCATTACTGCCGGTCACGGTAATCGTTAAGTCAGCGGTGCTGGTTTCGCCGTGTTCATCGGTGACGGTGTAGCTCACAGTCACTTCCGCCGCTTCCCCTTCGGCGAGGTTGTTATGGGATTCATCGGGGTTGAAGACGACCTTACCATCAACAATACTCACGCTGCCCGCGCCATCGGTGACGTCCGCACGGGTCAAACTTAAGGTATCGCCATCGGCATCAGTATCGTTAGCCACCACATCAAACACGGTGGCGCCATCACCTTCGCTGACTTCGCCGGTATCCGCCACTGCCACAGGGCCATCGTTGGAACCGGTCACGGTTATGGTGAGATCCGCCGTACTGGTTTCGCCATGTTCGTCAGTGACGGTGTAGCTCACGGTGACTTCAGCCGTTTCGCCTTCGGCCAGGTTGTTATGGGATTCATCCGGGTTGAAGACGACTTTGCCATCGACAATCGAGACAGAGCCGGCGCCATCGGTCACTTCAGCGCTAGTTAAACTTAATGTATCGCCATCAGCGTCGGTATCATTCGCAACGACATCAAATACGGTTGCGCCGTCGCCTTCAGTGACTTCACCCGTATCGGCCACTGCTACGGGACCATCATTGGAACCGGTGACAGTAATGGTGAGATCCGCGGTGCTGGTTCCGCCGTGCTCATCAGTGACCGTGTAGCTCACCGTCACTTCAGCGGTTTCGCCTTCAGCTAGGTTGTTGTGGCTTTCGTCAGGGTTGAAGACGACTTTGCCATCTACGATTGAGATGGAGCCGGCACCATCTGTAACGGACGCTTCGGTGAGCGTTAGTGTGTCGCCATCCGCATCGGTATCGTTGGCGACTACATCAAATACGGTGGCACCATCACCTTCGGTAACTTCACCCGTATCAGCAACGGCCACTGGGCCATCGTTCGAGCCAGTCACGGTAATGGTTAAATCAGCGGTGCTGGTCTCGCCGTGCTCGTCGGTGACCGTGTAACTGACGGTCACTTCAGCCGTTTCGCCTTCCGCTAAGTTGTTATGGCTTTCATCGGGATTGAAAACGACCTTGCCATCAACAATGGAAACCGAACCTGCACCGTCAGTGACGGAGGCTTCGGTTAAGGTGAGCGTGTCGCCATCGGCATCGGTGTCGTTGCTAACAACATCGAACGTCGTCGATCCATCACCTTCGGTCACCGCGCCGGTATCCGCAACGGCTACGGGGCCATCGTTGGAGCCGGTTACGGTGATTGTTAAGTCCGCCATACTGGTTTCGCCGTGCTCATCGGTGACGGTATAGCTCACGGTCACATCGGCGGTTTCGCCTTCGGCTAGATTGTTGTGACTTTCATCGGGGTTGAAGACGACTTTTCCATCGACTATCGAAACAGAGCCGGCGCCATCGGTAACTTCGGCACTGGTGAGTGACAAGGTGTCGCCATCCACATCGGCATCGTTAGCCACTACATCAAAGGTCGTAGCGCCATCACCTTCGGTGACCGCACCGGTATCCGCCACTGCAACAGGGCCATCGTTGGAACCGGTCACGGTAATCGTGAGATCAGCCGTACTGGTTTCGCCATGCTCGTCGGTGACGGTATAGCTCACGGTGACTTCCGCGGTTTCACCTTCGGCCAAGTTGTTGTGAGATTCGTCAGGATTGAAAACAACTTTGCCATCAACAATGCTCACGCTGCCGGCACCATCGGTAACGGACGCTTCGGTAAGCGTTAGTGTGTCGCCATCGGCATCCGTATCGTTAGCGAGTACATCAAAGGTCGTTGCACCGTCGCCTTCGGTAACCGCGCTAGTATCAGCAACGGCCACTGGACCATCATTAGAACCTGTCACGGTAATGGTGAGATCCGCAGTGCTGGTTTCGCCGTGCTCATCGGTGACGGTGTAAGAAACGACAACTTCCGCGGTTTCGCCTTCAGCTAGGTTGTTATGGCTTTCATCGGGGTTGAAAACGACCTTGCCGTCCACAATCGAAACTGAGCCGGCGCCGTCGGTGACGGAGGCTTCGGTCAGCGTTAAGGTATCGCCATCTACATCGGTATCGTTCGCGACGACATCAAATACAGTGGCACCATCGCCTTCGGTCACGCTGCCGGTATCCGCAACGGCCACTGGACCATCATTGGAACCGGTGACAGTAATGGTGAGATCCGCGGTGCTGGTTTCGCCGTGCTCATCGGTGACCGTGTAACTCACCGTCACTTCGGCGGTTTCACCTTCGGCCAGGTTGTTATGGGATTCATCAGGATTGAAGACGACTTTGCCGTCCACGATTGAGACGGAACCGGCGCCATCGGTGACTTCGGCTTCGGTCAGCGTTAAGCTGTCGCCATCTACGTCGGTATCGTTAGCCACTACGTCGAATGTCGTTGAACCGGTACCCTCAAGTGCAGCTCCCGTATCAGCTACGGCCACAGGCCCATCATTGGAACCCGTGACGGTTATGGTGAGATCGGCGGTACTGGTTTCGCCGTGTTCATCAGTCACGGTGTAGCTCACGGTGACTTCCGCGGTTTCGCCTTCGGCTAAGTTATTGTGAGATTCATCTGGGTTGAAGACGACCTTGCCATCCACGATTGAAACAGAGCCTGCACCGTCGGTCACTTCAGCATTAGTTAAAGTGAGAACATCACCATCCGCGTCAGTGTCATTGGCGACAACATCGAATGTAGTCGCACCATCACCTTCGGTCACTGAGCCGGTATCCGCCACAGCGACAGGACCATCATTACTGCCGGTTACGGTAATCGTTAAGTCAGCCGTACTGGTTTCGCCATGCTCGTCCGTGACGGTGTAGCTCACGATCACTTCAGCGGTTTCGCCTTCCGCCAAGTTGTTATGGGATTCGTCAGGATTAAAGACTACCTTGCCATCAACGATTGAGACGGAACCGGCGCCATCGGTAACCAAGGCTTCGATCAAAGTCAGCGTATCGCCATCGGTATCCGTATCATTCGCGACGACATCAAAGGTTGTAGCACCATCGCCTTCGGTCACTTCACCCGTATCGGCCACGGCTACGGGACCATCGTTGGAACCGGTCACGGTAATGGTGAGGTCGGCCGTACTGGTTTCGCCGTGTTCATCCGTAACGGTATAGCTCACAGTCACTTCAGCCGTTTCGCCTTCCGCCAGATTATTGTGGCTTTCGTCTGGATTAAAGACGACCTTGCCGTCCACAATTGAGACAGAACCTGCGCCATCAGTCACGGAGGTCTCGGTAAGCGTTAATGTGTCGCCATCAGCGTCGGTATCGTTGGCTACTACGTCGAACGTCGTTGATCCATCGCCTTCGGTCACATTGCCGGCATCCGCTACAGCGACAGGACCATCATTGGAACCTGTCACGGTAATGGTTAAATCAGCCGTACTCGTTGCGCCATGCTCATCAGTCACGGTGTAGCTGACCCTGACTTCGGCGGTTTCGCCTTCGGCTAGGTTGTTATGCGATTCATCGGGATTGAAGACAACTTTGCCGTCAACAATTGAGACTGAGCCGGCGCCATCGGTGACTTCAGCACTAGTGAGTGACAAAGTGTCGCCATCGATATCGGTATCGTTGCTAATAACATCGAACGTCGTCGATCCGTCTCCCTCAGTCACGGTACCAGTATCAGCAACGGCCACTGGGCCATCGTTCGAGCCGGTCACGGTAATGGTGAGATCCGCCGTGCTCGTTTCGCCGTGTTCATCGGTGACGGTGTAGCTGACGGCCACCTCGGCGGTTTCACCTTCAGCGAGGTTGTTGTGGCTTTCGTCTGGGTTGAAGACGACCTTGCCATCCACAATCGAGACTGAGCCAGCGCCGTCGGTAACTTCGGCACTGGTCAAACTTAAGGTATCGCCATCAGCGTCGGTATCGTTAGCCACTACATCAAATACAGTAGCGCCGTCGCCTTCGGTCACTTCACCCGTATCGGCCACGGCTACGGGACCATCGTTGGAACCGGTTACGGTAATCGTTAAATCCGCCGTACTGGTTTCGCCATGCTCATCAGTCACGGTATAGCTGACGGTCACTTCGGCGGTTTCACCTTCGGCTAAGTTGTTATGCGATTCATCGGGATTGAAGACAACGTTGCCGTCCACGATTGAGACTGAACCTGCGCCATCGGTGACTTCGGCACTGGTCAAACTTAAGGTATCGCCATCCGCATCGGTATCGTTAGCTACGACATCAAATACAGTAGCGCCATCACCTTCGGTCACATTGCCCGTATCAGCCACGGCCACAGGGCCATCGTTGGAACCGGTCACGGTAATCGTGAGATCCGCGGTACTGGTTTCGCCATGCTCGTCCGTAACGGTATAGCTCACGGTCACTTCGGCGGTTTCGCCTTCAGCTAGGTTGTTGTGAGACTCATCGGGATTGAAGACGACTTTGCCGTCAACTATCGAAACAGAGCCCGCGCCGTCGGTGACTTCAGCACTGATGAGTGACAAAGTATCGCCATCAACATCCGTATCGTTAGCTACGACATCAAACGTCGTCGAGCCATCACCTTCGGTAACTTCACCCGTATCGGCCACAGCCACAGGGCCATCGTTGGAACCGGTCACGGTAATGGTTAAGTCCGCGGTGCTCGTTTCGCCGTATTCGTCGGTAACAGTATAAGAAACGACAACATCAGCGGTTTCGCCTTCCGCCAAGTTGTTATGCGATTCATCGGGATTGAAGACGATTTTGCCATCAACAATACTCACGCTGCCGGCGCCATCGGTCACTTCGGCTTCGGTCAGCGTTAAGCTGTCGCCATCGACATCAGTATCATTGCTAACAACATCAAACGTCGTCGAACCGTCGCCTTCGGTCACATTGCCAGTATCCGATACAGCGACAGGACCATCATTACTGCCGGTTACGGTAATCGTTAAGTCAGCGGTGCTGGTTTCGCCGTGCTCGTCAGTCACGGTGTAGCTGACAGTCACTTCGGTGGTTTCGCCTTCCGCCAGGTTGTTATGGGACTCATCGGGATTGAAAACCACTTTGCCATCAACAATACTCACGCTGCCGGCGCCATCAGTCACTTCGGCACTGGTGAGAGAAAGCGTATCGCCATCGGCATCGGTGTCGTTGCTAACAACGTCAAACGTCGTCGAACCGTCGCCTTCGGTCACATTGCCAGTATCCGATACAGCGACAGGACCATCATTACTGCCGATTACGGTAATCGTTAAATCCGCCGTACTCGTTTCGCCGTGTTCATCGGTGACGGTGTATGAAACGACAACTTCCGCCGTTTCACCTTCGGCTAAGCTATTGTGAGATTCGTCGGGATTGAAGACGACTTTGCCGTCTACGATTGAGACGGAACCGGCGCCATCGGTCACATCAGCACCGGTGAGTGACAATGTGTCGCCATCAGCGTCGGTATCGTTAGCTACGACGTCGAACGTCGTTGAACCGGCACCCTCAAGTGAAGCTCCCGTATCAGCTACGGCGACTGGGCCATCATTACTGCCCGTCACGGTAATGGTTAAATCAGCCGTACTGGTTTCGCCATGCTCGTCGGTGACCGTATAACTCACGGTCACTTCGGCGGTTTCGCCTTCAGCGAGGTTGTTATGGGATTCATCGGGATTAAAGACGACCTTGCCATCAACAATCGAGACTGAACCCGCGCCATCTGTAACTTCAGCGCTGGTAAGTGAAAGTGTGTCGCCATCAACGTCGGTATCGTTGGCGACTACGTCGAACGTCGTTGATCCGTCGCCTTCCGTGACGGCACCGGTATCCGCGACTGCGACGGGACCATCGTTGGAGCCGGTTACCGTGATGGTGAGATCCGCTGTACTCGTTTCGCCGTGTTCGTCGGTAACGGTATAGCTGACCGTCACGTCGGCAGTTTCACCTTCGGCTAAGTTGTTATGCGATTCATCGGGATTGAAGACGACTTTGCCGTCCACAATTGAGACTGAGCCGGCGCCACCGGTGACTTCAGCACTTGAGAGTGAAAGAGTGCCGCCATCGGCATCCGTATCGTTAGCTACTACATCAAATGTCGTCGAACCGTCGCCTTCAGTCACTGAGCCAGTATCCGCTAAGGCGACAGGACCATCGTTAGAACCGGTTACCGTGATGGTCAGGTCAGCCGTGCTGGTTTCGCCATGCTCGTCGGTGACCGTGTAACTCACGGTCACTTCTGCGGTTTCACCCTCAGCGAGGTTGTTGTGAGACTCGTCAGGGTTGAAGACGACTTTGCCATCGACAATCGAGACTGAACCCGCACCATCTGTCACTTCAGCGCTAGTCAAACTTAGGGTGTCGCCATCTACATCGGTATCGTTGGCTACTACATCAAATACTGTAGCGCCATCGCCTTCGGTCACATTGCCGGTATCGGCGACAGCCACAGGCCCATCGTTCGAGCCGGTTACCGTGATGGTCAGGTCAGCCGTACTAGTTTCGCCGTGTTCGTCAGTCACGGTGTAGCTGACGGTGACTTCCGCCGTTTCGCCTTCGGCGAGATTGTTGTGGCTCTCGTCAGGGTTGAAGACGACCTTGCCGTCGGCAATCGAGACAGAGCCCGCGCCGTCAGTAACAGACGCTTCGGTCAAAGTTAATGTGTCGCCGTCAGCATCAGTATCGTTAGCCACGACGTCAAATACAGTGGCGCCATCGCCTTCAGTTACCGCGCCCGTATCCGCTACCGCGACAGGACCATCGTTACTGCCCGTCACGGTAATCGTCAGATCTGCCGTGCTCGTTTCGCCATGTTCGTCGGTGACGGTGTAGCTGACCGTAACTTCGACGGTTTCGCCTTCGGCGAGATTGTTGTGGCTTTCGTCTGGGTTGAAAACCACTTTGCCCTCAACAATGCTGACGCTGCCGGCGCCATCGGTAACGGAAGCTTCGGTTAAGGTCAGCGTGTCGCCATCCGCGTCAGTATCATTCGCCACCACATCAAATACAGTGGCGCCATCGCCTTCGGTCACATTGCCGGCATCCGCCACCGCCACTGGGCCATCATTGGAACCGGTGACAGTAATGGTGAGATCGGCGATGCTAGTTTCACCGTGTTCATCGGTGACGGTGTAGCTGACGGTGACTTCGGCGGTTTCGCCTTCGGCCAGATTGTTGTGAGACTCGTCGGGGTTAAAGACGACTTTGCCATCGACAATCGAGACGGAACCCGCGCCATCGGTAACTGAGGCTTCCGTAAGCGTTAATGCATCACCATCCGCATCGGTATCATTCGCGACGACATCAAATACGGTGGCGCCATCGCCTTCAGTAACTTCACCCGTATCGGCCACGGCTACGGGACCATCGTTGGAGCCGGTTACCGTGATGGTCAGGTCAGCCGTACTCGTTTCGCCGTGCTCATCGGTGACGGTATAGCTCACGGTCACTTCAGCGGTTTCACCTTCGGCCAAGTTGTTGTGTGATTCGTCGGGATTGAAAACGACTTTACCATCGACAATGCTCACGCTGCCGGCACCATCAGTCACTTCAGCGCTGGTCAGGCTTAACGTATCGCCATCAACATCGGTATCGTTGGCTACTACATCAAAGGTCGTTGCACCATCGCCTTCTGTAACAGCGCCAGTATCCTCCACAGCAACAGGACCATCATTCGAGCCAGTCACGGTAATGGTGAGATCCGCAGTGCTGGTTTCGCCGTGTTCGTCGGTGACGGTGTAGCTGACGGTCACTTCGGCCGTTTCGCCTTCAGCGAGGTTGTTATGGGATTCATCAGGGTTAAAGACGACTTTGCCATCCACGATTGAGACTGAACCGACGCCGTCGGTCACTTCAGCACTAGTGAGTGACAAAGTGTCGCCATCCGCATCGGTATCGTTAGCTACTACGTCAAACGTCGTTGATCCGGCGCCCTCAAGTGCGGGCCCTGTATCGGCAACAGCAACGGGACCATCATTCGAGCCGGTCACGGTAATCGTGAGATCGGCCGTACTGGTTTCGCCATGCTCGTCAGTCACGGTGTAGCTGACGGTCACGTCCGCGGTTTCGCCTTCAGCGAGGTTGTTATGAGATTCATCCGGATTGAAGACGACTTTGCCGTCGACAATCGAGACTGAACCTGCACCGTCGGTAACGGAAGCTTCGGTTAAGGTCAGCGTATCGCCATCGGCGTCGGTGTCGTTCGCGACCACATCAAATACAGTGGCGCCATCGCCTTCAGTCACCGCGCCCGTATCCGCCACAGCAACAGGGCCATCGTTGGAACCAGTCACGGTAATCGTGAGATCCGCCGTGCTCGTTTCGCCATGTTCGTCGGTAACGGTGTAGCTGACGGTGACTTCGGCGGTTTCACCTTCGGCTAGATTGTTATGGGATTCATCCGGGTTAAAGACGACTTTGCCATCAACAATACTCACGCTGCCGGCACCATCGGTAACGGAGGCTTCAGTTAAGGTGAGAGCGTCGCCATCGGGGTCGGTATCATTGCCGACCACATCAAACACAACCGAGCCCGCGCCTTCAAGCGCTTCACCAGCATCCTCAAGGGCTACGGGGCCTTCATTCACATCATCAACATTAATGGTGAAGGTTTTGGTCGAGCTGCCGCCGCTGCTATCAGTAACTTGGATTTCGACATCAATCGTGGAGCCTGCCTCGTAGTCTATCTCGGCACCTTCGGCTACGACCAATTGGCCATCGACAATTTCGAAGGGCGATTCTCCGATGATTTCATAGCTATGACTATCGTTTGAATCAGAGTCAATAGCAGCAATATCGCCGATGATAGCGCCAGCTTCGCTGCCTTCTTCGATATTGACGGGGTTATTCAGTACAACTTCGGGCGTATCGTTAGTGCCCGTGACGGTAATTGTCAGCTCAGCGGTACTGGTTTCGCCGCTAGGGTCTTCCACGGTATAGCTGACCGTCACATCGGCGGTTTCACCTTCGCCTAGATAGTTGTGGCTCTCGTCGGGATTAAATATCACTTGGCCATCGGCAATACTTACGCTGCCTGCGCCGCCGGTAACCTCTGCACTAACCAGCGATACGCTATCGCCATCCGCATCGGCATCGTTCGCGAGCACATTAAAGCTGACGGCGCCTGAGTCTTCAGTGGCAACGCCGCTGTCGTCGTTCGCTTGCGGACGACGATTTTCTGTAGGATCTGTAGGATCTGTAGGATCTGTAGGATCTGTAGGATCTGTAGGATCTGTAGGATCTGTAGGATCTGTAGGATCTGTAGGATCTGTAGGATCTGTAGGATCTGTAGGATCTGTAGGATCTGTAGGATCTGTAGGATCTGTAGGATCTGTAGGATCTGTAGGATCTGTAGGATCTGTAGGATCTGTAGGATCTGTAGGATCTGTAGGATCGGTAGGATCGGTAGGATCGGTAGGATCGGTAGGATCGGTAGGATCGGTAGGATCGGTAGGATCGGTAGGATCGGTAGGATCGGTAGGATCGGTAGGATCGGTAGGATCGGTAGGATCGGTAGGATCGGTAGGATCGGTAGGATCGGTAGGATCGGTAGGATCGGTAGGATCGGTAGGATCGGTAGGATCGGTAGGATCGGTAGGATCTAGATCATCTTCTGGCTCATCCTCTGCTACATCATCCTCTGCTACATCATCTTCTGCTACATCACCCTCTGCTACGTCTTCACTTTCGTCATCCTGAGCTACTTCTTCCGCGCTACCGTCATCAGCCCCATCGAGCGTTTCTGGCTCGCCCTCTTCTATATTCTCGTTGGCAGTTGCTTGATTAGCTTGCGGCTGCCCATTATCGAGCTCCGCCTCACTATTTGCTGGCGACGCTGCGCGGCGATTATTACTGTTAACTTCGGGCTCGCTATTCGCCTCTTCGCGCGGAAGGTTTTGCTGCTGAATGTCGCTGGCGCTTAAAGTTTCATTTGAATCTTGAGCTCGGCCTGCCGCAGCATTGTCGTCGCTCTCTACGTCTTCAATAAATTTTGATGGCTTATTTCGAACCCGCTCGGTTTGCTCTAAGTCTTCAGTACTTGCCCCGCCCCGCTTACTCTCGCTTTCGGCCTCGCGCTCAAAGCGGTCGCCATAGGTTAGGTTACCGGCGGCAATGGCGCCTTCATCGCTGGCATCGGCATCGGCAGCTTCGCGCTCTTCGGCATCCAGGTTTACCCCTTGCTTGTCCTCCTCAGCAATAAACTGATCCAGCGCATCTTGCTGCTGTTGTTTTTTATTCTTGGGATCGTTCGTATCAGCCATTTCAGCAACCCTGATTAAGTCCAGCCACAACAGACTGGCGCATAAATAAACTTACACCTACCTATGTAGGCTAGTTCAGAGTTGCAACCAAAGAAGCAATATTTTTGAATAGAAAATGGCGAATGGCAGCCATTGGAGCATATAAAGAAAAATATTTAATGCTAATTAATTAAACACCCTACCAAGCCAATAATTAGCGTCAAAAAATAATCTATAAAATGAAAAGATGATTTTTCAGCCTTTAGTTATTCAACTTATTGACGGCTTCGATAACAGAATAATCACCTTTTTCAAAAGCCGCGATATTGTTAAAAGTCACCGTCGCAATTTTTTGCAATGCTTCGCGGGTAAAAAAGGCTTGATGGCCGGTAATAATCACGTTGGGGAATGTGGTTAAACGGGCGAAGACATCGTCTTGAATAATCGCATCGGATAAATCCTCGAAGAACAGTTCGGCCTCCTCTTCGTACACATCAATGCCTAAATAACCTAAGTGCCCCCTTTTTAGGCTATCAATCACCGCTTGGGTATCGATTAAACCGCCACGGCTCGTATTAACCAACATAGCGCCCTTCGGCATTTTGGAGAGAGACTCGGCATTTACAATATGGTGTGTTTGCGGTGTTAAAGGACAATGTAAAGAGACGACATGGCTTTGCGCCCATAGCTCCTCTAGCGTTACGTTCTCGGCGCCATTAACTGGTGCTTTAGCTGGGTCGAATATAATTACGCGGCAACCAAAGCCCTGCATTATGCGAATAAAGGCTAAGCCAATTTTTCCCGCACCAATCACCCCTACCGTTTTACCATGTAAGTCGAACCCCATTAAACCGTGCAAGGAATAATCGTTTTCACGAATGCGGTTATGTGCCCTGTGTATATGGCGGTTTAAAGTCATAATCAAACCTACCGTATGCTCTGCCACAGCATAAGGGGAATACTCTGGCACCCGGGCAATGCAAATACCCCGTGCTGCTGCCGCTTCGACATCCACATTATTAAAGCCCGCACAGCGCATTACAACCAACTTAATATTTAGCTCTGCTAAACGTTGCAGTACTTCTGCATTAACAATGTCGTTAACAAAACAACACACCGCATCGCAACCTTCAGCTAAAACGGTTGTTTCCGGTGTTAAGCCCGCTTTTAGATATAACAAATCGTGGCCAGGATTTAAGGCATCAAAAAATACATGGTCGTAAGGTTTGCTACTGTAAAATGCTATTTTCATAATTACCTCACACAATAAACACAAAATCTAACCAACACTCACACATCAATCACTGTTGTCGGTGCCACCTTGATTTAAATATTTACACATGGCCTCGTGCGGGTTCTCGCAATGGTAAATTTCACGGTATAACACCAACTCTTCAGTTTTTACATCAACCAATTGCTCGGCACCGTAAAACACGTAAAAGCGCGCATCATCATATTGATACTGGTAAACCCCATGCGGTTCTTGCTCTAGCACCAACCACTGCGCCTCGTTAGCATGGCAAGCATTCACCGTCACCAAAGTATCGTGCGCCAACTTCACCACCACAAAGGCTTTAGGCGCAGACATAAAATCGCGCTCGCGCTCGTAGGCAATATAAATGGCGTCATCAGTTGCCAGCGTGGCTAGGCTTGCCGCTGGCTGCGTGCAAAAAAGTGGTAAGTCTGTGGCAATCATGATTCACTCCCCTTTTCGTCTTCGTCGTTATTTTGTTGTTCAGCAGGGTTATTACTTACAGCATCCAAGCGTAAAAAACCATCGTCGTCTAAGCTGCCCATTAACCCTGTATCTAACCAAGTAATATTATTTACACAATAACAAGGGGATTCCTCCCCAATGTACCCCAGCATAACCTGTGGCCCAGCTACCCATAAACGCCCTAGCATACCTGTAGCCACTTCGGCTTGGTTGGCATCAACAATTTTTAAGCTTGTACCCGGCAAAGGCATACCCAATGTTTGCGCTTTAGTCCCCACTTGAACCTTCCAATTATGGGTGTCCATTGCGTCTGGAATATTACAACTCACCACCGGCGATGCCTCGGTAATACCAAAACCGACAAGCACCGGTAAATTAAATTTAAGCTGAAATTGCTGTAAAACATCGGGGGTTAAACCCAAATGGCTACACACTACTGCACGCACACTGCCTAGCATTAGCGCATGGGCTTTATCGTGTTGGCTTAGCTGCTGCAATACCTGTGCACTCACAAATAATAACGTTACATCATTTTGGCTAATAGCACGGGCATCGGCCACGGGGTTAGCCACCGGTTGCGGCACACACGCAATACCTTGTAGCAGCGGCATTAATAAATTTACAGTCAAACCATAGGCTTGATGCAATGGCATATTCGCCAAGGCAATATCATCGGGCTGTGCATTTAATACATCGGCTAGTTGTGCAATATTTGCTTGAATATTTTTATGGCTTAAATTAATGGCGTGCTCTTGGGTAAAAATAGCCACCGCTGCATTTTCTGGCGCTACTTTATTAAGCGACAACCAGCGCAATTTCCAAGTTGGTGTCCAGCGGCTATAAAAAGCCGTTAAACATCGTTCAAACCGTGTGACATGGAGCTTGTCCATATCTACAACTGTTACGCTATTGCTTAGGCCTGTCATTAAATCTTTGGCGATATACACGGTGTTACATTCTATTTTTTCTAACTGCTCGGCCAGTATTGCAGGCGGCAAGGCGCCATCTAAATTCGCAATACGCTTACCGGCAATAAACGCCGCCATATGTAAAATGGCCGCATCTACCGTAGGCGCCATCATTACGCCAATGGTCTGCGTTTTATGTAAACGCAGGCGGCGCGCCCAAATTAACGATAAGCTCAGTGCTTGGTAGCCCGTTAAATGGCCGCCATCGGGGTAAATCAATAAAGGTTGGCGCCCGACTTGTTTAGCGCGATTAATCCAACTTTCGCCCAGCGCAGGTTTTTGATCAATAAAGGCTTGCCACGTCACTAGCGATAAATCGTACACGCGCCGCTTTAAAATATCAGCTGTCGTAGTTTTAGGTAAAGGCTCGCCAAAGGCACATATTAAATTACGGTTTAAACCGCGTTTTTGCGATTGTTTAAAATGCTCGCTCGCGCGCGAAAACTGGCTGCCCCATAAACCCCGCAAATAAAACGGGACAATCACAACAGCGTCTTCGCACAACGCAGCGGCGCGTTCAAAGCCTTTTCTAAATTCGGCTAAGTGGCCAGTGCGGCTAATAGTACCCTCAGGGAATAAACATACCACTTCGCCTTGGTTTAAATACTCGGCAACCTTTTCGATAGAGCTTTGCGCACTGCTGCCCTGCGCTATAGGAATACAGCCCATTAAATCTAAAAAGCGCTTAAGGTACCAACGCTGGTAAATACTTTTTAACATTACAAAACGCACAGGCCGTGGGCTGGCCAATTGCAAAATAGCCCAATCGATCCAGCTAATATGGTTACCCAACAACAACACGCCGCCCGCCGAGGGCATATGCTCCAACCCTTGCACATGCACCTTGTAACGGCGCGAAATTACACTGGCTAATGCAAAGCGCACAAAGGCTTGCGGTAATTGTTTAAGGGTATAAATACTGCCAACCAGTGCCACTAACACCATTAACTGCAATAAGGTTTTGCTACTAAGCCCCATTAAGGCAAATACAACGGTTAAGGCCAAAAAGCTTAACATCGCGAGGTTTTGCACCCAATTATTAGCCGCCAAGGTACGGCCTAATGCATCACCTTTTGCGTTAAATTGAATCAACGCATTAAGCGGCACAATAAACAAACCACCGCTAATACCAATCCATAAAAAGCACCCGGCAAACGCCCACATGCTATTTAAGTGCGTTAGCACAATAAGGCCGCTCAAAATGCCTAACGCCCCAACAGGTAATAAACCAAGCTCTATATAATTACGCGATATTTTGCCAGCCGTTACAGAACCAATGGCAATACCAATACCCGTACACGCCAATACGGCCTGCACAACCAAGGTATTCAACTCGCCCGTGGTGGCTTTTAAAAACGATGGGAAAGCCGCCAGCAATACCTGCCCTATGGACCAAAACATAGCTAGCCCAATAACGCTCAAACCAATTGCGCGGCTATGGCCTAGAGGTTTTAAGTCTTGCCAGAATAGCCGGCCGCTAAAAAATGCTTTTTTATCGAAATGCGCTTGTGGGCTAGGCGTACCCACAGCCGGCAAACGGTACATCATCACCAGCTCGATAACGCTGTTAATTACCAGCAGCCAACCTACAGGCGCAATGGCACGAAGAATGTCTGCTTCATTAACGGGGTTTTCTGGGTACAGTAGCTCAAAGACAATGGTATACGCGAAGCTACCGGCCAAAATCGCCACAATGGAAAGTGCCGATATCGCGCCGTTGGCTTCGCTCAAACGCGCCTTACCAAATAGCTCTTTGATGTAGCCGTACTTTGCGGGGGAATAAATAGCCGATTGCGCCGCCAGTAAAAACGTCATGGCAAAGGCCAGCTCAAACATACCTAAGTAGTAACAGGCGGTAATGCACAGCGTTAATACCACCGCCGCCCAGGCGCTCATTTGCATGACGCGGCTTTTGTAGAACTTATCGGATAAAAAGCCTGCTGGGCTTAATAACAATAGGAAAGGCAGCAAAATCAAGCCGTTGACGATTGCCGTTAAAATGACTTGTTCGGCACCGTCGTAAAGCTTGTATACGGTATTTTGAATAACGATTTTGTGGCCCAAATCCACAAAGGCATTCAGGAAGGCCGCAATAAAAAACGGAATAGCACCGGCAAAGTGACGAAGTGATTGCTGCGAGTTAGAAGGCATAGTGATGAACGCGTTTACAGTCCGAAGGAAGCGCCATCATCGCGCAAACGAGAAGTTGGGTCTAGCACCGTAAAGTACTAGCCCCTATTCATCGACTAGGCTGTGCGCCAAATACAAACGGCCAGCGCCAACCAACCGGCAATAAAGGCCAAACCACCCAGTGGCGTAATGGGGCCAAGCCAACGCGGCCCGCCCAATGCCAGCCAATACAAACTACCGCTAAACAAAACAATACCCACCATAAAAGCAACGCCCGCCACCTTGCCTGCGGTATTTACACCCATGCCCTTCAGCAGTATCGCCAGCGCCAATAAAGCCAATACATGCACAAAATGGTATTGCACCGCCGTATGCCATATTTGCAGCGCGGTGGCACTAAGGCTTTGTTTTAAAGCATGCGCGCCAAAGGCGCCCAAAGTAACCGCCAGCGCACCATTAATAGCCGCAAA